>NZ_JBGFQZ010000018.1:0-72590 GCF_041295535.1 Cellulomonas sp. ICMP 17802 | reverse complement strand
CGTGGCACCAGCGGCGGCTCCGGGTCCGCCTCGGGCGGCCCGCGCGTGGTCTACTCGCGCGGCTGACCCCGCTCGACAAACGCACAGTTCAGAGGCCGGTCCGAATCTCGGACCGGCCTCTGGCGCATCCCCCGGGGCTGGCCGCATGATGAGCCGGAGCGTCTCCGACCCCGGGAGTGACCATGTCGAACCGCACGGCCCCCTGATGGCGATCATCTCCCGCGGTTTCCGCGGCAAGCGTGAGGTCGACCCCCGCATCCCGCCCGGGCAGTACCTGGAGCGGGGCTTCCCGGTGCTGTCGGCGGGTCCGACGCCGCGCGCCGACCTGTCCACGTGGACCTTCTCGATCACGTCCGGCGGCGCGACGCGCGCCAGCTGGACCTGGTCGGAGCTCACGCACCTGCCCCACGACGACATCGTCAAGGACATCCACTGCGTCACCAAGTGGACCAAGCTCGACTCGGCGTGGCGGGGCATCTCCCTGGACACGCTGCTCGACGGCGTCGAGATCGCCCCCGAGGAGCAGTACGCCATGGCGCACTGCGACGGCGGGTACACCACCAACCTGCCGCTGGCGGACCTGCGCGGCGGCAAGGCGTGGATCGCCTACCAGTACGACGGCGCTCCCCTGCCCCCCGAGCACGGCGGGCCCGCGCGGCTGCTCGTCCCGCACCTGTACTTCTGGAAGTCCGCCAAGTGGGTGCGCAGCCTCGACCTGATGACCGAGGACACCTGGGGCTTCTGGGAGCGGCTCGGGTACCACGCCTACGGCGACCCCTGGAAGGAGCAGCGGTACTGGGGAGACTGAGCGTGACCACCACCCCCTCCCCCGACACCGAGCTGTACGCGCTGCCCTGGATGGTCGGCACCCTGGTCGCCCGCACCACCGAGACCCCGACCGCGATGACGCTCGAGCTCGACGTGCCCGGGTGGCGCGGGGCGCTCGCCGGGCAGCACGTCGACATCCGGCTCACCGCCGAGGACGGCTACTCCACGCAGCGCTCCTACTCGCTGGCATCGGCCGGCACGATGGGCCTGCCCGGACGCCCCCCGGACCCGGCGGGCCACGACCAGCACATCGCGCTGACCATCCAGGTGGTCGACGACGGCGAGGTCTCGCCCTATCTCACCGAGGACCTGCAGGTGGGCGACGAGGTCGAGCTCCGCGGACCCGTGGGCCACTGGTTCGTCTGGCAGCCCACCGACCCGCACCCCGTGCAGCTGATCGGCGGCGGGTCCGGCCTGGTCCCGCTCATGTCGATGCTGCGCACGCGGCGGTTGGCCGGCAGCCGCGCGCCGTTCCGGCTGATCGTCTCGGTGCGCACGCCGGCGGACGCCATCTACGCGGACGAGCTCGAGGCGCTGGGTGCCGACGTCGAGATCACGCGCGTGTGGACCCGGCGCGGGCCTGAGGGTTGGCAGGGTCCGGTCGGCCGCATCGACCCCGGGCTGCTGCAGGACGCCTGCTTCGCGCCGGACGAGCGCGCGCACGTCTTCGTCTGCGGGCCGACGCCGTTCGTCGAGGCCGTGGCCGACGCGCTGGTCGACCTCGGTCACGACCCGGAGCGCATCCGCACCGAGCGGTTCGGCCCCACGGGTCCCTGAGCCGACCGGGAGCGTCAGCCGGTGTTCTGGAGCCCGGCGGCCACGCCGTTGACGGTGAGCAGCAGGAGGCGGCGGAGCTCGTCGGCCTGCTCGGGGGCATCGCCGGTACGCAGCCCGCGCAGCGCGCGCAGCTGGAGCAGCGACAGGGCGTCGACGTAGGGGCTGCGCAGCTGCACGGCGCGGCCGAGGATGCGCCGGCGCGACAGGATCGCCTCGCTCTCCGTGATGTCGAGCACCCACTGCCGGGTCAGCGCCATCTCGTCGAGCACCAGCTGCGCGAGGTCGTCGCGGTCGCCGAGCGCGAGGTACCGCTCGGCGATGCGCTCGTCGGTCTTGGCCAGCGACATCTCGACGTTGTCGATCATCGTGGCGAACAGCGGCCACTGGGCGTACGCCTCGCGCAGCTCGGCGAGGTCGTCCGTCGCCGCCAGCGCCGTGCCCAGCCCGTACCAGCCGGCCAGGTTGATGCGCGCCTGCGACCAGGAGAACACCCACGGGATCGCGCGCAGGTCGTCGAGCGACTCCACCGAGAGGCCGCGGCGGGCGGGACGCGAGCCGATCGGCAGCATGCCGACCTCCTCGAGCGGCGTGACCTCGGCGAACCACTGCGGGAACCCGGGGGCCTTGACCAGCTCGTGGAACCGGACGCGCGAGGCCTCGTCGAGCTTCGCGGCCAGCGGTGCGAACCGCTCGGTGGCCGCCGCGTTGTGGCGCTCCACCGACGGCGCACCGGCCAGCAGGGTCGCCGCGGCGACCTGCTCGATGTGCCGCGCGGCGATCACGGGGTCGCCGTAGCGGGCGAAGATGACCTCGCCCTGCTCGGTGAGCTTGAACCGGCCGTCGACCGAGCCCGGGGGCTGCGCGAGCAGCGCGCGGTTGGCGGGGCCGCCGCCGCGTCCGAGCGCGCCGCCGCGGCCGTGGAACAGGGTGAGCACGATGTCGTTGCGGCGCGCCCACTCGGTGATCCGGCGCTGCGCCGTGTCGAGCGTGAGCGTGGCGGACACCGGGCCGACGTCCTTGGACGAGTCCGAGTAGCCGAGCATGACCTCGACGCGGCGGCCGTTCTCGGCGAGCCGGCGCTGCACCTGCGGGAGCGCCAGGGACCCCTCGAGGATGTCCACCGACGCCTCGAGGTCCGCGAACGTCTCGAACAGCGGCACCGCGTCGATGATCGGCGCGTCGACGCCCGCGAACGCGATCTCGGCCAGCTGGTAGACGGCGGCGAGGTGCTCGGCGGACTGCGTGAAGGACACGATGTACCGCCGGGCGGCGAGCACCCCGTAGCGGCGCTGCACGGCGCCGATCGCGCGGAACGTGTCCAGGACCTCGACCGTGCGCGGCTCCAGCGGGCCGTCGACGCCGTTCTTCGCCAGGTCGGCCAGCGCGCCCTCGTGCACCTGCGAGTGCTGACGCACCTCGAGCTCGGCCAGGTGGAACCCGAAGGTCTGCACCTGCCAGATGAGCCGCTGCAGGTCGCCGAACGCGGAGCGGGTGGCGCCCGCCGCGGCGAGCGAGCGCTGCACCACGTCGAGGTCGGCCGTCAGCTCGTCGGCCGAGCCGTAGCCGAGGTCGGCGTTGCGGGTGCGCGTCGCGGCGATCCGCTCGGCCAGGAAGTAGACCACCCGGCGGTGCGGCTCGTTGGGCGCGTCGCCGGCGATCCGGGCGGCCAGGGCCGCCGACAGGCCGCGCTGCTTCTGCCAGAGCGCGGTGAGCTCGCTCGACGCGGGGGTGCCGGACGCGGCGAGCGTGAGCCCGTGCGCGGTCTTGCGCGCGGACGACTCCAGCTCGAGCAGCGCGTGCTCGGACGCCATCGCCGCGGCCTCCTCGGTGATCTGCGCCGTGACGTTGGGGTTGCCGTCGCGGTCCCCGCCGATCCACGTGCCCAGCCGGGCGAACGGGCGCACCGCGGGAGCCGTGGTCCCCGCGGCGTCGGCCAGCAGCCAGTCGTCCAGGCGTCGGTACACGGCCGGCAGCACGTCGGCCAGCGTCGCCTCGAACACGTTGAGCACGGTGCGGACCTCGTCCAGCACCGACGGCTTCGCCTCGCGCAGCGGCGCGGTGCGCCAGAGGGTGTCGATCTCGGCCAGCAGCCGGCGGTCGTTCTCGGCCAGCGACATGCCGCCGATGTAGCGCAGGTCCCGCTCGGCGACGAGCTCGGCGATCCGCCGGATCGAGCTCGACACCGCGCGGCGACGCGCCTCGGTGGGGTGCGCCGTGAAGACCGGCCGGAACTCGAGCTCCGCCAGCCGCTGCCGGGCGACGTCCTCGCCCACTTCGTCGGCGAGCTGCGCGACGGCCGAGGGCAGCGAGTCGTCCGGGGCCAGGTGGTGCGGCAGCAGGCTGGCCTCGCGGTCCCGCAGGACCCGCACCCGGTGGTACTCCTCCGCGGTGTTGGCCAGGTGGAAGTAGCACGTGAACGCCCGTGCGACCTCCTCGGCGCGGGCCATGGTGAAGCCCGCCACCAGCTCCTCGGCCTGCGCCAGCGCCTCGGCGTCGGGACCGTTGTGCGCCCGGATCGCGAGCTCGCGCAGGGCCTCGACGTCGGCCAGGAGGTCGTCCCCGCCCGCCTCGCGCAGCACCCGCCCGAGGAACTCGCCCAGCACGCGGACGTCGTTGCGCAGGGGCTCGGGGACCTCGTGGCTCGCGGGGTTCGGCGCAGCGGACTGCGTGGCGTCGCTCGGGGAGAGAGGTGCGGTCACGGGCCAAAACTAGGGCACGCAGCGCCGCGGGGTCCCGTGAGTCCAGGCGGTGGGCAGTGTGACGTGGCCGACGTCAGCAGAACTTGTACACGTATCCGCTCGTGCCCTTGGGCACCACGTCGCGGTCGCGGAGGATCACGCTCGTCGTCGCGCCCCGGGCGGTGCACGCCTTCGTGAAGTTCGCCGTCCCGCCGTTGTCCGTGTACTCGATCTCGTACACCTGCGTGCCGTAGACCGAGGTGAAGTCGCCGCACTCGTCGTACACCTGGCACTCCTCCACGATGGCGAGGTCGAACCCGATCGCCCGCCCGCTCGACGCCATCGACGAGTCGTTCTTCTGCGCGATCGCGAGACCGTCCGCGTGCGCCCTGGCGGCCAGGAGCTTCGCGAAGTCGGCGTTGTTCTGCCGGGTCAGCCGCTTGCCGCTGCGGCTGTAGCTGTCGAGGTTGTCCGGCTCCACGGCGCTGAACCCGTCCGCCTTGCAACCGTCGATCCACCCGCCGACGATCGCGAGCAGCTTCGTGCGCTTCGCCGCGGTCGACGTGTCCAGCAGCATCTCGTCCCAGGCGCTGTCGATCACGTACGAGCCGTTCGCCTTCTTCAGCAGCAGGTCGTCGTGGTTCGTCTTCCACCAGGTGGCGTCGTCGGGCTGCGTCTGGAAGGCGTTGACGTAGCAGACGTTGTACGTGCCGGCCGCGGGGTCGTCGAGCCGGTCGCGGTCCACGATCTTCACGGTGGACGACGGCGTGTACGCGCCGCCGAGCTGGTAGTCGAACTGGCCGTTGGCCGGCGGCAGCGCGACGGGCGCAGCGGACCCGGCCGACGCGCACGCGCCCACCAGGAGGGCCGCGCCGGACAGGACAGCGACGACGAAGCGCCGCGCAGGGGTGCTCATCAGAGACCTCCATCGAGGGGGTCGCGGCGCTGTTCGTCACTCGCCCGGCACGCCCCTCGGCGTCCCGGACGTGGCTCGGCGTCCCCGCCGGCCAGCAACCACGGTCGAGAAGATGTCTAGCGCACCCGGGACCACCGCGCGCAACAAGTGCGCAGGCGGACTGCGCGCTTCAGCCCCGCAGCGCGAGCGCGAACGGCAGCACGGCCGACGCCCCGGCGTGGCGCAGCTCCCGCGCCGCGACGGTCATGGTCCAGCGGCTGTCCACCAGGTCGTCCACCAGCAGGACCGGGCCGGGCAGGACCACGAGCGTCGAGGCGTCGAACCGGTCCCACACGCCGGCCAGCCGGAAGGCGCTGTTCCCGCCCGGCTCACCGCGCGGACCCCCGTCACGCAGCGCGAGGGCACCCGCGTACGGCAGCCGCCCGATCTCGGCGAGGCCGCGCGCCAGGGAGTCGACCAGCACCGGACGGCGCCGCGACGGCAGCGCCACCACGGCGACCGGCCGCTCGTCCCAGCCCCACTGCGCGAGCACCCGCACGCAGCCGTCGAGCATCGCCCGGGTGACGGGCGCGTCCGCGGCGCCCGCGGCGAACACCTCGCGCAGGGCGGTCCCCCAGCCCAGGTCGGTCAGCCGGGCGAGCGCCCGCCCCTCGGCGGCCCGTTCCTCGACGGCGATGCGGCCGCGCACGGGCAGGCCGAGCCGGTCGGCGCCCACGGGCCACTGCACCCGCGGATCGACCGGCACGCCGACGCGGTCGAGCGAGCGCTCGGCCGAGACCGCGGCGTCGTCGACCACGTCGCGCGGGTACCAGACCCCCGCGCAGCCGTCGCAGCGGCCGCACGGCGCCGCGGTCTCGTCGTCCAGGCTGCGCTGCAGGAACTCCATGCGGCAGCCGTCGGTCCGCTCGTAGTCGAGCATGTGCTGCTGCTCGGCCTGGCGCGCCGCGGCGATGCGGGCGTACCGCTCGGCGTCGTAGGTCCACGGCTGCCCCGTGGCCACCCAGCCGCCCTGCACGCGGCGCACCGCGCCGTCCACGTCGAGCACCTTGAGCAGCAGCTCGAGCGGCGTCCGGCGGATGTCGACCAGCGCCTCCAGCGCGGGCGTGGACAGCGGCCGGTCCGACAGCTCCGCGATCACCCGCTCGGCCCGGTCCTGGTTCGGCATCGACGCCGTGGCGAAGTACTGCCAGATGTCGGGGTCCTCGGTGCCGGGCAGCAGCAGGACGTCGGCGCTGGCCGTCGCTCGGCCGGCACGGCCCACCTGCTGGTAGTAGGCGACCGGCGACGACGGCGCCCCGAGGTGCAGCACCCAGCCGAGGTCCGGCTTGTCGAAGCCCATGCCCAGCGCGCTGGTGGCCACCAGCGCCTTGACCGCGTTGGCCTTGAGGGCGGCCTCGGCGTCCTCACGGTCGGTCGGGTCGGTCTGGCCGGTGTACGCGCGCACGTCGTGGCCGGCCTCGCGCAGCAGCCGGGCCGTGTCCTGCGCGGCCGCCACCGTGAGCGTGTAGATGATGCCGGACCCGGGCAGGTCGCCCAGGTGGCTGAGCAGCCAGCCGAGCCGCGTCCTGGCGTCCGGCAGACGCAGCACGCCGAGCCGCAGGGACGCCCGGGCCAGCGGGCCGCGGATGGTGAGCACGTCGACCGCGCCGTCGTTGCCCAGCTGCTCGGCCACGTCCGCGACCACCCGGCTGTTCGCCGTCGCGGTCGTCGCGAGCACCGGCACGCCCTCGGGCATCGTCGCGATGAGGTCCCGCAGCCGCCGGTAGTCGGGTCGGAAGTCGTGCCCCCAGTCGCTGATGCAGTGCGCCTCGTCGACGACGAGCATGCCGAGGCGTCTCACCAGGGCCGGCAGCTGGTTCTCGCGGAACGCGGGGTTGTTGAGCCGCTCGGGCGAGACCAGCAGGACGTCGACCTCGTCGGCCGCGAGCCGACGCAGCAGGTCGTCCCACTCGTGGGCGTTGGTCGAGTTGATGGCCACGGCCCGCACCCCGGCGCGCTCGGCGGCGGCGACCTGGTCGCGCATGAGCGCCAGCAGCGGCGAGACCAGCACGGTGGGGCCGGCGCCGCGCTCGCGCAGCAGCATCGTCGCGACGAAGTACACCGCCGACTTGCCCCACCCGGTGCGCTGCACGACGAGCGCCCGGCGGTGCTCGTCGACGAGCGTCTCGATCGCCTCGTACTGCCCGTCGTGGAACTGCGCGGCCGGGTCACCCACCAGGCGGCGGAGCACGGCGAGGGCGGCGTCACGGGTGGTGGAGGGGGTCACGCGCCCAGCCTGCCAGCGCTCACCCACAGCGCCGGACCACCGCCGGTGCGGCAGGACCAGGGGGACCCCCTGATCCGGCGCGGCGCGCCGCGGAGCAGGTTGGACGTATCAGGGCCGCGAGGGGCGGCTCATCACGTTCACCGCACACCACGAAGGAACGCACCATGACCACCGCGCCAGTGAGCCGCCGGGCTCACCTCGAGACGGTCATCGAGTTCGAGATGGAACCGGACCCGGTGGGCACGCCGTCGCCGGACCTGGGCGAGCGCGCGGCGCACGTCCGCCGCCTCGTCGGGATCGTGGGCGCCGCCGTCGGGGTCGTGGTCGCCGGCTCGGTCGCGGCGGGCATCGCCACGACTCCGGCACCCCACCGGCCGGCCGCGGTCGCCACCCTGTCGACGACCCACGTGCGCGTGGTGGCGTCCTGCCACGCGGTCGGCACCGTGGCGCTGCGCGCCGGCGAGCCGCACCTGCGGTGCACCGTGGCGGCGCCCGACTCACCGTCGGCCGAGGTCGCCATGCGCGCCGCCGACGAGGCCGCCGAGGCCCGCGCCCGCGCGTGGGCGGAGACCCACGGCCCAGGCACCGGCACGACCCGCCGGTGGAGCTCCTTCGACTAGATCCCGTGCGCCCGCGCCCAGGCGACCGCCTCGGCACGGGTGGACACGCCGATCTTGCGGTAGACGCTGCGCACCTGCGACTTCACCGTGTTGCGGGTCACCCACAACCGGGTCGCGATCTCCTCGAGCGTGATGAACTCGCCGAGCTCGGCGAGCACGACCCGCTCTCGATGAGTGAGCGCCTGCTCGCCGGTGGTCGGCGCGGGGACGGTTGGCTGCGTGCTGGTCATCATCGTCACTCCCGGTGGTGGCGGCACTCTGCTCTGCTCGGCGACGGGTTCGACCGGGGGTTTGGTAGTGCCGGCTCCACGGGTGTTATCGGCACCGGGCGCCGGGTTGATGATGCCTGCGGTCGAAGAAGCGGGAAAAGACTATTGACAACTTTTCTTGTCGCTGCCACGGTGGCGTCATGAAGGACGTCGAGGTCATCGAGGACGCAGGGGCAGCAGCCGCCGCGCTGGACCCGGTCCGGGCCCGGTTGCTCGGCGAGCTGGCCGTCCCGGCCTCCGCCGCCGGGCTCGCCGCCAAGGTCGGCATCGCGCGCCAGAAGGTCAACTACTACCTCAAGACCCTCGAGGCGCACGGCCTGGTGGAGCTGGCCGAGGAGCGTCGGCACGGTGGTCTCACCGAGCGGGTCCTGCAGGCGTCGGCCGCGTCGTACGTCGTGTCGCCGGCGGCCGTCAGCGCCTCGGCGGCCGACCCGGACGCCACCGCCGACCGCCTGTCGGCCGGCTATCTCGTCGCGCTCGCCGGCCGGGTCGTGCGGGAGGTCGGCGCGCTGGCGCGACGGGCCGGCGCGTCCGGCAACCGTCTGCCGACGCTGACCATCGACACCACGATCGGCTTCCGGTCGGCCGCCGACCGGGCGGCCTTCGCGGACGACCTCACCGCAGCCGTGCTCGACCTGGCCGCCCGCTACCACCACGACGACGGGCGTCCGCACCGGCTCGTCGTCGCCGCCCACCCACTCCCCGAGGAGGACTCATGAGCACCACCCCGACCGTCCCGTACCGCCTCGAGTTCAGCGTCGAGGTCCCGGGCACCCCGGAGCAGGTCTGGCAGGCCATCGCCACCGCCAGGGGCATGAGCGCCTGGTTCACGCCCACCGAGATGGAGGAGCGCGAGGGCGGCGCCGTGCACTTCACCATGGGCCCGGAGATGGGCTCGGACGGCAGGGTCACCGGCTGGGACCCGCCGCGCCGCCTGGTCTACGAGGAGGACTGGGCCGCCCTCATGGGCAGGGACCCGGACACGCTCAGCCCGCTGACGTCCGAGTTCCTCGTCGAGGCGCGGTCCGGCGGGACCTGCGTCGTGCACGTCACCAGCAGCGGGTTCGGCATCGGCGCCGCCTGGGAGTCGGAGTGGTGGGACACGCTCGGCCCCGGCTGGATGCCCTTCTTCGACAACCTGCGTCTGTACCTCGCGAGCTTCCCCGGCCAGGAGGCCACGCAGCTGGAGGTCAGCGCCTCCCACCCCGGCGACGCTCCGACGCTGTGGGCGACCCTGCACGACGCGCTCGGGCTGGGCGACGAGGGCGCGACCGTCGACGTGCGCGGCGCCACCGGCACGGTCGAACGCGTCGGCGATCACCAGACGCTGGTGCGGCTCACCGCGCCCGTGCCCGGCATGCTCAACGTCTACGCGTGGGGCACCGGCGACGGCAACGCGACGGCCGGGGTGCGGGCGTACCTCTTCTCCCCCGACGCCGCGGACTACGTGCGCCGCGAGGAGCCGGCCTGGCGGGCCTGGCTGGAGGGGCTCCCGGTCCCGGCCTGATCCCTGTCGCGCACCCTTCTGTCGGTGCTCACCCCTACGGTGACGGCTCGACCGCACACCCGGGAGCCCCGATGCCCAAGTCCACCGACGAGATCCTCGCGCTGATCCGCACCCTGCTGGCGATCGCGGACGGCGGCTCCCCGCACGAGCCGGAGCGCGAGCTCGCCCGGACCCGCGCCGAGAAGCTGATGCTGCGGCACAGCATGGACGAGGCCGCCGTCCGGATGACGAGCGACCGCGCGCGCGAGCCGGTCCGCGCCGACGTCCCGGTCACGGGCTCGTGGGTGGCGGACCGGATCGACCTGCGCAGCGCGGTCTACAGCGCGTTCGGCTGCCGGCCCCTGCGGGTCCGGCGCGGGAGCGGCACCGAGTTCGTCGCGTTCGGGTTCGCGTCGGACATGTCGATGGCCGCCGTCCTGGCCGCCTCCCTCGAGCCGCAGATGCTGGCCGAGATGTACGGCCACGGCGGCACGGCGAGCGACAAGCGCGCGTTCGCCGCGGGCTTCGCCGCGATCGTCGCGCAGCGCCTGCGCCAGTTCTACGCCGAGGTGCTCACGGTGGCGGAGACCGAGGGCACCTCGAGCGCGCTGGTCCTCGCCGCGAGGGACCGCGACGTCGACGCCGCCGTGACCGACGCGTTCCCGCACGTCCGCCGCACGACGCGTCGGCTCTCGGGCCGCGGCTGGGCGGCCGGTGCCGCCGCGGGCGCACGCGCCGACATCGCGGTCTCGGAGCGCACGGTGCCGAGCGGCGGCGCACGCTCCCTGGGACGGTGAGTGGTCGACTACGGGGCAGGGGTCTCGGCGACCCGCGTGATCGAGGCGGCCTCGGTCCGGACGTACCGCGTGGTCAGAGACCTGCTCATCAGCCAACCGACCCCGGACAGCGGACCGGACACGGTGAGCGTGAGGGTGAGCCGGCTCCCGTCGAGGTGCGGCTCGACGAGGTGCGACGCGGTGACGGTCACGCCCGACGATCGTGACTCCCAGGTGTACGACGACCCGTCGACCAGCTCGGTGACCGTCCACACCGCAGGTCGCAGCCGCGGCTGGTGCAGCCGGGTCCGGGAGCCGACGGCCAGCGGCCCGTCATCGAGACGCTCCACGGCGTCCACCGTGGGGATCCGTTCGGGCCAGCGCTCGACGTCGACCACGACCGCCCAGACCCGCTCGGGCGGGGCCTCGACGGTGACGGCGTGCCGCAGGCCGGGCATGCGCCGAGCCTAGGACGGCGCCCACGACGCCGACCAGTGCGAGAGGTCAGGCGACGTAGGCGAGCAGGACCGGCGCCTCGAGGCCCGACCACGTGCCCGTGAGGACATGCTCGCGGTCGGTCGCGGTCGCCTCCGGGCCGGGTCGACGGCAGACGACCATGCGCAGCTCGTCGGAGACCTCCATGACCGTCGAGGTGCGGTCCGACGACACGCGCACGGCGTCGATCGGCGGCACGTCATCCGCGCCGGAGCGGCTCCCCGTCACGCGCACGCTCGGCTCGCGCGGGGCGTCGGCGCCCTCGACGAGCTCGGCGGCCTGCACGGCACCGGCCAGCAGGACGGAGGCGAGCACGAGGGCGTACACGGGGTCGCCGACCGCGTCGTAGATCCAGCGCCGCCCGAGCACCGAGTGCTCCATGGTGCAGACCAGGAACTGCTCCGCCCCGTCCAGCGGCGCGCCGCGATAGGTCAGGGGGGCGTGGAGCCAGTGACCGTCGGCGGTCGCCAGGACGTGCGCCTCGATGCCGACCTCGCCGTCCGGGTCGTCGAACCGGTACGCACCGACCAGCGCGGACTCCGGCTCCCCCCAGGGCTGGGTGGGGACCCAGTCGGCGAGCAGCTCCGCCTTGGTCGGACGGATGGTGGCGCGGTGGATCAGGGCCATCGGCCGACCCTAGCGCGCCGCGTGCGGCGCGCCGCCGACCTGGTCGCGTCAGTCGGGCGTACGCGCGAAGAAGCCGGCGATCCAGTTCTGCCACCCCACCAGCACCCGCGGCGGTCGATCGTGCGCCGGTGCCGAGCCGTGGTGCGGGCCCGCGCCGCGGCTCTGGAGCGACGGCGTGCGGCCGGCACCCTGATGCCCCTCCGGATGGTCCGCGTGCGGGGGAACCCCTGGCACGCGGTGCGTCGCGTCGTGCAGCCCGTCCCGCAGGGCGTGGTCGTTCGGCATGGCGTCCACCTCTCTCGTTCCCTATCAGTGATAGTGAATCTATCACTGATAGGGTCGGAGGCAAGCAGGTATCGCGGGAAGGGAAGGGACGGGACGGGACGGTGACGTTGGACCGGGAGCAGGTCGTCGCCGAGGCCGTGGCCCTGCTCGACGCCGACGGGCTGGACGGCGTGACCACGCGCAGGCTCGCCACCCGCCTCGGGGTGCAGTCCCCCTCGCTCTACTGGCACGTGCCGAACAAGGCCGCCCTGGTCACGGCGATCGCCGACGCGATCCTGGCCGACCTCGTCCGCGAGCTGTCGCCGCCGACGCCCGACGAGGCCTGGCCGGACTGGCTGACCGGCCTCGCGCGCGGGCTCCGCCGCGCGCTGCTGGCTCACCCGGACGGAGCGCGCGTGGTCTCCGCCGCGCAGCTCTCGGCCTCGATGAACGCCGTCTCCGAGCTCGCCATGAGCGCACTCGTCGCCGCAGGCGTCCCCCTCCGCCAGGCGCGCGTCATCACCCTGGCCACCGAGCGCTTCACCGTCGGCTACGTGCTCGAGGAACAGGCACCTCGTCCCGACGAGACCGCGCTGCGGGGCTGGGACCTGGCCGAGTTCACCGCGGCCCACCCCACGCTGATCGCGGGGATCACCGACTACTTCCAGGACGGGCGCACGCCCGACGACCTCTTCGACGACTGCCTGCACGTCGTCATCGCGGGCGCCGCGGCCACGACCTGACAAGACGGCCGCGTCGGACCGGTCAGACGAAGCCGAAGAGCGGTGGGAACACGAGCACGACGACCGCGGCCCACGCGGCGTAGACCGGCAGGTAGCGCGTCTGCCAGTGCTCGAGCGCCGAGAACGTGCCGCGACCCCGCAGGAACCGGCCGCTCCGCCACGCCGAGACCCCGAGGTGCACCAGCAGCAGCAGGTTGAGCCCGAGCGCGGCGACCTTGTTGGGGCTGGTGCCGAACTCCGCGATCCGCGTGAGCATCGCGGTCAGCATCACCGCGTCGACCGCGATGGCCGCCCCCAGCAGGACGAGCTGGAGCCAGTCGGCGAGCGCGGGCGGAGCGAGCGGGTCGCGCGCCGAGATCGAGTAGAGCAGCAGCGCCAGGACCAGCACGAGGATCGCGTCCATCAGGATGAGCAGCTCGCGATCCACCTCGATGAAGCCGCCCGACACCGTCAGGGCCACCATCACGGCCACGAGCATGGCGATGGTCAGCGGCGTGAAGATCCGCGTCAGCACCGGCGCGATGTTCTCGACGACGTCCTGCTTGGCCTCGACCAGCCAGGCGGCGACCACGAGGGCGCCCGGCACGGCGAACGGCATCACCCAGCCGGCGATCACGGGACCGGGGTCGATGCCCACGATCTGCAGGACCCCGGCCGTGAGGCCGACGAGGATCCCGCCACCCAGCGCGAGCAGCGTGAAGTAGATCGCGAGCTCGCCCGTGAACCGCACGAAGTCCATCCGTCGTCCGTCGGAGCGCCAGGAGCCCGCGACGTACGCGAGCCCCACCAGCAGCCACAGGACGACCGGCGTGTGGACGATCGCGAGCACCTCGGTCGACCCCCCGGAGGCGAACGGGTACACGTTGAGGGCGACCGCGAGCACGACGAACGGCACCGCGATCGCGGCCACGGTCCGCGGACCCGCCTGGCGCTTCCACCCGAGGTACCCGGCGAGGAACGGCATCACGAGCAGGCCGACGTTCCGGGCGAACGCGCCCTCGTCGTCGATGAGGGCGATCCCGGCCCGCACCGCCACGCCCGCTCCGACCGCGAGCGCGAGCACCACCGCGAGCTCGCGCCACCGCGGCGCCGGCGCGCCGGGCGAGTCGTCGGGCACGAGCGCGAGCTGCTTCCACAGCCGCTCCGAGTGCTCCCGGGCGTACTCACGGGAGACGGCGTCCAGGTTGCCGAGGCGCTTGATCGCGACGAGGAACGCCTCGTCCTCGTCGAGCCCGGTCGCGCGCAGGTCGGCCACCTGGCCCCGCAGGTGGTCCTCGAGCTCGTCGACGTCGGCCGACGAGATGACCTGTCGTCGGTGCACGTAGCCGCGCCACCGGTCGACCTGGGCCTCGAGCTGGTCGTCGTGCGCCATCACGCCCACGCCTCCACGCCGGCGGCGGGCCGCGGCGCCGACTCCCAGACCTGCCGGAGCGCGTCCGCGACGACGGTCCACTGCGCCTGCCGCTCGGCCAGCGCCGCCCGGCCGGTCGGGGTGATCGCGTAGTGCTTGCGGCGCCGGCCGGCCTCGGACGTGCCCCAGGACGACGCGACGTGGCCGAGCCGTTCGAGCCGGTGCAGGAGGGGGTAGAGCATGCCGTCGGTCCACTGCATGCGCCCGCCGGAGAGCTCGCCGACGCGCTTGAGGATGGCGTACCCGTAGAGGTCGCCGTCCGCGAGTATGCCGAGCACGAGCGGCGTCGCCGAGGCGGCGACCAGGTCCTTGTCGATGCGCACGACGGCTCCTCTACCTCGATGTGCTAGGTATCAAACCCTAGCGGCTCTAGGTATGGCAACGTCGGGGGCGGGCGGTCAAACATCTCCGACGACGAGCACGGTCTTGCCGGGCGCCCGACCGGGCCGGGCGCCGCTCTCGTAGGCCGCGCGCCCCTCGGCCAACGGATACGTCGCGGCGACCGTGACGGTCAGGTGTCCCTGGTCCACGGACTCGCGCAGCCGGTCGAGCGCCGCGCGAGTCGGGCGCACCACGAAGAAGACCCCGTCCACGCCCAGGGCGTCGGCGAGGTCGTGCGGGGGCGGCTGCTGCAGGGTGACGAAGGTGCCGCCCCTGCGCGCGAGCCGCAAGGACTGCTCCATCAGCGTTCCGCCCACCGTGTCCACGACGAGGTCGTACGAGCCGGTCGCGAGCTCGTCGCCGTGGGAGTCGCGATCCCCGGCCACGACCACCTCGACCGGCCCGAGCGACTGCACGAACTCGCGGTCGCGGGGCATCGCCGTCGCGGTGACCTGCGCCCCGAGCCGGACAGCGAGCTGCACGGCGAACGACCCCACACCTCCGGCCGCGCCGAGGACGAGCACCCGGTCCCCGGCGGCCACGTGGGCATGGTCGGTGAGGGCCTGCGACGCGGTCAGGCCGGCGAGCGGCAGGGCCGCGGACTCCACGTGCGAGAGCGAGGCGGGCTTCTTCGCGACGAAGTCCGGGGGGACGTTCACGTACTCGGCCGCGGCGCCGTCGCGGTCGAACGGCACCATCCCGAAGACCGCGTCGCCGGGTCGCAGGCCGGTCGACGCAACGGCCGACTCGACGACGCCCGACCACTCGTGGGACGGGATGATCGGGGTCCGGTCCTCGCCGTCGCGTGTCCACGTCTCGTCCCACAGCAGCTCGTTGAACGTGATGGCGGCCGCGTGCACCTTGACCAGGACGAGCGAGTCCTGCGCCGCGGGTCGTGGTGCCCGCTCCACCCGGAGCTGCTCGGGACCACCCCGGTGGTGCGCGCGCAGCGCGGTCATCTCCGGCACGGCACTACCGCCAGTAGCCGTTGGCCGCGGCGATCGTGGCGAACTCGATGGCGACCACCTGGCTCGCCGCGATGAGGCTGTCCGGGTTCGTCGAGTAGTTCGGCCGCCCGCCCTTGAGGACGTCCAGGTCCGGCTGGAGGTTGTGGATGGAGTGGCGGGCCAGGGTGAAGGCCAGCGCCCGACCGGCGGTGGCGTCCGGCGTGATCAGGGTGCCTCCGGGAACGAGCTCGAGCTCGGAGTCGGGAACGCGGTTCATGGTCTGCTCCTGGGTCGCGTGGAGATGTCGACGCCCACTCTCCGCGCCCTGCCGCGCGCTGGCTTCAGTCACCTGACTCACGTCGACACCACAGTCAGCTGACCGATGCCGGGCACAGCGGGGGTGAGCACGATCGGAGGTCCGTCCACACCATCGGAGGACCAGATGAGCGAGACCTCGAAGACCGTCGTCTTCATCCACGGACTGTGGCTGCACGCGACCTCGTGGGCGCCGTGGGCCGCGCTGTTCGAGGAGGCCGGCTACGCGACCGTCGCACCGGGCTGGCCCGGCATCCCCGACACCGTCGAGGCCGCGCGCGCGGACCCGGAGAGCATCGCCGACCACGGCATCGACGACGTCGTCGCGCACTACTCAGCGATCATCGACGCCCTTCCCTCGGCCCCCATCCTCGTCGGCCACTCCTTCGGCGGGATGATCGCGGAGAAGCTGCTCGGCCTCGACAAGGCGATCGGCGCCGTGGCCATCGACGCGGCGCAGATCAAGGGCGTCCTCCCCCTGCCGCTGTCCTCGTTGCGGTCGACCCTGCCCGTGTTCAAGAACCCGGCGAACAAGCACCGGGCCGTGTCGCTGACGGCCGAGCAGTTCCGCTACAGCTTCGGCAACGCGCTGTCCGACGAGGAGTCGCAGCAGCTGTTCGACCGGTGGACCATCCCGGCCCCGGGGAAGCCTCTGTTCGAGGCCGCCGCAGCCAACTTCGCGCCCCACTCCCCTGCGGAGGTCGAGACCAGGAACGTCGGGCGCGGCCCCCTGCTGCTGGTCATGGGCGGGCAGGACCACACGGTCCCGGAGGCGATCACGAAGTCGACGCTCAAGCAGTACCGGCACTCGGACGCCGTCACGGACCTCCTCGAGTTCGAGGATCGCGGCCACTCCCTGACCATCGACGGCGGCTGGCGACACGTGGCCGACCGATCCCTGTCCTGGCTGGCCGAGCACGGCCTCGGCCCCGTCTAGAGGCCGGCTGCCACGCAGGTCGACATACCGGGCGGGACGACGTTCGCGGCGGGCATGATGGCGTCGTGGAACTCCTGGTCGGGCGCGAGCGCGAGCTCGATCAGCTGACCGCGTTCGCGCTCGCCGCCCAGGACCGCGGCGGCGGACTCCTGCTGCGCGGACCGGCAGGCATCGGCAAGTCGTTCGTGCTCGCGGCCCTGAGCGACCAGGCCCGTTCGCACGGGTTCCACCAGCTGACGATCTCCGGGATCCAGTCCGAGGCGCGGCTCGCCTTCGCCGGCCTGCACCAGCTCGTGCGACCCGTGCTCGACCGCGCGACCGACCTGCCCCCGCGACAACGCGACGCGCTGCTGTCCGCCTTCGGCATGACCGACGTCCTCGCGCCGGATCCGTACCTGATCGCCCTCGCCGTCCTCGAGCTCCTCGCGCTGACCGCGACCCGCGCGCCGGTCCTGGCGATCGTCGACGACGCCCAGTGGCTCGACCGCCCGACTGCCGACGCGCTCGCCTTCGTCGTGCGGCGGCTCGGCGACGACCGGGTCGCGTTCGTCGTCTGCGCCCGGGACGGGTACGAGACACCCTTCGACACGCTGGGCCTCCCGGTCATCGAGCTCGGCCCGCTCGACCACGAACGCTCGGCGGCGCTGCTCGACCAGCGCGCACCCCACCTCGACGAGCGCCTGCGCGCACGCGTGCTGAACCTCGCCCGGGGCAACCCCTTGGCTCTCACCGAGCTGGCGTCCGCACGCCCGCAGCACGGGAGCCAGCACGGCACCGGTGCCGAGGTGGCGATGACCGCTCGGCTCGAGCGGGCGTTCACCTCTCGCTACGTCGAGCTCCCGGAGGCGGTCCGCACGCTCCTGCTGGTGGCTGCGGCGGGCGACACGAACGACCTGCGCGAGCTGGTCGTCGCCGCCGATCTGCTGCTGCCCGGCACCGCCGCCGACCCCGACCTCTGGAAGCCGGCCGTCGACGCGCAGCTGGTGACGGTGTGGGAGCACCGCGTCGAGTTCCGGCACCCGCTCGTGCGCTCGGCGATCTACCAGGGCGCGGGCACCGCCCAGCGGGTCGCCGTGCACACCGCGCTCGCGACCTCGCTCGAGGCCTCTCCCGACCGTCGAGTCTGGCACCGGGCTGCGGCAACCCTCGGACCCGACGAGGACGTCGCGGCGGAGATCGAGGCCGCGGCGGACCGGGCCGAGGCACGCGGCGGCCAGACGGTCACGCTCGAGGCGCTCGAACGCTCCGCCGTCCTGACGCCCGACCTCGGCAGGCGAGCCGAGAGGTTCCTGCGTGCGGCGGAGCTCGCCCTCGAGCTCGGTGACCCGGAGGCTGCCACCCGACTCAGCCGGCTGGCCCAGGCCGACGCCCTCAGCCCCCGGTCGCGTGCTCGGCTCCGGCTGCTGTCGGAGATGCTGAGCCCGAGCCCGTCGAGCACCGCCGGCGTCGCCGCCAAGGCCGACGAGCTCATCGACGTGGCCGACGTGCTGTTCGCGCAGGGCGACGCCGACCTCGCCCTGCGGTTCGCGCACCTCGCGGCCCAGCAGACCTGGGTGACCGACGTCGGGCAGGAGCTCCGCAGCGCGGTCCTGGCCACCGCCGAGCGCGTCGCGCCCTCCACCACGGACCCCGTGCTGCTCTCCGTCTACAGCCTGACCGACCCCATCGGGCACAACAAGGTGCTGATCGCGCGCTCCGGTGACCTGGTGCCGCACGACATCGACGCACACACCGCGCACCTCGTCGCGACGGCCCTCAACTTCGCCGGAGCGTTCGCACTCTCCGCACCGTTCTCGTCCGCCGCCGCGACCACGCTGCGCGCCGAGGGCCGGCTCCGACAGCTCGTCGTGGTGTCGGCTCAGCAGGCGTGGAGCGCGTTCCCCCCGCTGGACTGGGCGGTGGCCGTCCCCGCCGCGGACGAGACCCTGCGCCTCGCCCGCGAGACGGGCCAGCCGCTCTGGGAAGCCAGCGCGCTCATCGTGCAGGCCATGCTGGCCGGTGTCCGCGGTGAGTTCGACGAGAGCGCCGCGCTGGTCGGCGCCGCCGAGGCGATCGCCCTGCCCATGGGGGCCAACGCCATGCTCTGCGGCCTGCAGCTGACTCGCGGGCTCGCGGCGATCGGCGCCAGCAGCTACGACGAGGCCTACGAGCAGCTGCACCGCCTGTTCGACCCGCACGACCCGGCGTACCACCACTTCCAGAGCGCCTGGGCGCTCGGTGACCTCGCCGAGGCTGCCGCCCACACCGGCAACGTCGAGGCCGCACGCGCGCACCTGGACAGCTTCGCCCAGCACGCGCAGACCGGGGAGTCGACCTGGACCCAGGTGGCGCTGCTCTACGCCCGTCCCCTGCTGGTCGACGACGACCGTGCCGAGGCCGCGTTCCGCGGCGCCCTGCACGCCGACCTGTCCACCTGGCCGCTCTACCGCGCCCGCCTGCTGCTCGGCTACGGCCGGTGGCTTCGTCGCCAACGCCGTGCGGCCGAGTCCCGCGCTCCGTTGCGCTCCGCGCGGGAGGCGTTCGACGCCCTCGGCGCGCGCGCCTTCGCCGAGCAGGCTCGTGCCGAGCTGCGGGCCGCCGGCGAGCGCAGCCAGGGTGCCGAGACTCATGCCTGGCAGCGCCTGTCGCCGCAGGAGCTGCAGATCGCGCAGCTGGCGGCCGACGGGCTGTCGAACCGGGAGATCGGCACCCGCCTCTACCTCTCGCACCGGACGGTCGCGTCGCACCTGTACCGCGTCTACCCGAAGCTGGGCATCACCACCCGGGTCCAGCTGAGGCCCGCGCTGGAGCAGCTGGTCTGACGGGTGGCCCGCAGTCGACTGACTCAAGACCGGCCCCGCCTCCGCGCCTAGCGTCACGGCATGACGCTCACGAACGTCGCCCTCATCAGCCTGCTGGCGGTCGGCGCCCCCGTGCTGGCTCGCGCCTTCCGTCGCGCCGCGGTCCCGGTCATCGTCATCGAGATCCTGCTGGGCATCGCTGCGGGACCCCGTGGACTCGGCTGGGTCGAGGTCGACGGCGCGGTCGGCGTGCTCGCCCTGCTCGGCGTCACGTTCCTGTTCTTCCTCGCCGGTCTCGACGTGGATCTCGGCAAGATCCGCGGCGCGCTCCTGGGCCGCTCCCTCGCCGCCTACGCGCTCGGCCTGGCCATCGCGTTCGGCCTGGCCCTCGCGCTCAGCGCCGCAGGGCTGCTGGACGCTCCCGCCCTCGTGGCGATCGCCTTGTCCGCGACCGGCCTGGGGCTCGTCGTGCCGATCCTGCGCAACGCGGGCCTGGCTCGGACGCCGGACGGTGTGCAGGTCATCGCCCTCGCGAGCGTGGCGGAGTTCGCCGCCGTCGTCGTGCTCGCCCTCGCGTTCAGCAGCGGCAGCACGCCCGTGGGCACCGTCATCCTGCTCGTCTCCCTGGCCGCGCTCGCCGTGCTGGTCACGCTGCTGGGAGAACGCCTCCGCCGGTTCCGCCGCGTGACCACCGCGATCGATGCGCTCTCCGGCGGCACCGTCCAGCTGAGGGTCCGACTCAGCGTCGCGCTCGTCATCGGGTTCGCCGCCCTGGCGCAGCTCGGCGGGCTGGAGGTGGTCCTGGGCGCGTTCTTGGCCGGCGGCATCCTCAACGTCCTCGACGGCTCCATGTCCGATCCCGTGTTCCGCGCTCAGCTGGACGGCCTCGGGTACGGCTTCCTCGTGCCCCTGTTCTTCGTGACCAGCGGAGCCCGCCTCGACTTCTCGGCGCTCTCGCTGTGGCCTGATGCGCTGCTCGTGGTCCCCCTGCTCACCCTCACGCTGCTGGTCTCCCGCGGGGCGCCCGCCCTCGTCCTGCGCGCCGGGGACACCGCCACCCGCCGCCTCGGGGCCGGCCTGCTGTGCGCGACCTCGTTGCCGTTCATCGTCACCGCCGCACAGCTCGGGGTCTCCGACGGCCGGCTCGGTACTTCGACGGCGGCGGCGATGACGACCGCCGGACTGATCGGCGTCCTGCTCTTCCCGGCACTCGGGGTTCCGCTCCTGCGGCGGTCGAGCACGGCCGTCCCCCTCAGCGAGGACGACCGACCCGTGATCACCCGCGATCGGGAACGCTAGGTCCCACGCGCAGCACGACGGTACGGCGGCGTCACGGAGCGGACGGCGCCGCGGAGGCGGTCGGACTGCTGCTCGGCGCCGGCGTCGGGGTCGGCGTGGCGCTCGGGGTCGCCGCCGGCGCGACCGGAGCGACGCTGGGCTGCTCGACGACGGGCGGCGCGGGCGCGGTCGCGGGCGGGGTGGTGGGCGCCGGGACGCCCACCGTGATCGGCACCGACGTGCCGGTTCCGGCGTCGTCCGACGTGCCGAACTCCCAGTGCCACGGCTCGTGGGGTCCGCGGCCACCCTCGTCCATGTAGGTGGGGTGGTGCCAGCCGTAGGTCATGGCGTTGGCCTTGAGCCAGGCGTACTGCGCGGACCGGTACCCGCTGGCCTGGTCGAGGTCGACCGCCAGGCCCCAGCCGTGGTTGGACGTGCCGGGCACCGCGGCCATGGTCCCCTTGGCCGCCCGGGTGCTGATCTGCTCCTCGAGCGTGCGGTACGAGCCCGTGATCCTGAGGTCGTGGCCGAAGTCCAGGCGGTAGGCCGCGTTCAGGCGCGCCAGCGCCTCCGCCGCGTCGCACCGCAGGTGCTGGCTCGGCGCGAACGCGACCGCGCAGAGCACCTTCAGCGGGATGTTGCCGTTGGTGTACCCGTCGGTCGACCGGGCCTGCTCCTCCACCTTGGCCACGGCCGCCTTGGCGTCCTCGTCCCCGGTCACCGCGATCTGCTGCGCCACGACCGTGATGCCGGCGGCGGCGTCCCGGGCCTGGACCGCGGACGTGGCGGCCGCGACGACGTCCCGGACCTCGGCGGCGGCGTGGGTGGCCGCGACGGCCGAGTCGAGCAGCGCGACCTGCGGGTCGGCGGCGACCAGCAGGCGCGTCATCGCGGCGTTCTGCGCCGACTGGTCGCCCAGGTCGAGCGCGACCAGCAGGACGTCGGTCTCGACCCCCTCGACCACGCGCGTGGCCTCGGCGACGTCGCCCGAGGCCACCTGCTCTCGGGCGCCCAGCACCCGGTCCGGCAGCTGCTCGGCGGTCAGCCCCACGGTGACGGGCACGGGCGCCGCGTCCACCAGGTCGGCACGCGACATCGTCCGCGAGGCCGCCTTCGTGGTGTCCACCAGCGGGTGGCCGACGAGCGTGACGGTCGCCGCCTCCACCGCCGCCACGCGGTCGTCGAGCTGCGTCAGCGCCTGCGTGTACGCCGGTCCGGTCGGCTGCCGCGCGGCCAGCGCCTCGCCGCCGGACGCCGCCTGCGCGGCGTCGACGGCGTGGGAGGCGTCGCCCGGCGGCGCGGCCAGGACAGCGGTGAGGAACACCATCGACGCGAGGATCACGACCGACTCCCACAGCCGGCGACCCTCACGCAGGCGCACCGAATGACGACCCTGGGTCGTCCGTCGTGGTCCGAGCACTGGTTGTCCTCCGCGATGCGTCGTCCGACGATCCCACCGCGACACCGGGCGCGTCGACCCGCCAGACGGGGGGATCAGGCCGACGACGCCCGGGTCTGCCGGCTCAGTCCTCTCGGACGACGACGACCCCCCGTGCGGGGACGACCGCCCCCGCCTCGTGACGGCGGTCGGCCACGAGGTCGTGCCCGGAGACGTGCAGAGGCAGGTCCGTGCCGGAGTGGTTGATCGCGAACAGCCAGCTACCGGTGGCGCTCGTCCGTCGGACGACCTCCAGGCCACCGGGAGACGGCACGACGGACGGCACGCCGGCCCCGGCGACGACGCGCCCGAGCAGGTCGGAGAGGGACGGCTCGTCGAGCCGGGTCGACAGGTACCACGCGGCACCGCCGGACCGTGTGTCTCGGCGCGTGACCGCCGGGCCGCCCGCCGCCGGACCGTCGACGTAGGTCGCCAGGACCTCGGCGCCGGTCACCGTCATCCGCTCGGTCCAGACCTCCCCGGTGCTCCCGTCGCTCAGCGTCGTGGTCCCCTCGGCCACCAGGGGCGCGAGCTCCTCCACGCGCACCCCCAGCAGGTCCCGGAACGCCCCGGGGTACCCACCCAGGATGACCCGGTCGGAGCCGTCGACGATGCCCGAGAAGTACGAGACGAGCACCTGCCCGCCGCGAGCCACGACGGCGGTCAAGCGGTCCGCGAGATCCTCCGGCGCGAGGTACAGCGTGGGCACCAGGACGACGTCGTAGCCGTCGAGCGACGACCCGGCCGGCAGGACGTCCACCGCGACACCCGCGTCGAGCAGCGCGCCGTGCATGCGCTGCGCGAGGTCGAGGTAGCGCAGGTCGACGGTGGGGTGGGCCTCGAGCTCGGCGGCCCACCACGCCTGCGTGTCCCACAGGAGCGCCACCCGCGCACGCTCGACCCGGCTCCCCCGCACCTCGCCCAGGCGGCCCAGGGTGGCACCGAGCTCGACGACGTCCCGGAAGAGGTCGGAGTCCCGCCCGGCGTGCGGGACCATCCCGGAGTGGAACTTCTCGGCACCGGCGCGGGACTGGCGCCACTGGAAGAACAGCACCCCGTCGGAGCCGCGGGCGACGTGCTGCAGCGAGTTCCGCAGCATCTGCCCGGGCTCCTTGGCGATGTTGCGCGGCTGCCAGTTCACCGCGCTCGTGGAGTGCTCCATGAGCATCCACGGGCTCCCCCCGGCCAGCCCGCGGGTCCGGTCCGCGCTGAAGGCGAGCTCCGCCCACCCGCGCGGGTCCTCGCCCCACAGGTAGTGGTCGTTCGAGACGATGTCGACCAGCGGGGTCGTCTGCGTGTAGTCGATCTGGTTGAAGCCGCCCATGACCATGTAGTTCGTCGTCACGGGCAGGTGCGGCGCGACCTCGCGCAGCACGGCGGCCTCGGCCTCCAGGTGCGCGACGAAGGCGTCGGACGAGAACCGCTCGAAGTCGAGCCGCTGACCCGGGTTGGGGATCGTCGTCGTCCGCCGCGGCGGCAGGATCTGCGCGAAGCTCGTGTACCGCTGGCCCCAGAACGCGGTCCCCCACGCCAGGTTGAGGGCGTCGACATCCGCGTACTGCTTGCCCAGCCAGTCCTGGAACGCGGCCGCCGACACGTCGCAGTAGCAGCGCCCGTTGTGGCAGGCGAGCTCGTTCGAGACGTGCCACATCTTCACCGCGGGGTGGTGCCCGTAGCGCTCGGCGAGCACGCGGGCGATCCGCCTCGCGTGGTGCCGGATCACGGGCGACGAGACGCACCACGACTCGCGGCTGCCGTGCGTGTACCGGACCCCGTCGGCGTCGACGGGAAGCATCTCCGGGTGGGCCAGGTGCAACCACACCGGCGGCGCCGCGCTGGGGGTGGCCAGGTCGACGCCGATGCCGGCCTCGTGCAGCAGGTCCAGGATCCGGTCGAGCCAGCCGAACTCGAACCGGCCCTCCTCGGGCTCCAGCTGGCCCCACGAGAAGATGCCGACGCTCACGAGCGTCACGCCGGCCTCCCGCATGAGCGCGACGTCGTCGGCCCACACCTCCTCGGGCCACTGCTCGGGGTTGTAGTCCGCGCCGAACGCGATGCCGTCGGTGGGCCAGGTTCCCGTCCAGCGGCTCACCGGGTCACCGCCACGAGCACGTCCCACGCGCCGAGGTTGACGGTGTCACCCGCGGTGAACCGCGTCGGGGTCGGCGACGCGCCGTGCGGCGACGCGAGGACGTCGAGGTCGGTAGGGACGGTGATCACGGTGGCCTCCCAGGACCAGTTGTGGACGACGTGCACGCGCGCGCCGTCGGGTCGGGTCGAGCTGTGGACGGTGACGCTCGGTGGCAGGTCGGACCAGCCGGCCAGCGGGCTCGGCACCAACCAGCGCGCGAGGCTGCGGGCGAGCGTCAGGTCCGGGACGGTGCCGACGACCGTCACCCGGCCGGCGCCGTACACCCGGGTGGTGACTGCCGCCCAGGCTCCCAGGTGCGGGTGGACGTAGGTGGCGAGGACGTCGGCGCCGTCCGCGACGAGGCACTCGGCCCAGGCCGTCGCCGCCGCGCCCTCGTCGAGCGGGAGCTCGGCGGACCCGCGCACCGGGACCGGCTCGTCGAGGTTGGAGAACTCGTCGTACCAGGCTCCGGCCGGCTCGGACAGGCGCGCGGGCTGGGTCTCGGCCCGAGCGCGTCCCTCGTCGTCCGCATACCCCGTCCGCGGCCCGACGACCAGGTGCCCGCCGGCCTCGGCGTACCGGCGGAGCCAGTCGAGGTCGCGGTCGGAGGCCGGGTAGTACCCGGCCGCCACGAGGACCGGGTGCGTGCCGGCGGCCTGCGCCGGCGCCTCGTCGAAGAGGTAGCGCGGGCGCACCACGCGCGCCTGGAGCCCGGCGTCGAAGGCGCCCCGGTAGAAGGCCGCGACGATCCTCGGGTAGCTGTTGCGGTCCCCGGTGCCGTCGCCGAGCTGCAGCGGCGGCTGGGCCGCGAGCGCGAACCGCGCCTTCGTCGAGCTCAGGATCGCGATGTCGGCGTCGGGCGTGGCGTCGGCGATCGCGCCGCCCGCGCGGGAGAGCTCAGCACCCAGGCGGGCGATCTCGTCGTAGGCCCGACCCGGACGTCCGCTGTGCGGCAGCACGCCGCCCCAGTACGTCTCGGCGCCGTAGTGCAGCGTGTGCCAGTGCCAGTACTCGACCATCCGCGCGCCGCGCGCGACCAGCGCCCAGGCCGCCTGACGCCACTGGCCCGGGTACGCCGGGTAGTTGGTGCTCGGCCCACCGATCGCCTGGGCGTCCGTCTCGGTCACCAGGAACGGCTCGCCGCGGCTCGAGAACATCACGTCGGCGATCTGGAACAGCGCCCAGGTGCCCTCGGACGTCCAGTACTGCGGCACGACGGCCGTGCTGGGGTGCGCGAGCCCGTCCTGCATGCGGTAGTAGGGGTTCCCGCTCGTGACGTCGAGCACGGCGGCGAGATCGGCGTCCTCGAGGGCGGGTCGCTCGTAGGAGATGCAGGTGGTGACGAACTGGTCGGACCGGGCGAGCTCGCGGACCGCTCGGGCCTGCCAGTCGATCATCTCGGTGGTCAGGGCCGCCTGGAACTCGCGCCAGGCCAGGTCGTACTGCGGCTGGGCGTTGCCGTCCGGGGTCCACAGGTCCGCCCACGACGACAGCCGGTGCGACCAGTAGACGAGCCCCCACTCCCGGTTCAGGGTCTCGACGTCGCCGTACGTGTGCCGGAGGTGGTCGACGAACCGCTGGAACACCCCGTGGTTGTGCAGGAGGTGCAGCCCGGGCTCGTTGTCCACCTGGTAGCCGATCACGGCGGGGTGGTCGCGGTAGCGCTCGACGATCGCCCGCAGGATCCGGTCGGCGTAGAACCGGAACACGGGGTGCGTGAAGTCCGCCTCCTGCCGCGCTCCCCACCCCATCGGGCTGCCCGTGCGGTCCTCGCCCGCCACCTCGGGGTAGCGCCGGACCAGCCACGGGGGCAGCGCGTAGGTCGGCGTGCCGATCACCACGTCGACGCCGCGCGCCAGGGCCCCGTCGAGGACGGGCTCGAGCCAGTCCAGCTCGAACCTGCCCTCGTCCGGCTCCCACGTGGACCAGACCGACTCCCCCACCCGGATCACCGAGAACCCCGCGGCCTGCATGAGGTCGAGGTCACGCTCCAGCGTCTCCGGCTTCGGGTCCTGTCCCGGGCCCGCGTACTCGTAGTAGTACGCCGCGCCGAGGCGGACTCGGTCGTGCTGCACAGCCATGGTGGTCTCTCCGTGGTGGTGGAAGCTGCGAGGCCGGCCCGGCTCAGGGGAACAGGAACCGGTCGCCGACGGGAGTGCAGGCACTCCCGTCGGCGACGTCCCGTCCACCTCCGGCCTAGAGGAGCCCCTGGAAGGCGAACCGGAACGTCAGCTCGGTGTCCGTGGGCAGCCGGTACTCGGGATGGGTCTGCGCACCCCAGGAGTCGTCGCCGCCGACGCCGCGACGCTGGAGCGCCGGCCGCAGGACCGTCTGGTAGATCGGGGGCAGCTCGGTGTGGTGAGCGGCGTTCTCGATCTCGAACGGCGTCCACGGCAGGGCCGACAGCTCCATGCCGTGCTCCGACTCCAACCGCAGGCCGGACCCTCGCTCGTCCGTCACGGTCGCCCAGCGCACGCCCGTGCGGCTGCCCGCCTCCTGCGGGCGCAGGTAGGGAGTGAGCGCGGTGCGCACGTCCGCGTCCCACACCCCGAGCCGCGAGCCCGCCCGACGGTCGACGTAGGACTCCTCGGGCCCGTCCCCGTACCAGCGCAGGTGCCGGAACGCGGGATCGGTGAGCAGGAGGAGACCGAGCTCGGGCATGTCCGACAGCCCGGCACCGGGCCGCACCGTGAGGGTCACCTCGACGCGACCGTCACCGTCCACGAGGTAGGAGAGCTCGCACTCCCCCGCGGGCGAGGTGGGCAGCTCGTACCGGAAGCGGACGAGCACCCCCGCGTCCGTCTGCTCGACGGCGGGCTGGTCGGCGCCTCGGACGGCCGTCGCGTACCGGCTGGCGATCAGCCACGCGCCGTCCTGCGCCGGGGCGCCCCACCCGTGCTCGTTGGAGGTGGGTGCGTGCCAGAACGACGGCTGCGGCACCGAGCGCAGCAGCTCGCGGCCACCGTCGCCCGTCAGCCCGTAGCGGTAGGACTGCAGCCCCCCGTGCAGCCGCGAGAACAGGGCGGTGAAGTGCCGGCCGCGGACGCCCACGTTGTGGATGCCGTGGACGACCTCCGGCGCGGCGACCCGGCGGGTCGGGGCCACGACCGAGGCCGGGACGACCACGACCGCCTGCTCGTGCGCGACCTCGTACCCGGCCGACGCCCAGCGGGTGGTGCGACGCAGCCGGAACGACACGTCGACCGTGTACTCCCCGGGTGCGGACGGCACCGTGACGGGGAGCGCGTAGAGCTGCGACTCCCCCGGCGCGACGGCGGTCTCGAGCACCTCCTCCTGGAGCACCCGACCCTCCCGGGCGACCGTGACCACGCACTCGTGCGCCGACGACGGCGTGGCGAGGTGACGGTTCTCGACCGTCACCTTGTCGCCCTCCACCGCGAGCCGGTAGCCCTGGTAGAGGTAGCGCACCTCCTGGGCCAGCGGCTTGAGGGTGCGATCGGCGAAGACGATGCCGTTGCCGCTGAAGTCGGAGTCGTGCGGCGCGTCACCGAAGTCCCCGCCGTACCCGAAGTACTCGCGGCCCGCGGGGTCGGTGCGCCGCAGCGCCTGGTCGGCGAAGTCCCAGATGAAGCCGCCCTGGAACAGCGGCTCGCGGTAGGCGAGGTCGACGTACTTGTGGACCGCCCCGAACGAGTTGCCCATCGCGTGGGCGTACTCGCACAGCACGTAGGGCTTGTCGCGGTGCGTCGCGAGGAACTCCTCGATCTCGGCGGCCGGCGCATACATGCGCGAGACGACGTCGGTCGTCTGCGGGTACCGCGGGTCCCAGTGGACGCCCTCGTAGTGCACCGGCCGGGAGTCCTGGCGCCGGAAGTACTCCGAGACCTCGAGGATCGTCGTCCCGCCGTACGACTCGTTGCCGCACGACCACATGACGATGCTCGCGTGGTTCTTGTCCCGCTCGAGCATGCTCTCGGCGCGGTCGAGCAACGTGGGCAGCCACTCGGGGCGGTCCCCGGGCAACGCCACGTCGTCGCCGGCCCCGGCGTACCTGATCAGGTCCCACATGCCGTGCGACTCGAGGTTCATCTCGTCGACGACGTACAGGCCGTACTGGTCGCACAGCTCGTAGAAGTACGAGTTGTTCGGGTAGTGGCTGGTCCGCACCGCGTTGATGTTCAGCCGCTTCATCAGCCGGATGTCGGCCTCGGTCTGCTCCCGGGTCATCACGCGGCCCTGGAGGCCGAAGTCGTGCCGGTTGACCCCGTTGAAGACCACGCGGGACCCGTTGACCTGGAGCAGTCCGCCCTCGATGCCGAACCGGCGCACGCCCACGCGCACGGGGACGTGCTCGGTCAGGCGGCCCGACTCGTCGTGCACGTCGAGCGTGAGGTCGTACAGGTGAGGGTCCTCCGCGCTCCACAGCCGGGGGTTCTCGATGCGGACCACGAGCTCGTCGTTGCCGTCGAGCGGCCCGGCGCCGGCGATCGCCGCGTGCACGCTGCCGTCGCCGGCCAGCACGACGCGCACGCGCACCGTCGCCTCGGAGAGGTCGTCGGCGACGTCGGTCACCACGCGGACGTCCTCGACGTGCACGGCGGGCCGTCGGTACAGGACGACGTCGCGGAACAGCCCCGAGAACCGGAAGAAGTCCTGGTCCTCGATCCACGACCCGGCGCTCCACCGGACCACCTGCGCGACGATGAGGTTCTCACCGTCGACCAGGGCGTCCGTGAGGTCGAACTCCGACGGGGTGAACGAGTCCGTCCCATAGCCCACGTAGCTGCCGTTCAGCCACACGGCGACCGCGCTCTCCGCGCCGTGGAAGCTCACGCTCAGCCGTTCGCCGGCCTCGAGCGGGTGCTCCAAGGTGAACGTCCGGCGATACGTCGCGACGGGGTTGTACCGCTGCGGAACCTCCCCCGGCTCGACCTGCTCGTAGCCGTCCCACGGATACTGCACGTTGGTGTACTGCGGGCGGTCGTAGCCGAGCAGCTGCACGTGGGCCGGCACCGGCACGTCGTCCCAGCCGGAGTCGTCGACGTCCACCCGCTCGAAGCCGGGGACGACGAGGGCGGGGCTCTTCGCGTAGTGCAGCTTCCACAGCCCGTTGAGCGACTGCTCGAAGGAGCTCGTCCCGGTGGCCGCCTCCTGCGGGGAGGCGAACCACCGGTGGTCGGAGTGCGCGCCGAGCCGGTTCTCCTTGACGAGCTCGGGGTCGGCGATCCTCGTGAGGTCGAAGGTCACTTGATGGCCCCCGTGACGCCCTCGGCAAAGCTGCGCTGCAGCAGGAGGAAGACGACCACCGTCGGCACCGAGACGATGAGCACGGCGAGCATGAGGCTCCCGTAGTCGGTGACGTACCCGGCGCGCATGTTCGAGAGCAGCATGGGCAAGGTCTGGTACGCGTTGTCGACCAGGATCACCTTCGGCCACAGGAAGTTGTTCCACGAGAACAGGAAGGTGATGACCCCCGCGGCAGCGAGCGTGGGCTTCATCGTCGGCAGGTAGATGCGCCCGAAGATGCTCACCTCGCCCAGCCCGTCGAGGCGCGCCGCCTCGATGATCTCGTGCGGGAACGTCCGCGAGGCCTGCCGGAACAGCAGGATCAGGAACGGCGTCGCGATCAGGGGCAGGATGACCGCGATCGTCGAGTTCACCAGTCCCAGCTGAGCGAAGAGGCGGAACAGCGGGATCATCGTCGCCGCGAACGGGATCATGATCGCCAGCAGCAGGAGGCCCATGACGGCGTCCTTCGCCCGCGAGTGGTAGATCTCGAACGCGTACCCGGCGATCGAGCACAGGACCAGGGCGAGCAGGGTCGTCGCGATGGCATTGACCGACGAGTGGTAGGCCGCCGACCACAGGGGCTGGGCGTCGACGAGCGCCTGGAAGTTCTCGACGAGGTGGCTACCGGGCAGCAGCTTGGACGCCAGGACCTCGTTGCTCGTGTTCGTCGCGGAGACGGTCATGAAGTAGAGCGGGAAGACCGACAGGACCACGGCGACCGACAGGAACAGGTATGCGGGGATCCGGCGAAGGGTTGTCCTAGTCACGCTTGTCGCCCACCTTCAGCTGGATGGCGGCCAGGATGGCCACGATGATGAGGATCGCGTAGGAGATGGCGGCCGCGTACCCGAAGTTCGGGCTGTTGCGGAACGACACGTTGTACAGGTAGTGCGAGACCGACATCGTCGTGTTGCCCGGGCCACCGGCGGTGAGGTTGAACGACTCGTCGAACATCTGCAACGTCCCGTTCGTCGACAGGATCGCGCACAGCAGGATGATCGGCTTGAGCTGCGGCATGGTCACGTACCAGAAGGTCTTGAAGCCGTTCGCGCCGTCGACGCGGGCCGCTTCCAGGGTCGAGCGGTCGATGTTCTGCAGGGCGGCCAGGAAGAAGATCATGTTGTAGCCGGTCCAGCGCCACAGCAGGCCGAGGATGATCACCATCCGTGCGGTGCCCGTCTGGCCGAGCCAGTTGACGGGACCGTCGAGTATCCCGAACTGCGTGAGCAGGTCGTTGGCGAGGCCGTCGGTCGCGAAGATCTGCCGGAACACCAGCGAGTACGACACGAGGCCCACCGCGCACGGCAGGAAGATCGCCGTCCGGAAGAAGCCCTTCCACCGCAGCCACGGCGCGTTGAGCAGGTTCGCCAGCACCATGGCGAGGAAGAGCATGATCGGCACCTGGATGATCAGGTAGATGAACGTGGTGCTCAGCGTCAGCCGGAACTGGTCGTCCTGGAACAACCGCTGGTAGTTCAGCCACAGCGGCTCTGCCCAGTGGAGCTTGGTCCCGCGTCCCGTCTTCATCGACAGGAAGAGCGCCTGGATCATCGGCCAGAAGTTGACCAGCACGATGATGGCCGCGGCGGGGATGATGAACGTCCACCCGGTCAGGCTGCGGCGGCGTTGGATCGCCGACAGGGGTGCCGCCTTGGGCGGCCTGGACGGACGGGACTTCTTCGTCCCTGGCAGGGGCGCGCTCGGCGCGCGGCCCTCGGTCGGTGCGGTGGGAGCGGACACGAGAGGCTCACCTCTTCTTCGCTGACGACGGACGTGGCACAGAAGCGGGCGGCGGAGACGTGTTCTGGCCTCCGCCGCCCGGCCTCAGGTCACCCCATGGCGAACTCGACGGTCTGCTGCGCCTGGTCGAGCTCGGCCTTCGGGTCCGCGCCGTTGAGGATGTTGGTGATGGCGACGCTCACGGCGTCGCGACCCTCGTAGTAGTAGGCACCCGTGTTGTTGCTGGGCACCTTCGCGGCGAACTTCAGCACGTCGGCGTAGATCGGCTGCCCGCCGAAGAACGCCTGCGGCTCGTTGTAGACGTCCGAGTCACCCGCAGGGAGCCAGTTGGCGAGCGCACCGGACTTCGGGAGGATCGTGTCGTAGAACTCGGTCGAGCCGGCGAAGGTCGAGTTCAGGAAGTCGGCGGCGAGCGCCTCGTTGCCGTTCGGGGTGATCGCCCACGACGAGCCGCCGTTCGCGGTGTAGTTCGTCGCGCCGTCGACGCCGTCGAGCTTCGGGACGTTGGTGACGGCCCACTTGCCGGACTGGTCGGCGGCCGACTGGATGGAGCCGGAGATCCACACGCCGTTGACGACGCCGGCCGTGTTCGAGTTCACGATCGTGTTGATGTACTCGTCCCACGAGTTGACCTCGACGAAGACGCCGGACTTGACCAGCTGCCCGTACATGTCGATGGCGGCCAGCAGCGCGTCGTTGTCGGTGATGGTCGGCTTGCCCTGGTCGTCGAAGAGGCTGGCGCCGGCGCTCTGCAGCATCATCATGATCGTGTCGGCCGAGTTGGCCTGGCCGGTGAGCAGCGGCTTGCCCGTCTTGGCCAGCACGTCCTTGCCGAGCGTGAGGAACTGGTCCCACGTGATGTCGGTGAAGTCGTCGATCGTGTAGCCGGCCTGCTCGAGGATGTCCGTCCGGTACGCGCCGATCGCGGCCCCGTTGTCGAACGGCACGCCGTAGTGGGTGTCGTCGACCGTGGAGTACGCCACCACGGAGTCGGGGAACTGGCTGAAGTCCACGTCCGAGTCGGAGAAGTCGGCGAAGATGTCCGGGTAGTTGATGACGTTCTTCTGGAACGCGTTGTTCTGCATGAGGAAGATGTCGGGCAGCTGGTCGGTCTCGCCCGACTGGGCCAGCGTGGTCAGCTTGGTCTGCAGGTCGTCCCACGGCGTCTCGACGATGTCGAGCTTGAAGTCCGGGTGGTCCTTCTGGTAGACCTTCTCGGCCTCCTGGAGGGCGTAGATGTTGAACGCCGGGTCCCAGGCCCAGACCGACAGGGTGTTGTCGCCCGTCCCACCGCTCGCGCCAGTCGTCTCGTCCCCGCCCGAGCCGCCGTTCCCACCGCTGCAAGCGGCGAGCGCGAGGCTCAGCGACAGGACGGCGCCCAGCGCGCCGAGCGTGCGTGTCTTCTTCATCGGGTGATCCCTTCGTGCTGTTGGTCGTCCCGTTGACCGCCGGCTCTCGCCGAGCCGCCGGCTCCCGCGTGCCCCCGCGACGTCGCGGCGGATGAGCGGGACAGGTCGACTGCTGTGTGGAGGTCGTGCGCCGTGCTGTGGGTCAGGCGGCTAGCAGGTCCGCGCCGCAGGGGTCCGGTCACCTTCGACCACGAGCGACGACGGCGTCACTCCACCCCTCCGGCAATTGGTGACGTCACCATAGCAGCGCCTCGGTACTTCCTTTCATGACACTTTGGTAACGGTCTGCTGTGGAAGTTCGGCCGATGTTGACGTCACCATCCCGATTCGCCACTACCATCTGGCCATGACCACCGCGCCAGCGCCCGGCCGCCGCCGATCGGGCCCCTCGATCGGCGACGTCGCCCGCCTCGCCGGTGTCTCACCGCAGACGGTCTCACGCGTCTCGACCGGCGCCGACTCGGTCCGGCCGAGCACCCGCGCCAAGGTCGTGCACGCGATGGACCAGCTCGGGTACTCGCCGAACCGCGCGGCCCAGGCGCTGCGGAACGGCACGTTCGGCGCCATCGGCGTGCTCTCGACCGGCTTCCAGCGCACCGGCGAGGCCCTCACCGCCGAGGCCCTGGTCGAGGCCGCCGCGCTCGAGGACTACTCGGTCACGCTCCTGCACGTGCGCAACCCCGCTCGGGACGGCTGGGACAACGCGGCGCACCGCATCTCGCACCAGGCCATCGACGGCCTCGTCATCATGCGTGCCGAGCAGGCGTCACCGGCGTCGCTGGTGCTCCCCGCGGGCATGCCGGTCGCCGTGTCCTTCTCCAAGTTCGCGGGCCACTACCCCACCGTCACCGCCGACCAGGTCCAGGGCAGCGAGGACGCGATGCGCCACCTGCTCGGCCTGGGACACCGCACCGTGCACCACCTCGCCGGGCCGCGCGACTCGGAGCACGCCCTCGTGCGCAGCGGCACGTGGCGCCGCTGCCTGCTGGAGGCCGGGATCCGTCCGCCCGAGCCGGTGTACGGGGACTGGAGCGCTCACGACGGCTACGAGGCAGGGAAGCGGTTCGCGGCCGACCCCGACGTCACCGCCGTGTTCTGCGCCAACGACGAGATGGCGCTCGGCCTGGTGCGGGCGCTGCACGAGGCCGGCCGCCGCGTGCCTGACGACGTGTCCGTGGTGGGCTTCGACGACATCGCCGTCGCCGGCTGGACCTCGCCGCCCCTGACGACCGTCCGGCAGGACTTCCACGCCATCGGCCGCGCCCTCATCACCCTCGTCGTCGGCCAGCTCCGGTCACGGACCGTCCCACCGCCGGCCCTGACGGTCGTGCCCACGGAGCTCATCGTCCGGGCGAGCACCGCACCCCCTCCGCACTGACTCTCGGCCCGGCACCCCAGGGCCGCACATCCCGCCGACGGACGATGAGGACTCGATGGAGAGCATCACGAAGAACCGCCAGACGCCCGCGACGCTGCGGGCGATGGTCGAGCGTGCCTACGGCGCCGAGCAGGTGCCCACGGGCGAGCCCGAGACCTGGCTCGAGGAGCTGGGGCACGGCTGGTTCAACGTCGCCTACCGGATCGTGCTGCGCGACGGCCGGGCCGTGGTCGTGAAGATCGCGCCGCCGCGGGACGTGGCCGTGATGACCGCCGAGCGCGGCGCGATGCGCATCGAGCTCGACTCCCTGGCGCTGATCGCGGCACGCACCGACGTCCCGGTCCCGCACGTCGACCACGCCGACCTGAGCCACGAGCTCGTCGACGCCGACTACTTCTTCATGCCGTTCGTCGACGCCGACAACTTCGGCATCATCACCGAGAGCCTGAGCAGCGAGCAGCGCGACGCGTACAACGAGGCGCTCGGCGCCGCCAACCGCGAGCTGAACTCGATCCGTGGGGACTGGTTCGGACCGCTCGCCGGCCCGGGCGACCGCTCCTGGCGAACCGTCTTCACCGGCATCGTCGAGGCCAATCTCGCCGACGGGGAGGCCCGCAACGTCGACATCGGCCGGGACTACGACGAGATCCGCAAGGTCGTCGCCCTGCACGCCGACGTCCTCGACGACGTCGTCGAGCCGCGGTTCGTCGAGTGGGACCTCTGGGACTCCAACGTCATGGTCCGCGACGGTCGGATCGTCTCGATCATCGACCACGAGCGCGCCCTGTACGGGGACCCGCTGATGGAGGCCGGCTTCGCCGGCACCTATCTGCAGGACTTCGGCGACCCCAGCGCGTTCATGCGCGGCTACGGCCAGGAGGAGCTCACCCCGAGGGAGCAGGTGCGCCGGGGCCTGTACTGCCTGCACCTGGTCGTGATCATGGCGATCGAGACCGTCTACCGCGGGCACACGACACCCACCCAGTACGACTGGGCGCGCAAGCAGATCGACACGATGATGAGCCTGCTCACCGAGCCGTGAGCACCCGCACGCTCGACGCCGCCGCGCTCGGCGAGCGGCCGGTCGGGCCGCTGCTGTGGCACGCCTGCACCCAGACCACCCTCGCGGTCGGGGTCTACGGGATCTACGCCCTGACCAACGCCTGGTTCGTCGCCCGCGGCGTCGGGACGACGGCGATGGCGGCGGTCAACCTCGTCGCCCCGGTGCTCCTGGCGCTGGGCGCGGTCTCGACCGCCGTGGGAGTCGGAGCAGCCTCGGTCGTCTCCCGGCACCTCGGCGCCGGCGACACGAGCACCGCCGCCCGCGCCGCCGGGAACGCCTTCACCGCGTTCTGGGCCGCGGCCGTCACGATCACCGTGCTCGGGCTGACCGGGCTCGAGCCGCTCCTGCGGCTGCTCGGCGCCCACGGCCCGACCCTCGACTACGCGCGCGACTACGCCGTGGTGATCCTGGGTGGCGCGATCGTCTCGACCGGGTTCTCCAGCCTGGTGCGCGCCGAGGGGCGGATGCGGTTCGCCACGATGCTGTGGGTCGTCCCGGTCGCCGTGCAGATCACCCTCGACCCGCTGCTCATCTTCGGGCTGGACCTCGGCGTCCGCGGAGCCGCGCTGGGAACGGTCGGCGGCCAGGCCGTGTCCGCCGCCATGAGCATGTGGTTCTTCTTCGTCCAGCGGCACCGTCCCTACCGCGTCCGGCGGTCCGACCTGCGTCCCCACCTCCCGACGGTCCGCACCCTGGTGGGCATCGGCGCCCCCTCGTTCCTCGCCGGCTTCGGCGCCACCCTGCTCGTCGTGGTGGTCAACACCACGCTGACCCGGGTGGCCGCCGCCACCGCAGTGCTCGCCGCGTTCGCGATCTGCTCCCGCATCCAGACGTTCGTCGCGATGCCCCAGCTCGGCATCAGCCAGGGGATGCAGCCGATCGTCGGGTACAACGCCGGTCGCCGACTCGCCGTCCGCGTCCGACGCACCCGGACCCTGTCGCTGCGCGCCACCCTCGTCTACAGCACCCTCGCCGCGGGCACCGTCGCGCTGCTCGCCGGGCCCATCACCGCCGCCTTCGTCGACGACGCCGCCGTCCGCTCCGCGTCCGTCGACGCCCTGCGCATCCTGGCGGTCGGGTTCGCCGCCGCCGGCGTGACTCCCCTGGTCTCCGCCTACTTCCAGGCCCTCGGCAGACCACGACCGTCCTACGTCCTGTCCGTCGGGACCCTCCTTCTGATCAAGGTCCCGCTCGTGCTCGCCCTCGGCCACACCGGGCCCACCGGCACCTGGACCGGCCTGGCCGCGGGCGAGGTCCTGTCCGCGGGCATCGCGCTCCTGGTGCTGCGCCGCCTCGACGTCCCCGCCAGCCGCGGGTCAGCCCCGGCGGACGGCGATCCGGACGGCCGCGGCCATGCCGCCGTCGCCGTACGTGACCTCCCCGACCGGCAGGGATCGGTCCGCGGCCACGAGGTCCTCCCACCGTCCGGCGGCGTCGATGGCGCGGGCCTCGAGCGCCAGCAGCACCTCCCGCAGGTGCCGCTCGAAGACGGCGCGGTGCTTGTCGACGAGCTGCCCGTAGAGCTCGAGCCGGGCGTCCATCGAGCGGACGTTCGCGGACGCGGGCGCCGTCCGGTACTCGACGAGCGGCTCCGGCACGACGATGACGTGCCCGCCGTCGCCGACGAGTGACAGGAAGAAGTCCCAGTCCTCGAACCCGCCGCGCATGTCCTCGTCGTACCCGCCGCACGCGCGCCAGGCGTCGCGGCGGATCACCGCGGTCGCCGGGCAGGCGTTGCGGTGCAGGAAGTCGACGGCCGACCCTCCGCCGGGCCGCACGACCGCGTCGATCACGCCGTGCGCACGCAGCCACGACGAGGCGGCACGGGCGTCGGGGTCGCCCTCCAGGACCGCGGTCGTCCGCTCGAGGAACGTCGGCGCGAGGCGGTCGTCGCCGTCCAGCACGGCCACGAGGTCGGTCTCCGCAGCGGCGATCCCCGCGTTCCGGGCCGCGCCGACCCCGCGGTTGGGCTGACGCAGCACCGTGACCCGAGGGTCGCCCCGGAGCTGCTCGACGACCTCGACCGACTCGCCGTCGGTCGAGCCGTCGTCGACCACGATGACGGCCTCCGGGACACGGGTCTGGCGCAGGGCCGACTCGACGGCGTCGGCGACCAGTCCGCCCTGGTCGAACGCGGTGACGATCACGCTCACGCTCAGCACGCCCCATGCTGGCACGCGCATCCCCACGGCGGGCCGGATCAGAGACCGGGCTCGCTCCGGATCGGGAGCCCGGAGAGCTCCCGCCGGAGGTCGAGGGCCCGCAGCCGGCCGGGCTCCCGGGCGAGGACGTCGTCGAGGCGTGCGGCCGCGGTGCCGACATCACCGCGCAGGGCAGCGACCTGGGCCTCCAGGAGCATCGCCGTCGTCGTCTGCGCGGCCTGGAGGTCGTCCTGGAAGAGCAGCAGGGTCGGCAGCGAGGTCGCGAAGTAGTCCACCGTCGCCGGCGTCGCGCGGAGCGTCACCGCGTGCGCGGCGAGGGCATCGACCAGGGCGTCGGCGCGGGCGTCGTCGCCGAGACGGCGCGAGCCCAGCACGGCGTAGTAGGTCAGCTCGGAGAGCGCGACCGGGGCCATGCTCCGGAAGTCGCCCGTCGAGCCGGCGGCCAGCGACCAGGCGGCGGAGGCGCCGGCGTCGTCACCCGTCGCGGCGAGGGCGTCGCCGAGCATGAGGTGCAGCTGGGCGGTGGTGGCCAGCGGGTGCCGGGCCTCGCCGAGGCTCGCCACGGGCTCGAGGGCCGCGCCGGCGTGCTCGAGGGCGAGCTGCCCGTCGCCGGCGGCGAGCGCGCGTCGGGCCAGCGCGAGCAGTGCCTCGTCCCACGCCGAGAGCACCTGTCCCTCGCCGCCCTCCCACGGCTGGAACCGACGGGCGAGGAGAAGGTTCAGCGCACCCTCGGGCCGACCCGTCGCGGTGTGCAGCTGGGCCAGCTCGACGGTGAGGTCGTCGCGGGCGTCGACCGCCGGGCGCTCGCCCTCGAGCACCGCGAGGCGCTCCTCGGGCGTGGCGCCGGACCGCTTGGCCAGCTGGTCGCGCTCATAGACCAGGCGGGGGTCGCCGGGGGCGACCGCGAGCGCGCTCTCGTAGTGCTGCCGAGCGGCGTCGGGGTCGGCCAGGACGTTGAACGCCGCGACCGCTCGGTTGCGCCACACGACCGGGTCGCTCGGGTCCAGCGCGGTCGACGTGCGCCACGCGGCGATCGCGTCGAGGTGACGGCGCTGGAAGTACAGCCAGTGGCCGAGGATCGCCCAGGCCCGGGCGTCGTCGGGGTGCCGCTCGACGTGCGCCTGGAGCATGTCCGCGTCGTCGAGGCGTGAGGCGAGGCAGTGCACCGCGGGCACCGTCCGCGCCAGGGCGCGGTGCCGGTCGGCGTCGTCGTGCTCGCCGGCCGCCTCCAGGATCCGTGCGGCGTGCAGGTGCAGGAGCGGTCGGACCTCCACCTGGCCGAGGGCAGGCTCGATCCCGGCCGCGGCCTCGAGCAGCCGGACCGCGTCGGGCCACGCGCCGAGCGAGTCGTACTCCAGCGCGACGTCGAGCAGCGTCGGGGCGTCCGTCGCGACGTCGTGACCGACCAGGTCACGCGTCCACACGTCGAGCGGGTCGCGGTCCAGCGCCCGCGCCAGCACGGCGTCCGCGTCGGCGTCGCGGCCGGCGCGCCGCAGCAGGACGGCGAGCACCGCCTGGGCCTGCAGGTTGTCCGCGTCGGCGGCGGCCTCGCGGGCGTGGTCCAGGGCGGACCGGTCCCTGCCGCGGGCGGCGTCGAGCCGCGCCATCGCGAGGAGCGCCGGACCGCGCCACGCCTGGTTCCACCGCGCCTTGCCCCACGCCTCGTACGCCTCGTCCGGGCGGCCGGTGCGCGCGAGCACCTGGCCGAGGCGGAAGCTCGCCTCGCCGTCGCCCGGGTTGGTGTTCAGCCGGGTCTGCCGGGCGAGCGCCACCCGCAGGTGCTGCTCGGCCTCGGCGTACCGGCCCTCCGTGTAGCGACGTGCGGCGAGCGCGAGGTTCGAGCGGTAGTCGGCCTCGTCCCGACGCAGGGCTTCGAGCCAGTACGGCTCGGGCGACCGGGTCGCGTGCCGGTACTGGTCGAGGTGCACGCCGATCAGGTACAGCTCGTCGACGGACGGGACGTCGGCGGGCGCCGCGGGCTCCTGCGCGGGCTCGGGCATCGTCGGGGAGCCGTGCGCCACACGGGGTCGCCACGAGATGACCTCGGCACCGTCGTGCTCGACCACGAGCGTCAGGTCCTCGGGAGCCCAGGCGGCGTCGAGGGTCAGGTGCTGCACGATCGGACGGTCGGGGCCCGAGTCCGCGTCGACCTGCCACAGCGTCGCGCCCTCCGGGCCGGTCAGGCGCACCGCGACTCCCGCGCGTTCCCTCGTCGTCGCGACCGCGACCCGGACGGCGGTGCCTGCGGCGCCGGGCGTCACGTCCAGGCGGACGGCCGCCTCGAGGTTGGCCTGGTGGACGGGACCGGTCTCCTGGATGGGGTACCAGTACTGGCTGAAGGTCTTGGTCTCCCCCGGTGCCAGGAACGAGAAGTCCGGCTGGTTGTCCGTGAAGACGCCGGCCATCAGCTCGACGTAGGGCCCGTCGGTGTCGGTGAGGTTCGCGTCCCAGGCCCGGCCGAACGCGCCGTTGCCCCAGGTCCACTGCTTCTTGCCGGGTGCCACCTGGTGGTCGGCCCAGTGCACGAAGCCCGCCCGGCGGCCGTGGTCGTAGCCGCCGAAGAAGTCGTCCTGCGTCCCGAGCGCCATGTACGACGTGGGCACCGGGATGTTGCGGTACCAGTCGATCCGGTCAGGGTCGGGAGCACTGTCGGGGTGCGCCTCAGCCTTCCGGGCCGGGTAGTCGATCCCGTAGTACGGGCGATCGGCCGCGGGGAACGCCGTCACGGCGCGCTTGGCGTGGTCGGCGACGGCGTGCACGTCGGTCGGGAAGAACGACTGGTAGTCGTTGTTGACGGCCGCCGCGACGTTCGCCCACCAGAGGAACGTCTGCACCTCGTCGGTGCGGTTGAACAGCCTGACGCGCAGCTCGATCACCGAGGAGTCCGGGCGCAGGCGGATCCCGTGCATGCCCTTCATCCGGGCGAACGGGTCGTGGTCCGAGCACCAGACGGTGACGGCTCCGTCGGCCTCGTGCTCGATCGTCGCCTCCACCGGGAGAAACGTCGCCGGGCGGTGGTGCTGCGGCCAGTTGAGCTCGACGCCGCCCGAGATCCACGGCCCCGCGAGCCCGACGAGGGCCGGCTTGATGACGTTGTTGCGGTAGAAGAAGTCGTACCCGTTGGCGGTGTCCATCCCGACGTGGATGCGGCCCCCGAGCTCCGGCAGGATCATCAGCCGGATCCAGGGGTTCTCGAGGTGGATCGCGTCCCAGGCGCGGGGCGCCTTGGTGGGGCTGATGCGGTCGTGGAACGGCAGCGGGTACACCCGGCCCGACGAGCCCTGGTACACGCGGCTCTCCAGGAACGCCGGGTAGCGGTCCGCCGGGTCCGGCAGGTACGTGTCGATCGTGACCGGCTGGCGCCACGCGGCGACCGCCTGACCCACGAGGTGGGCGGGCACGGCGGGGAGGTCGAGGCGGGACTCGTCATCGAGCATGTGCTGACGCTACGGTCCTGTCGTCATGCTGCAGAATGGGCATTCTTCCGAGACACATGGATGAATCGATGATCCTCGCGCCTGCGACGCCGACCCTCCGACGTGAGGGCTTCCCCGGGCAGCGCATGCGCGTGCTCCCCCGCCCGCTCGTCGCGGAGGCCCGCCGGACGCGGCCCCTGTCCCCGCTGCTCGTCACCGACGTCGGGTACTTCCCGCGGGCATCGACCCACGGGCGCTCCCGCGCGCACGGTGCCCCGGAGCACATCGTGATCGTGTGCGCTGCGGGCCGAGGGACCTGCACGCTGCCGTCGGGCGTGCACCCGGTGCACGCGGGCCAGGCGCTCGTGATCCCGGCCGGCCTGCCCCACCGGTACGAGGCGGACGCCGACGAGCCCTGGACGATCTGGTGGATGCACCTGGTGGGCCAGCAGGTGCCCGACCTGCTGGCGGCGACCGGCGCCACGCCGGACCAGCCGGTGGTCGGCCTCGGCGACCCGGCCCGCGTCATCTCCCTCGTCGACACGATCCTCCGGCGCATGGAGCGCGACGAGACGACGGCGAGCCTCCTGGCGTCCGCCGGCGCCGCGTGGCACGCGATGGCGCTCCTGGCGGCCGACCGGCCGACGATCGGCAGGCAGCAGTCGGACCCGATCGCGGCGACGATCGAGCACCTTCGCGCGAACGTCGCCACCCGCATCTCCCTGGCCGATCTCGCGGGCATGGCAGGGCTGAGCGTCTCGCACTACGCCGCACTGTTCCGGCGGGCCACGGGCTACGGCGCCCTGGAGTTCCAGACCCGTCTGCGCATGGGCACGGCGCGCGAGCTCCTCGACACCACCGACCGCCCCATCGCGTCCGTCGCGGCCGAGGTCGGGTTCAGCGATCCCCTCTACTTCTCCCGCCAGTTCCACCGGATCCACGGCATGAGCCCGACCGAGTACCGCTCGCACGACAAGGGCTGAGCAGTGACATGCTCAGCGACGCATCCAGGATTGCTCCAAGGAGACTCATGACCAGCGCCGTCCGCCCGGGAACCCTCGTGGCGCCGCACCACCTCACCGTCGTGGCTCCGGCGGCCCCGCGCCGCGGCCACCTGAGCGTCGGCGAGCCGCCGGCGGGCGACGACCGGATCGAGGTGACCAGCCGCTGGGTCGAGCGGGGTGGCGTCCCGTGGTTCCCCGTCACGGGCGAGATCCACTACTCGCGGGTCCCGCGCGATCGCTGGCGGGACGTCCTGGGCCACGCCCGGGCCGGCGGTCTCACCTCCGTGGCGACCTACGTGTTCTGGCAGGCCCACGAGCCGGAGCCCGGCGTCTTCCGCTGGGACGGCCAGCTCGACCTGCGCGCGTTCATCGAGGAAGCGGCGATGCACGGACTGGACGTCGTCGTCCGGCTCGGCCCGTGGGCCCACGGCGAGGCCCGGTACGGCGGCTTCCCCGACTGGCTCGTCGAGCGGAAGCTCGCCACCCGCACCAACGACCCGGGGTACCTCGACCTCGTGCACGCCTTCTACGCGCAGACCATCGCGCAGCTCCAGGGTCTGGCCCACGCCGACGGCGGGCCCATCGTCGGCGCACAGGTGGACAACGAGCTCTACGACCAGCCGCAGCACCTCGCACGCCTGCGCGAGCTCGCCGAGGAGCTCGGGCTGCGGGTCCCGATCTGGACGGCGACCGGCTGGGGCGGCGCGCAGGTCCCCGACACGCTGCTGCCCGTGTACAGCGCCTACGGCGACGGCTTCTGGGACGACGAGCAGACCGAGTGGCCCGAGTTCTCCGCGTTCCACTTCCGCTACAGCCCCGTGCGCGACGACCTGTCCGTCGGGGCGGACCTGCGCGAGGCTCTCGACGGGATCACCCTCGACCCCGACGCGCTGCCGTTGAAGGACGACGACGCCGTGCCCTTCGCGACGTGCGAGCTCGGCGGAGGGATGCACGTCGCGTACCACCGCCGGCCGATCGTCGCGCCCGCCGACGTCGCCGCGCTCGCGCTCGCCAAGCTCGGCAGCGGCTCGATCTGGCAGGGCTACTACATGTACGCCGGCGGGACGCAGCGCACGGGCGCCCACGGCTCCGAGCAGGAGTCCCACGCGACCGGGTACCCCAACGACGTCCCCCGCGTGACCTACGACTTCGCGGCCCCGATCGGCGAGCACGGCCAGATCCGCCCCCACCACCACTACCTGCGGGCGCAGCACCTGTGGCTCCAGCAGGACGGGCACCGCCTCGCCACCATGGCCACGACGGTCGGGGGCGGCAGCGTCGACCCCGAGATCCTGCGGTGGGCCGTGCGGTCCGACGGGCGCAGCGGCTACCTGTTCGCCTCGACGTACCAGCCCGCGAAGGCGGCGCTGCCGGAGCAGAGGGACGTGCGGCTCACGGTGACCCTCGACGGCGAGGACGTCACGGTGCCCACCCGGCCCGTCACGATCCCGGCCGGTGTCTCGGTGGTGTGGCCGCTGCGGTACCCGCTCGCTCCGGGCGTCGTCCTCCGGAGCGCCACCGCACGGGTCCTGGCTCGCATCACCGTCGACGACCGCGAGGTCGTCGTGCTGGGCGCCTACGACGGCATCCCCGTCGAGCTCGTCCTCGACGGTGACCACGAGGTCGGCGGTGCGGGTGTCGCCGTGCACCGCGAGGGCGCGACGATCGTCTCCCTCGCCGCACCCGCCGGCCCGACGTGCGTCGTCGAGCTCACGGGTGCGCGGATCATCGTCCTGGACCAGGAGCGCATCGACCGGCTCTACCTGCTCGAGGTCGACGGCCGGGAACGGCTCGTGCTGTCCTCGGCGCCGCTCTACGCGCGGGACGGCGAGCTCGTCGTGCAGACGGAGAGCCCCGACGTCACCGTCTCGCTCCTCCCCGCTCCCGACGCCCTCCGGGCCGAGGGCGCCGACCTGGGCGAGCCGTCCGACGACGGCCCCTGGCGGTCGTGGCGGGCGAGCGCGCCGCGGGTCGGCCGCCGCACGCTCGTCTCCGGGCTCCGCCCCGACGCGACCGCCCCACGCCCTCGGCGCGGCGGCCCGCTGAACCGGCTCAGCGCTCCCACCGACTTCTCCGGTGCCGCCATCGTGCAGCTCGAGGTCCCCCGCGAGCTGCTCGACGGCGTCGACCGCGCGCTGCTGCGGGTGCGTTGGACCGGTGACGTCGGCCGCGCGTACGTGGGCGACCAGCTGATCAGCGACCACTTCTGGCACGGTCGCGAGTGGGACGTCGACCTCACGCCGTGGGCGGACGCGGTCGCCCGGCACGGGGTGCGGTTCGAGCTCCTGCCGTGGCAGCGCAGCACCGGTGTCTGGGTCGACCCGACGGTGCGGGAGGTCCCCGACGGGCTGCACGTCGCGGCGGTCGATCTCGTCCGCGTCGGCACGATTCGGCTGACCGCGAGCGAGAGGCACTAGGGAGGCGCGCCTCACGGCGCTGCGGGCAGGCCTCAGCCCGTGGCGCCCGCCAGGGACGACGTCCGATCGAACCGCGCAGGCGCCGCCTCGCGAGAGGTGTCAGCCGCAGCGGCGACCGCGAGCTCCTGGCACGTGAGGACGGCGTCGGTGAGCATCGCGACGAGCGCGTCGTCGGCGTCGGACGACGCGGAGACGGTCGCGACCGCGGCGTCGACCATCCCGCGGGTCAGGCCGCGGACGTGGTGCGGCGCGCCCATCGCCTGCGTGAACTCCGTGGCCCACGCGGCAGCGGCGGGGACAGCCGCGAGCGCCTCGGTGGTCGTCGCGCGTCGCTCGTCCGGTGCGCGACCGTCCGTCGGACCGAGCAGCCGGTCGAGCGTCAGCAGGGCGACAGCGAGCTCCGGCCCGTCCTGCGCCCCCGCCCGGCGGAGGGCGTGCCGCACGGTGACCGCGGCGATCTCCAGAGACCACGACCGGTCGTCGCTCCGCAGGCCGGTGAGCGTCGGCAGCAGGTGGATGAGCGCACGCCGGGACGCGTCGCTGACTCGATCGTTGACCGAGCGAGCGAGGTGGGCGAGCAGCGGATGGGTGCACGCGGGGTGGTCGCTCCAGCGCTCACCGGCGAGCAGGCTCACCCACTCCATCAGACAGCCCCCCTCGCGGGGGTCCCGATGATTCCCGGCGGCCAGCACCGGGAGAACGTCGGGGAACGTGGACTCGTTGCGCACGTCGATCACCTCCGACCGGAAGGGTCCGTTCAGTGTCCGTCGGCCGTGCGCTCGCCGCCACCCCCTGCCCCGAGGAAACTCTCGGCGGGTCGTCCGTTCGACCCGTTGTCGGGGCGACCGTGCTGGGGTGGCCCGGATCGTCAGGCCACCCCAGCGGTCGTCCCGACAGGGTCAGCGCACGGTCAGCGACAGCGGTGCCGCGCCTCCGCTGCCGACCCTGCTGTCGCTGCTCACGTAGACGACGCGCACGGTGTACGTCCCCTTGGGCAGCTTCGCGAGCGTGACCGTCACGGACCCGTTGTCACTCGCCCGCAGGGGCACGGACGTCGACCTCGACCCGTAGGTGACCCAGATCGTCCCCGTCGGTGACGTGAAGTCCGCCGCCTGCACCGTGACGGCGACCTTCGCCGTCTGCGACGGGGTGACAGTGGCGCTCGCCAGCTGCGCCTTCACGACCGGCGGTGTCCGGACGACCGCGACGAACCCGGCCGTGGCCGAGGACCCGGCGACGACCGCGTCGCCGGAGTAGGCCACCTTGACCGGGTAGAGGCCGATCGCCAGACGGGGCAGCTCGACCGCGAGCCGACCCGCGTCCGCCGGCGTCAGCGCGACCTCCTTGGTCGCGGTGCCGTAGGTGACCGTGACCGTCCCCGTCGGGACCGTCCCCGTCGGCACCGAGCCGACCGTCACGTCGACGACGGCTGCGGTGCTCGTCGTGACGATGGCGCTGCGCACGTGCGCGATGACCTTCGACGCGACCTTGACCACCCTGAGGGTGCCGGCCGAGGCAGTCCCGGGCGCGACGAGCGCGTCACCGGAGTAGTCCACGGAGACCGCGTAGGTGCCGGCCGCCAGGACGGGCAGCGGCACGGTGACCTGACCCGCGTCCGCCGCCGTGAGGGTCGCCACGACGGACTGCGGACCGTAGTGCACGGTGACCTGGCCGGTCGGTGCGGCCGACGCGCCCGCGCGCACCGTCACCTTGACCGACGCGGCCGTCACGGTGTTCACCGTGGTCGCTGCCAGCGTGGCTGTGACGGTCGGGGCCGCGGGAGCGCTGACCTGGAGCCCCGCGACGGCGTCGTTCACCAGCGCCGTCGCCGCGGCGACGTCGTCGGCGGTGACGAAGCTCCCGGCGAGCACGACGTGCCCGACCTCCACCGCGTGGTCGAGCGCCGCGAGCGAGGCGTCCGTGTACCAGGCCCGGTGGACGGCACCCGCCGCCGCGAGCGCGGCGTCGAGCGCGGAGGTGTCGGGGGCGACGGTGCCGGTGCTCGGGGTCAGCACGACGTCGTCGAACCAGCCCCAGCCGTTCGCCGGGACGGATCCGCCGACGGCGACGGTGACGACACCGTCGGCCCCGACGACGACGTCGTCGACCGTCGGGTTCGCCCAGAGCGCCCAGCCGGTCTGCGGCATCGGCACGGACCAGGAGCCCGCCGACGTCACGGCCGAGAGGCTGACGCCGCCGACCTCGGGCGCACCGTGGTTCCACACCGAGAGCGCGTACGCGCCGGGTGCGACCCCGGTGACCTGGCGGCTCACGGAGAACGTGGCGTCGGTCCCGCTCCAGAAGTTCACGGCCATCGCGCCGCTGTGCACGTTCGCCGCCTCGTCCTTGACCTTGGCGACGTTCCAGTCGAGCGACCAGCCCTCGCCCCAGTTCTCGAAACTGCCGTTGGGCACGACGTTGACCGGCAGCACACGCACGGTTGCCGTGACGGCGTCGCCGTCGGACGTGACCCCGCCGATCGTGTAGGTCCCCGGGCCGCGGATCCACGAGACGGAGTCGCTCCACGTCACCGCGACGTCGACGGCCGTCAGGTCGTTGTACGTGACCGCGACCGTGCCCGGGAGCACCACGGGGTCGCCGTCGGTGACCGTCACGCTGGGCGACTCGATCGAGTAGACCGCCCGCGGCGCGACCGCACCGGTCAGCACGTACCGGAACACCTGCAGGGACTCGAGCGGGTTGCCCGCGGCGTCGAAGAGCGCCTGGTTGTCCCACTCGGAGCCGCCGTAGCGGGCGCCGGCGTCGGCGGGGTCGTACTCCGCGGAGTAGCTCGTGGCCCAGCCGGAGCCGTCCCGCTCCCACAGCACCTTGTTCGCCTCGAGCGCGCTCGGGGGGCCGACGGGGAGCCACGCGGGCTCCCAGTAGAAGACGCCGATCCCGGCGTCGCCCGGCACGTCCGCGACGGCCTGCATCACGTCACGCACCTCGTTCGCCTGCCCCTGCACCGAGTACGGGTAGGCGGGGTTGGTGACCGAGCCCTCGCGGATCACGTTGGGCTGTCCGTCGCCGTCCTCGAGGGTCCGCGCCCACGACGTCTCCGCGACCATGACCTTCTTGCCGTACGTCGTCGCGACGTTGCTCAGCACCGCCGTCAGGTTGCCCAGGGTGCCGTGCCAGAACGGGTAGTACGACGACGCGAAGACGTCGTAGTCCACGTGCCGCGCGTCGAGCTCGGCCGCGTACCCGGCGTACCGGCCCGCCGACTCGGGGTTGGTGAAGTGCAGCGCGACGAGGGCGTCCGGGAGCACGTCCCGGACGGCGGCGCTGCCCGCGGAGAAGATCTGGGCCATGTCGTCCCAGCCGGTCACGCCCGCGATGCCGTTGTTCGTCTCGTTGCCCACCTGCACCATGTCGACGTCGACCCCGGCGTCCTCGAACTCCTGCAGGCTGTCCGCCGTCCAGGTCTCGACGGCGGCGGCCTTGTCGGCGACCGAGAGCCCGGCCCACGCCTTCGGGGCCTGCTGCTTGCTCGGGTCCGCCCAGAAGTCGGAGTAGTGGAAGTCGACCAGCACGCCCAGGCCCGCAGCGGTCGCCCGCTTGCCGATCTGCACGGCCCGGTCGACGTCGACGTTCCCGGCTCCGTACCCGTGGCCCTGCGCGTCCCACGGGTCGTTCCAGACGCGCACGCGCACGTCGGTGACGCCGGACTCGGCCAGCACGTCGAACAGGTCGGCGACCTGGCCGTGGGTGTCCCGGAACGTCACCCCGCTCTCCTCCAGGGAGAGGACGGTGGAGACGTCGACGCCTCGCATGAAGCCCTCGGGCATCCCCTCGACCTTCTGCACGACGATCCCGGCGTCCACCGGGGCCCGGTCGGCGGCGGCCGCCGGGAGCGCGGCTCCCGGGACCGCCGCGAGGATGAGCGATCCGGACGCCAGGTAGGCGGCGGCCCTGAGTCGACGAGGCAAGGAAGACACAGCGTTGTCCCTTCGTGTCGAGCGTCATCGGTCGAACGTGGTGGCCGACCTGGGGGTCGAGCTGGTGTCGCGAATCGGTCGAGCAGGCAGACGAACGGGACGCTTCGTCGCGTCCTGCGGAGCTGCACCTGTGCACGCTCCCAGCCTGTGAACGTGCACAGGCTATGCGCCTCGACCGGTGGAGCTGAAGCCCGGCATCTCGGTCGTTATCGGACTGTGACCGTGCACAGTCCATCGCCGCTCGTTCCTGCACGATCTTGGCCGTCGACTGGTTTACCGTCGGGGACTGTGAGCACTTCCGCCGGTCCGCGTCGCCGACCGACCATCCGCGAGGTCGCGGACGTCGCCGGGGTGTCCCGGGGCACCGTCTCGCGCGTGATCAACGGTGGCCACTGGGTCTCCGAGGACGCGCGGGTCGCCGTCGAGGAGGCGATCCGGACCACCGGCTACCGCACGAACCACCACGCACGGAGCCTGGTGACCGGCCGCAGCAACTCGATCGCCTTCCTGCTCACCGAGCCGCAGCGGCTGCTGTTCACCGACCCGAACTTCTCGATCCTGCTCCGCGGTGCGGCCGCGGCGGTCGCCCACCGCGGCATGACGCTGCTGCTCCTCGTCGCGGGCACCGCGGCCGAGCGCGAGAACGTCGCCTCGTACGTCGGCGCCGGGCACGTCGACGGCGTCCTGATGATCTCGTCGCACGAGAACGAGCCGCTCATCGGATGGCTCAGCGACCAGGGCATCCCGACCGTCTCCTGCGGCATCCCCCTCGGCTACGACGGACCGGTCTCCTGGGTCTCGGTCGACGAGGCAGGTGGCGCCCGCACGATGGTCCGCCACCTCCGGGAGAGCGGGCGGCGGCGCATCGCGACGATCGCCGGCCCGCAGGACACCCCGGGTGGCCGCTACCGCCTCGAGGGCTACCGCGCCGAGCTGGGCGACCTCTACGACGAGCGCTACGTGGCCTACGGCGACTACAGCTCCGAGTCGGGACACGCGGCGATGACCGAGCTGCTCGAGCGCGTGCCCGACCTCGACGCCGTCTTCGCGGCCTCCGACACCATGGCCGCCAGTGCCCTGGTCGTCCTGCGCCACAGCGGCCGGCGCGTCCCCGAGGACGTCGCCGTCGGCGGCTTCGACGACTCCGGCCTCGCCGAGACGCTGGACCCGCCGCTGTCGACGATGCACCAGCCGTTCGACCGCATCAGCGCGGAGATGGTGGACCTCCTGCTCGACCAGATCGCCGGGACGCCGCCCAAGTCCGTCACCATGCGGGCTGAGCTCGTCGTCCGTGCCAGCGCCTGATCTCCCCGAGCGGCGGATCGCCCGCACCGGTGGCAAGCCGGGGCGTCACGCGGGACGGTTCGCAAGTGCGGCCCCCACCTGGTCGGCCAGCAGGACCACGACTCGGCGCTGTTCGACGGTGGGTCGGACGGTCCGGGTCGAGGCGGTCAGCACGAACCGGCCGTGGTTCGTGCCCTGGTGGGTGACGTCCACGGTGACGAGGTCGTCCGTCGGCAGTCCGTCCCGGTCGACGTCGAACGACCGGCCGCGGCGCGCGACCGAGCCGTCGCGCTCGAGCGTCGTCGCCGAGCGGACCTCGGTGCCGGGCGCGGCGTAGCGGCAGGCGTCGATGTCGAGCACCTCGACGATCTGGTGGCTGACCCGGTCGATGAGGGTGTCGGCCGATCCTTGCCGGAGGGCGACGATGTCGGCGGTGCCGAGGACGCCGTCGAGGTAGCCGGCGCGGCGGCTGGCTCGGGCTTGCTGGCGGCGGCCCCACAGGGCGATCTCGCTGACCGCGACGCCGACCACCAGCAGCAGCACCGTGGTCTGGATGTCGTTGCCGTCGGTGACCTTGAAGCTGCCGTACGGCTCGGTCAGGAAGAAGTCGAACCACGCGCCGGCCGACAGGGCGGCGACGATCCCGGCGGCGCGCTGCCCGGTTGCGGCGGCGCCGACGACCACCAGCACGAGCACCAGCGCAGCGGTCGTGCTGGTGACGCCGCCACGGACCGTGGCCAGCGCGGCTGACACGACCAGTGGCGCGACCAGCGCGTAGCCGAGGACCACGGAGCGGTGCGACTGGATGTACGACACGTTCTCCACCGTCATTCTTCCTGCCGAGGCTGACGCGTTGATGCGGGTGCCGACGAGGATCGTGCGCTCGCGCCGGCGTGCTCGGGCCACGAAACCGGCCCTCCTCGAGCATGCCGCGCCGCACTGGCTGCGGCCGCCAAGGTCGCGCCAAGACCTGCCGCAGCGCCGTCAAGATCCCGTCAACGGCCCCGCGCGCACCCACTCCACCACCGCGCGTGGCGGACCATCAGCTCGCCGTCACACCTGGTACTTCGCGACGAGACGGTCCATCACGGCATCCAGCGCGGCGTCCACGTTCTGGCGCGTCGGGTCGGCGTCGTGCCAGTCCACGATCTCGCGCGCGCCCTGCTCGAACGGGATGGTCGCGCGGTAGTCCGGCACGACAGAGCGCAGCTTCGTGTTGTCGAAGATCATGGAGTGGGCCTTGTCGCCGAGCAGACCGGCACCCCACTGCGGGTCGGCTGCTGCGATGGCGTCGGACGGGACGTGCACGATCCGCGGCTCGACACCGGCCGCCGAGGCGAGGCTCCGCGCGATCTGGTTCCAGCTCAGCACGTCGTCCGAGGTGATGTGGAACGCCTCGCCCAGTGTTCGAGCGTGCCCCAGCAGCGGCACGAAACCGCGCGCGAAGTCGCGGTGATGGGTCAACGTCCACAACGACGTCCCGTCGCCGTGGACCACGATCGGCTTGCCCTGGCGCAACCGGGCCAACGCCGTCCAGCCCCCGTCGAACGGCACCGTCGTCCTGTCGTAGGTGTGCGAGGGACGCACGATCGTCGCGGGGAAGCCCTCGTCGCGGTAGGCGCGGACGAGCACGTCCTCGCACGCGATCTTGTCCTGCGAGTAGCGCCAGTAGGGGTTGCGCAGAGGAGTCGACTCAGTGACCGGGACACGCTCGGGCGGGGTCTGGTAGGCCGAGGCGGAGCTGATGAACACGTACTGCCCGGTGCGCCCCCGGAACAGGTCGAGGTCCGCCCGCACGTGGTCGGGGGTGAACGCCACCCAGTCGACCACCACATCGAACTCCCGTGAACCGAGCGCCGCCTTCGCTGCGCCCGGGTCGCGGATGTCGCCCCGCAGCTGCGTCGCCTCCTCCGGGACGGGGCGGGTGGTGGTGGTGCCCCGGTTGAGCACGTAGAGGTCGACGCCGCGCTCGACCGCGAGCTGGGAGCAGGCCGAGCTCATGATGCCGCTGCCGCCGATGAAGAGAACCCTGAGTGCAGACATGCGCCCACGCTAGGTGCATCGCGCCTCGTGCGGGAGGTTCGGGTGGCGACCTCGGCGAGACGCCGGCTGGGACTACCGGGCGGGATCTGGCCCCATCCGGTGACGTCGGCACGTCCGATGAGCCGGTCGGTCCCGCACACCCGGCGGTTTCCGGCTCGTCGTCAGCTGTCGCCCTTCGGGGAGGGTGTGGCATCGACCGACCTCCGACGGCCCGAACCGTCGTCGGACCGCTCGTCGTCGGACTCGAGCCGAGACTCGGGAGTCCCGGCGACGCAGGTCCCCGTGAGTGTCGTCTCGGCGCCGTCCCGTTGGAGCTGGACCTCGACGTGCTGGGGACCTGTCGAGCCGAGCTCGACGGTCCACCCGTCCGACGGCGTCGCGTACAAGAGGGTGATGGCTGCTCCGCTGCAGGAGACCCCGATGACGCCCCCGGGGACCGTCCAGGTCCGCGCGACCACCTTCGCTGTCGAGGCCGAAGCGGTCGGCGCGGTCGTGCCGGCGGGCTCCGGTTCGGACGTTGAGTGGGGAGCGCGGGTCGCCGCGGGGGGCGACATGGGGGCGGGGGGCGGCGTTGCTGTCGCCGGGTCCGCGGCCGGCGTGGGAGTGATGCCGGAATCCGGTCTCGGTGCCGCTGTCGTCGGTGCCGGTGCCGACGGCGGGGCGCTGGCGGTGGCGCGTGCGGCTTCGAGGGCGGCGGTGACCTCCGACTGGCTCAGAACCCCCGTTCGTCCCCCGGCGTCGACGGCAGCCAGCGCCTGCCACGCGATCGCGCCCCCCGCGACGACGGCGAGCGTCCACGCGAGCATCGCGACGATGCCCGCGCGCGAGGGACGGCGCGGGCGTCCCGTCTCCCCGGTCCGCATCGCAGCATCGTGCCCCACACAGCGGGAAAGACGAGGTTAAGGAGAGATCAAGGGGAAGCGCTCCAGCCCATGGCTTGCCGTGATGGCCTACCGTCCGGGGTGTGGCCGATGTGCTCATCATCGAGGACGACGCGAACATCCGGACGGCGCTCGTGCGTGCGCTCTCGGCTCGCGAGCACTCGACGATGACCGCGCCGACCGCGTTCGACGGGCTGCAGATGCTCGTCGCCCATCCCCCGGACGTCGTGCTCCTCGACCTGGGTCTGCCCGACCTGGACGGCGCATCCCTGCTCGCGATGGTCCGCGCAGTCAGTGACGTCGCCGTGATCGTGGTCAGCGCGCGCGACGACGGCCCCGAAATCGTGGCGCTCCTCGACGCCGGCGCGGACGACTACCTGGTCAAGCCGTTCGCGGCCGACCAGCTCGAGGCGCGCATCCGAGCGGTGCTTCGCCGCTCGGAGACGTCTCGACCACACGTCCCCCTGGTGGTGGGCCCACTCGTGATCGACTCGCGTTCGCGGACGGCCGTGCTGGACGGCGCGCTGCTCGAGCTGTCGCCGAAGGAGTTCGACCTGCTGTGCTATCTGGCGGAGCGACCCGGTGAGGTGGTGGCGAAGCGGGAGCTGCTGGCCAAGGTCTGGAACCAGCCCTACGGGGGCGCGGACAAGACGGTGGATGTCCACCTGCACTGGCTCCGGCGCAAGCTCGGGGAGAACGCCGACCAGCCGCGCATGCTCCACCGGGTCCGCGGCGTGGGCGTGAAGCTCGTCCCGCCGCCATGAGAGGTCTGCTCGTGCGCTACGGCGTCGCGATGGCCGCGGTGGTCCTGATCTCCTTCCTCGTACCGCTGGGCCTTCTTTCCCGTTCGCTGACCGCCGACCGCGCAATCGCCGCCGCCCGACAGGACGCGCAGAGCGTCGCCGTGTTTGCGGGCGGCCCCGGCCAGTCCGACACCCGGCTGGCGGCGGCCGTGCTGGACGTCAACGACGGCGACCGTCGCACCACCGTCTTCCGGCCGGACGGCACGATCGTCGGAGAGCACGTCGCGGCGTCACCCGCGGTCGAGCTCGCCATTCTCGGGCGTGCCCTGACCGCCCGCACGGACGGCGGGGTCGAGGTCCTGCTCCCGGTGGGCGGCACGGCAGGCGTCGCAGTCGTGCGGACCTTCGTCCCGGACGCGATGCTCACGGACGGTGTGCTGCGCTCGTGGGCCGTCCTCGCCGGCGTCGGTGCCGCGCTGCTCGCGGGGGCGGCGGTCGCCGGAGACCGCGTGGCGGCACGGCTGTCCCGGTCGGTGCAGGACCTCGCCAGCGTCGCCGACCGGCTCGGCACCGGTGACCTCGAGGCACGCGTCGTCCCTTCCGGCCCAGCCGAGGTCGCCTCGGTGGGCGTCGTCCTCAACAGCCTCGGCGAGCGGGTCGCCGGTCTCCTTGCCGACGAACGCGAGGCGGTCGCCGACCTGTCCCACCGGCTGCGCACGCCGATCACCGCGCTCCGCCTGGACGTCGACCTCCTCGGCGACCCGGAGGAGCGCGAACGCATGGCCGCGCACGTCGACGACCTCGTCAGTGCCGTCGACGAGGCGATCGCTACGGCGCGCCGACGGGGCACCTCGTCACCGGGTCGGTCGGACGCCGGGCAGGTTGTCGAGGACCGTGGGCGCTTCTGGCGGGTGCTGGCCGTCGACCAGGGCAGGACGATCCGGGTGCAGGTGCCCGACGTGCCGGCACCCGTCTCCCTCGCGACGGACGAGCTCGGGGCGGCGCTGGACGTGCTGGTCGACAACGTGTTCCGGCACACGCCGCCGCGCACCGGCTTCACCCTGTCCGTCAACGTCGTGGGGGGCCTCGTGCACATCGAGGTCGGAGACGACGGACCCGGCCTCCCGACCGGCGATCTCGCCCAGCGCGGGCGGAGCGGAGCCGGCTCGACCGGTCTCGGGCTCGACGTCGCCCGGCGCACCGCGGAGCGGGGCGGCGGGCGGCTCATGATCCGACCCGCAGCCGGGGCCGGCGGGGCGTCCGTCACGCTCGAGCTGCCGGAGGCCTTAGCGAAGCCTTAGCCGCAGGTTGCCGTCACGCTCACGCGGGCATCGACACGGTTGACCCCTCGCCCCTGGGGGCCGACGGTGAGGGGAGTCGTGATGACACGGAAGGTCCGCTCTGCAGTGGCGAGCGCATCAGCGATCGTCCTGGTCGGGTTGGGCACGGTGGCCGTGGCTGCGGCGCCGACGCCGTCGCAAGCGCCCGCAGCCGACGTCGGCGGCGTGCCGGATACCGGCACCGCTGAGCTCACGCGCTCGCTCGACTCGTTGAACGGCCAGATCGACGCACTCGAGCGGGCCGCCGCCGCCGCACCGACCGCGATCGCCTCGGCACGGGAGACGATGCAACCGGCGCCGGTACCCACCCCGCACCGGCAGCGCCCTGACGACGGCGGTGACGAGACCCTGACCGAGGACGGGCACAGCACACCCGCCACCGGCGAGACGACTCCGTCCCCCACCCCGTCCCCGACCGCCTCAGCCGAGCCGGCCGAGGACACGACGGACCTGGAACCGGAGCCCGACAGCGCAGCTCACCCGGGCTCCCACGACTCCGGCGACGACTCCGGCACGGACGACTCGGGGACCGACGGGTCCGGGACCAGCCACGGGAGCGGCGATGACTGACCTGGCCCGGCCCGGTCGCGGGCTGGTCGCCCTGGCCCTCGTCCCGCTCGCCACGGGACTCTTCGGTGCCAGCCTGACGTGGGCGCAGGCCAACGACCCCACGACGACAACGACGACAGAACCTCCGTCGGCTCCCACGACGACCACGGACCCTCGCGTCACGCAGCTCGAGACCCAGGTCGCCGACGCGCAGGCGCGGGTCGCGGCGTTGCAGGCAGTCCTGGACCAACGTGCGGAGCAGGCGGCGGCCGACGCTCTTGCGGTGGCGTCGCCAGCCACAGGCTCGTCTCCGCGGGACACCTCGGCGACCAGGCCCGAGGCCTCTGTGGCATCGGGCTCCGCCGCGGCCCCGCCCGGGGCCGCGGGAGGCACCGCCGGCCCGGGACCCGCACCGGAGGCCGCTGCGCCGGCGCCCGCCGTACCGGCAGCGCCGGTCGCGGCCGTCCCAGAGCCCGCGGCCTCACCCCCGACCCCGCCTCCGGTCGACACCGTGACCAAGGCCTCCGGATGAACGTGCCGACGCCGCTGGCACCGGCGGGAACAGAGGTTCTGACGCGCTCCTTCCGCGCGATGGCGAGCCCGGTCGAGCTGCGGGTCGTGGATCCCGGCCCGGAGGCCGAAGCGTGCCTCGACCGTGCCGAGGAGGAGATCCGGACGGTCGAGCTCCACTGCAGCCGGTTCGACCCGACGAGCGCGCTGTCCGAGGCCAACGCAGCGCCCGACGAGTGGCACGAGGTGCCCGACGTGCTCGCCGACGTCGTCCTCGAGGCGGAACGTGCGCACCGGGAGACCGGCGGCCTCTTCGACCCGCGAGTCCTCGACACGCTGCTCGCGATGGGCTACGACCGGTCGCTGCCTTTCGCCGACCGAGACCTGACGACCACCACCCGATCGTCCGCCCCGCGACGTCCCGCACCCCTGGTCGAGCCGTGGCGACCCGCCCTCCTGCAGCACGACACCACGTCTCTGCACCTCGGCGGTCGGCCGATCGACCTCGGCGGCATCGGCAAAGGCCTGGCCGTCCGGTGGGCGGCGATCGAGATGGCCGAGTCGGGCGCCGCCTGGATGGTGGACGCGGGCGGCGACGAGTTCCTCGGTGGAGCCGGTCCGTCGGGCCGCGGCTGGCAGGTCGGGGTCGAGGACCCTCTCGACAACGGCACGCTGGTGCTGGTGCTGGCCGTCCGCGATGCCGCCTGCGCCACCTCGTCGACGACGCTGCGCCGGTGGACGAACGACGGCGTGCCGGTGCACCACCTCGTCGACCCACGCTCGGGAGGTCCCGGTGGTGCCGGTCTGGCAGCGGTGACGGTGGTGGGACCGGACCCAGCGTGGGCCGAGGTGTGGACCAAGGCACTGTTCCTCACGGGCGCCGACAGGATCGGCGCCGAAGCCGAGGACCACCGCCTCGCCGCCTCCTGGGTCACGACCGAGGGGCGGGTCGGCACGTCGCGGGCCATGGACCCGCTCGTGGTCTGGCGTCGTGACCGTGGGTGACGCCGAGCGGCACCGCGCGCTGCTCGCGAGGGTCGGACTGGCGGTCCTGGGGCTCGCGGCCATCGGCTCGGTCGCCGCCGTCTCGGCGCTCGTGCGCGACGTGCGCGGCGGCGACACGGCTGCCTGGGTGCTAGGGCGCGCGAGCGGGGTCACCTCCTACGTCCTGCTCGTCGCACTCGTCTGCACGGGCCTCGTGCTGGCCCATCCCTGGGCGCGACACCTGGGCGTGCCGTCCCCTGCGGTTCGGCTCCGCCTGCACGCGGGCCTGGCGACGTTCACGCTCGTGTTCACCGTGCTGCACGTCGTGGTGCTCGCGACCGACCCGTGGGCACAGGTCGGATGGCGTGGGGCCGTCCTCCCGATGGCCTCGACGTACCGACCGGTCGCCGTCACGCTCGGCGTGATCGCGCTCTGGGCAGGACTGCTGACCGGCCTGACCGCACGCCTTGCCGGACGGCTCACCCTGCGGGCCTGGTGGCCGATCCACAAGGCGTCCGCCACCGTGCTCGCCTTGATCTGGACGCACAGCGTCCTGGCCGGCTCCGACCTGGCCGCACTCCGGGGCTTCTACCTCGCCTCGGGCTGCGCGGTGCTCGGCCTCGCGCTCACGCGCTACGCCTCCCGGACTCCGGGCGACCGGCTCGCTGAGCTGACCGACTCGCTGGGCGCCACGGCGGGCCGGCGCCGATGACCGCGACCACCACGGTGGGCCGCCCGGTCCTGGTTGCGAGCGTCCGACCACACCTGCTCCTGGCATCCGCGGCGCTGCCGCGCACCGGCCCGGCCGAGCCCCCACCACAGGGACCGGTCGAGGACGCTCTCGCGCACGAGGCCCGACTCGGTCGGCGTCCGCCGGGCTCGGCCGAGGTCCTCGCCCAGGTCGAGCGGGCGGCGTTGCATGGTCTGGGCGGCGCGCACGTGCCGACGGCCTCGCGGTGGCGGCGGACCCTGTCCGAACAGGGTCCGCTGACCGTCGTGGCCAACGGTGCCGAGAGTGAACCCGTCGGCGCCAAGGACGCGATCCTGCTGCGGCAGCGCCCGCACCTCGTCCTCGACGGGCTGCTGCTGGCGGCAGAGACCCTGGGTGCACGGCGCGTCGTCGTGTGGCTCCACGGCGACGACCGCGGCGCGCACCGCGCGCTGGCCGATGCGCTGGCGGAGCGTCGGTGGACACAGCGCTCCGAGCCGGCGATCGAGCTCGTGCGAGGTCCGAGTCACTACCTCGCCGGTCAGTCCAGTGCGATCGCCCGGGCGCTGTCCGGCGGGCCGGCGCTGCCGACGACCCCACGCCCCGACCGCGCGGACTCCGGGCGCACGCTGGTGCAGAACGTGGAGACGTTGGCCCGTGTGGCGCTGCTCGCGCGCGGCCACGCGCCGACCGGAACGACGCTGCTCACCGTGCTGCTCCCGAGCGGGCGCCACGTCGTCGAGGTGGAGCGGTCGACGGCCGTCCAGGACGTGCTCGCGGACGTCGCGGGAGGGGCCGAAGGCCCCCCGCCGCGGGCCGTGCTCGTCGGGGGGTTCGGCGGTCAGTGGGTCGCGTGGGACCGGATCCGCCACCTGCCTGTCGACGAGCCCGCGCTGCGCTCCGAAGGCCTCAGCCTCGGCGCCGGGATCCTGGCCCCTCTGCCGCGCGAGACGTGCGGGATCTCGGAGACCGCGTCCCTCGTCTCCTACCTCGCGAGCATGAGCGCCCGCCAGTGCGGCCCGTGCACCTTCGGGCTCCCCGCGCTGGCCGATCACCTGGCTGCGCTGGCAGCCGGGTCGTCATCACGCCGAGCGCTGGACCGGCTGCTCGCGGACGCGCGCGCGATCGAGGGTCGCGGCGCGTGTCATCACCCCGACGGGGCGACCCGCTTGGTGGCCTCCGCAGTCGCCACGTTCCGTGAGGAGATCTCCGCGCACGTGCAGGGACGCGCCTGCCCGCTCCAGCACTCACTCGCCTTCCCGGTCCCTGAGGGCACACCGTGAGGCAGAGCCGGAGGCAACCGCGCCTTCGCGTGGACCCCGTCGCGTGCGAAGCCATCGGTGTGTGCGCGCAGATCTCGGGCGCCGTCACGCTCGACCGCTGGGGGTATCCGGTCATCGGTCCTCTCCTGAGCGACGTCGATGTGCGGGCTGCCAGACGTGCACAGCGGGCGTGTCCTCGGCGCGCGCTCTGGCTCGAGCCGGTGACTCGCTCCTAGCCCTTCGACCCGCCGCACTCCTCGCGACGCCGTCGGGAACACACCCGAGCCGCCCTCACGCTCCCCGGCTGGCCGCGGCGGCGAGGCCCGCGTCGTCCTCGTCCGACGCTCGCACCGTGCCCAACGACCGAGGCCGTGCCGGTACCTCCATGACGAGCAGCGCACCGCCGTCCGGCGAGATGCCGGCCCGCAGCCGGCCCCCGCGCGCGGAGACGACGCCACGCACGAGCCCCAAGCCCAGCCCGTTCTGCGAGAGGCCGTCCTGGTTGGGGCTCGGCTCGACGGCGCCGGAGTTGATCGCCGCCACCAGTTCCGGTGTCAGGCCGGGTCCCGAGTCGCCGACGCCGATCTCGACCCACCCATCCGGCTTGCTGGTGCCGGTCAGCCGGACGATGTCCCCGTCGTCGGTGTATCGCACCGCGTTCTCGACGAGAGTGTCGAGGGCGGCGCGCAACCGCCCCCGCGATCCTTTGATGTCACCGGCACCCGCCTCGACCACCCAACGACGGTCCACGACCTGGGCCCAGCGCTCCGCGGTCTCCTGCAGGACTGCATCGACGTCCACGCGCGTCATGTCCGCACCGCCCTCGAGGCGGATCACGCGCAGCAAGCGGTCGGTGACGCGCGTGAGCCGACTCAGCTCGTCGGCCACCACCGCGAGGTCTCGACGCTCCTCCGGGTCGGCGGTGCGGTCGTGCAGCAGCTCGACGTAACCGCGGGCGATGGTCAACGGTGTGCGCATCTCGTGCGAGGTCAGGCGCGTGAGGCGCTCACGGTTCGCCGCCTGTTCCTGTTCCTGCTGTGCCATTGAGGTGACGGTGAGCAGGGCAAGCTGCCGACGACGGACATGCCAGACGGACAAGATCATGAGCACGCTCATCAGCGGGATCTCGGTCGCCTCCTGCCAGACGATGTGCTCATCCAGCACCGAGTTGATGAGCACAGCGCCGGTCGCCACGGTGCAGAGCACGAGCCCTCCGACGGCCCAGCTCAGGCGCCAGTCCCCGACCGCATAGAGCAGCGCGAACGATGCCCAGGCGATGTGGTACGGGATCGTCTCGTCCCCCGGCAGCACCCACATCAGCCACGTGCACACCGCCGCGATCGCGAGCCACGCAGTGAAGAGCGTCCGAGCGCCAACGCGCTCGGCCACGCCTGCCACCCGGTCATTCGGCCTCGAAGCTGTATCCGACACCTCTCACCGTCTCTATCGGAGGGAAGGGCTGGAGCTTTTGGCGCAGCCGACGTACGTACACCTCGACGACATTGCTGGCGTGGTCCATGTCGAGCCCCCATACGGCGCGCAGCAGGTCCTCTCGCCGACAGACCTCACCCGGTCGACGCATGAGGTGGACGAGGAGTGTGACCTCCCGCTGAGTGAGGGAGACGTCCTTGCCGTCCACCAGGACACGCCGCCGGTCGAGATCGACGCGGACTCCGCCGGCTGTGACGTAACGCGACGGCCCGTGCGTAGCACCGACGCCGAGGTGGCGTCGCGCACGGGCCAGCAGCTCGACGATCGAGAACGGCTTGTGGACGACGTCGACGGCACCGCGCTCGAGCGCCTGGACGCGGGTCCGGACGTCGGTGACCGCGGACAGGACGATGACAGGGGTCAGGTCCATGCGCAGGCCAAGTGACGACAGCACCGTGAAGCCATTGCCGTCGGGCATCATCAGGTCGAGGACCACGAGGTCGACGCCGCCCCGTGCAAGCCGGTCCAGGGCCGAGTGACCGTCGGACGCGGTCACCACCTCGTGCCCCTCGGCCATGAGCGCCCGAGCCACGAGGCTACGGATCCGTTCCTCGTCATCGACCACCATGACGGTGCTCATCCACACCCCCGCCCCCGACGCCGCAGGCGCCGGCCGCATCGCCGACAGCGAGTCTGCGCGTTCCCTGTGAGGAACGAGGTCAGCATCTTCCCCCGGCAGGGAGATATGCACGCATATCCAGACAACTTCACCCGTTGTGTTCGGGCAACCGTCCAACTGAGGGCTCCACATGACAACTCCATGAAAGCGAGATGAAGAAGTTGCAAGGAAGTCCGTTGCCTCCCCCGCGGTGGCGCACCTTGTCCCCTGAGCACAAGGCTCGCGAAGGAGTGCATCATGCGTGGACTGTGGGGCAGCTTGCGGGGGCGGACCCGTTGGGTGGCGGCGCTTGCAACCCTGGGCCTCGTCGTCGCCTTTGGCGTCATGGCGCCAGTGGTGGTGGCCTCACCGGCTGCGGCGGCGACCAACGCCATCACGCTGAAGGTCGTGAGCGCGCGCACCGAACCACGGGCGTTCGGCGGCACCGGCGTGGCGAAGGGTGCGGAGGTCAGCACCTTCTCGTACCTGGTCAGCGTCGACAACACCGGCACGACCGAGCAGCGCTCCCCCGCACCCGGCACCGGCTGCGCCTCCACCGACCCGGACTACCCCGCGTCGTGCGCGTGGCCGTCGATCCAGGACGTCCCGCACGCGAGCACGGTCTACACGCACGGCGACCAGAGCGACTTCGCCGGCGGCGCGACGCTGGACCTGCCCGACGGGCGCTACCTGATCTCGGTCCTCGCCGACGGCTACAAGATCGACGGCGTCCACGTGACGATGCCGCTGGACAGCGCCGCCCCCGTGGTGGTCGAGCTCCAGCCCGACCCACTCCCCGACGGCACGCTCCGTGCCCAGGTGTTCGCCGACATCTCCCCGACGGACGGCACTCTCGACGCCGGCGACCCGGGGCTCGCGCACTTCGTCGGGCACATCAACGACTACCTCGGCCTCGTCACCACCGACGTCTATGGCAACCCGCTGTGCACCACCTACGTCGGCGAGGACCCGGTCTCCCACCAGATCCCGCTCGACAGCCTGGACGCCGACATGGCGCCGGTCGTCGACGTCCCCGGCGGGACCTGCGAGAGCGACGCCGACGGCCTGCTCACCATCCCCCACCTGGGCAGCAACCGCTATGCGCTGTCGGTGACGCCTCCCGACGGCCAGACGTGGATCCAGACGACGACCCTCGAGGGCAACCACGACTGGGACGCCTGGGTGATGGAGGGCGCCACCGGCTTCGACACCGAGTTCACCCTCGCGGGCGAGGCCGTGCCGCAGCCGATCTTCGGGTTCGTCAAGCCGATCCACGACGGTCAGCCGCTGAACGCGTCGGCGAGCGGGCACATCACGGGCCTCGTCGAGACGATCAAGGCCTACACCCCGCCGAAGGGCGGCTCGCTCGACTTCTGGAGCGGGAAGACCGGAACCCGCGCCGACAAGCCGATGCCGTACCCGTGGCTGTCCCTCTCCGACCTGCAGAACGGCGACCAGGCGGTGTGGGTCGGTCGGGGCGCGGCGGACGGCTCCTTCGACATCGCCGGCGTGCCCGACGGCGACTACACCCTGAGCTGGTGGGACGAACCGCAGGACTACCTGCTGGGGATGACGCAGGTGACCGTGCACGACGGCCAGGTCGAGGACCTCGGGAACCTGCCGCTCAACGGCTGGTGGACCACGTACGACGGCTACGTCTTCAACGACACCAACCGGAACGGGGCCAAGGACCCCGGTGAGCCCGGTGTACCCAACTTCACGCTCACCATGCGGCGCCAGGAGAACTCGCTCATGGACCGCGGGCAGACGTCCGCGACCACCGACGCGACGGGCCACTACTCGTTCGAGGCGGCGTACCCGCTCGGCGAGTGGAGCGTCATGGAGGCCTACAGCGACTCGTTCTACACGACCGGCGTCACCTACCAGGCGGACAACCAGCCGCAGCCGACGACCGTCAAGGGTGCCGGCGTCGACGTCAGCGTCCTCAACATCATCGGTCTGAGCGGGCGCATGGACTGGGGTGTGCATGCCTACGACCCGACCGGCCGCAACGGGGGGATCGACCCGCAGAACGGCGGCATCGTCGGAACCGTCAGCTACGACACGACGCGCAACGAGCTGGACCCGCAGTACGCGGCCGTCGAGGACTGGCAGCCCGGGGTCTCCGACCTTCCCGTCGAGCTGTTCGCGCCCGTCGACTGCGGCACGACCGGTGCGCCCTGCGACGCGAACGAGCAGTACGAGCTCGCCCCCGACGGGTCGTACGCGCAGGGCAAGCTGCTGAACACCTACGTCACCGAGTCGTGGAGCCGTCCCACGGGGTGCACCGCGCGCGACGTCGACGGCAACGCGCTGGTCCACGGTGTCGACGAGAACGTGCTCGTGCCGAACCAGTCCACGGACGGCGTGTGCCTGTCCGGCCCGCTGCAGTCGGTCCAGTTCGGCCCGTACCCGACCGACCAGGGCACGCCCGATGCGAACTTCGGCGCGGCCGTGGACGGCAACTACGGGTTCGGCGACGCCTGCTTCGACGGCACCCTCGACGCCACCGACCCGAGCGCCCCGGTGTGCGACGGCGGCACCTTCACCCCGCTGGGCGTCGGCGACTACCTGGTGCACGTGTCCGTCCCCGAGGACGCGTCCGGCACCCCCAGCTACCAGTTCACACGCGAGGAAGACATCAACATCGGCAACGGCGACCAGATCGTGCCCCAGGTGCCGCCGCCGGCCTGCGCCGGCGCCCTGCACACCGTGGACCTCGCCGGCGACGGCACCGATGGTTACCCGGCCGTCGTCGGGGACGGCGGTCTGACCAACGAGCTGCCCGCGGGAGTCACCGTGCCCGCGTCGGACCCGGTCGACAACGCGACATTCCTCGACATCGGAGGTTCCCCGTTCGAGGGCACCGCCAAGCCCCGGTGCGACACCAAGCTCGTCCGCGTGAACAACGGCAAGTCCATCGTGCCGACGTTCAACGTCTTCACCGACGTGCCGATCCCCAGCCGCCTGCGCGGACTCGTGGTCGACGACATCAACTACTCGACCGATCCCCGCACGACGCTGTACGGCGAGAAGGCCGGCGTCCCGTTCGTGCCCGTCGGTATCTACGACTACTCGAACCGGCTCGTCGACACCGTCGAGTCCGACTTCAACGGCATCTACGACGTTCTCCTGCCGTCGACGAACCACATCAGCTGCCCCACGCCGTCCGGGGTCTGCGCCAACATGTACCGGTTCGTCGCCAACGATCCCGGCGCACCCGGGCGCCTCAACCCGAACTACAACCCGCGGTATCGGACCATCGCGACCGAGTTCGAGGCCCTCCCCGGCCTGATCATCCCCACGGACCTCGCGCCGACGCAGGTCGGCACGACCATCTCCTCACCCTCCACGGGCCTGCCGCAGGGAGTGCTCTGCACCCAGGATCCCGTGGCGCCCCAGCTGCTGGCGGTCTCGAAGCCCTACGTCTCGGGCAGCGGGTCGTTCACGATCACCGGCACCGGGCTCGGCGCGACCAAGGGCACCGGCACGGTCACCCTCGACGGCACGATCGTGCTGCCGACGACGGCGTGGGACGACAAGCACATCGACGTCACCGTCCCCGCCGGTACACCGCCGGGCCCGCACCAGCTCGCGGTCCGCGCCGACAACGGCATGAGCACCGTGAACGGCCTGACGTTCCACGTGCTCAGCGGACCCGCCGTGCCCGCCTTCCCGGCGGGAGGCGTGCTCGACGCCTTCAACCGCAGCACCGCGAGCACCACCCAGGCGCTCGGCAGCGGATGGGGCGGCCTGGGACTGACTCTGAGCAACGCCAACTACCGGATCACGCCGAGCACCCCTGCCGCGACCGCGAACCAGGCGCAGCTGCGCGGTGGCGGAGGCAACGTGTTCCTGAGCAGCGGCGCGGCGCTGGGACCGAACCAGGACGCCTTCGTCACGTTCACCAAGACCGTCCCGGCCGCGGCCAACCGGCAGGCCGGTGTGCTGCTCAAGGCCGGCGGGCTGGTGCTGGGCGCCCCGACGACCTACGTCGCCGTGCGCTACAACGCGACGAGCTCCACCGTGACCGTGACGACGTCGGCGAGCCCGCTCCAGGCGCTCGCGCCGCTGACGCAGGCGACCTTCCCAGGCGTGACGTTCGCCGATGGTGACCGGCTCGGCGCCCGCGTGCTCGCGGACGGCACCGTGACGGCGTACAAGAACGGCACGGCAGTCGGCTCGGTGAACATCCGGACGACGGCCAACCCGTGGCCCGCGGCCCTGAGCGCGGCCGGCGGTCGCATCGGCCTGAGCTCCGTGGCCCCGGGCGCGGCCACCTTCGCCCCCCCGAACGACGTGCGTCTCGACGACTTCGGCGGCGGCAACGTCACCGTCGGCGCCGCCGGCTACCAGCCCAACGTGTACGAGGTCGGGCCCGGCCGCACCTTTGCCACGATCCAGTCGGCGATCGACGCCGCGTACGCGAGCGCGGGCAACGACCTGGTGGTCGTGTACCCCGGGCAGCCTGACCTGGCCAACCCGTTCGGCAACCCGCGAGGCGCGTACTACGAGAACCTCATCATGGCCTCGCCGATCAAGCTCCAGGGCGTCGGCCCGGGGGGCTTCCAGGGCAGCACCTTCGTCCCCGGCTCGATCATCGATGCGGGCGCGTTCGGCGGGGACACCGCCCTCGCCACCGCGTGGTACGCCAAGATCGGGACGCTGACCTGGGACGGCAACCAGTCGGTCTACGACGGTCAGGCGCTGTACGTGCTGGCGTCCCAGAACCCGACGACGGCTGCCGGCGCGGCGCGACAGTTCACCGCGGCCTACCCGGCGTCCATCGACGGCTTCGACATCAGGGGCGGCGACCAGCAGGGCTTCCCCGGCAACATCAACGACGTGACCGGAGGCCCCACCGGCCTGCCCGCGAACGTGGTCACCCAAGGCGGCGCCATCTACGCCAACGCCTACGTGCGCAACCTGCAGATCACCAACAACGTCGTGCAGAACAACGGCGGGGCCTACGGCACCATCCGGATCGGCACGCCCGACCTGCCGGCTCCCGACACCAACCAGCACAACGAGGACGTCCGGATCGCGCACAACCGGCTCGTCGCGAACGCCGGGACCAACCTTGCCGGGGCCGTGGGCCTGTTCACCGGTGCCGACCGCTACGACGTCGCCGACAACGACATCTGCGGCAACTTCTCGCTCGAGTACGGCGGCGGCGTGAGCGTCTACGGCCTGAGCCCCAACGGGAAGATCCACGACAACCGCATCTACTACAACACCTCGAACGACGAGGGCGGCGCGATCATGGTCGCCGGCCAGCTGCCCGCCACCGCCGGCGACCTGTCGCCGGGCACCGGCCCCGTGGACATCTACGGCAACCAGATCCAGGCCAACCTGGCCAACGACGACGGCGGCGGCATCCGGTTCCTCATGGCCGGCAACTTCCCCGACAACGTCTACGACAACGTCGTCGCGAACAACGTCTCGACCCACGAGGGCGGTGGCATCGCCATCGACGACGCACCGAACGTGCGGGTGTTCAACAACACGATCATGAAGAACCTCACGACGGCCACGGCGGTCACGTCGAACGGCCAGCCGGCGCCCGCAGGGCTGTCGACCGGCGCGAACAGCGACCAGCTCCAGGCCACGCTTCCTGCCGGTTCTCCGGCGTTCAGCAAGCCGCTCCTGTTCAACAACATCTTCTGGGACAACCGCGCGGGCACCCGGGGCGGCACCACCGTCAGTGGTCTGGGCCTCGTGGGCGATGCGGCACCCGTGGACGAGTGGGACCTCGGGGTCGCGGACGGATCGGGCGCCCTCGCCCCGACCAGCTCGGTCGTCCAGCAGGACTCGGCCGTGCACCCGTACGCGGTCAGCGGGACCAACACGGCGACCGACCCAGGCGTCGTCGACCCGTACGACCTGTCCGTCTCCTTCGCCACGTGGCGGCAGAACCCGGCGTTCGTCGACGCGACGCTGTCCGCGGTGGAGGTCCCGGCGAACCAGCTGGGCAACTACCACCTGTCGGCGTGCCCCGGCTCGTCGGCCTGCAACCTCGGGGCTGCGAGCGTGGCGGTCCCCGCCTACCAGCAGCCAGGCACCACCCTGGCAGCGCCCTCGACCGACATCGACCACCAGGCGCGGCCCGCGCTGGGCGGCTTCGACGCGGGCGCGGACGAAGCCGGCGCGACGGCGGGCGGCGGCGGCCCGGCGGCGCCGGTGCTGTGGTTCTCGACCTTCGGGTCCACCAACCCACCCGGCGTGACCGGCACCGCCGACGACGCCGACGTGTACAGCTGGAACGGGTCGGCCTTCGCCCGATCGGTCGACGTGAGCGCGATGCCTGCGCCGCTGCCGGCAGGCGCGAACGTCGACGGCTACTCCCGGATCGACGACACCCACTTCTATCTCTCCTTCAACGGGAGCGTGACGATCGCGGTGCCAGGCCCGGATCTCGTGGTCCAGGACGAGGACGTCGTGCGATACGACGCGGGCACCTGGTCCCTGTTCTTCGACGGCAGCGCCCGAGGCGTGGGGCCCACCGATCTCGACGCGATCAGCGTCGATGCGGGCGGCACGCTCTACTTCTCGACGGCCACGACGTTCGTGCCGCCGGGAGCGGGCGGCTCGGGCGACGACGCGGACGTCTACCGGTGGAACGGTGGCAGCTCGTTCACGCGGGTCGCCGACGCCTCCGCCCTCGGCTGGTCGACCGCGAACGTCGACGGGCTCGTGTGGGTCGACGCGACCCACGTCCTGCTCTCGTACGCCAGCGACACGACCGCACCCGGCGGCGTCGGCGTCCAGGACGAGGACGTCGTGCAGCTCCAGGGCACGACCTGGTCGACGTTCTTCGACGGCACCGCGGCGGGACTCACCGCGGCCAACCAGGACCTGGACGCCTTCGATGTCCCGTGACGCCGGCGACCGCCGGCTCCGCGTCCTCCCCGACCCGATCGGAGACCAGTCGATGACCGACACGACAGCCCTGAGCCGTCGCCAGTTCCTGCACGTCGCCGGCATCACGGTCGCGGTGGTCGGCGGCGCCGCGTGGACCGGCAGGACGCTCATGCCGGAGATCGCGGCCGCGGCCGAGGGGGACGCCGACCTGTTCCTGGGTGGCACGGACGGCTGGATCTACCTGCCGCCGACGCCGGCCATCCCGCCGTTCCACCCCGACGTCCTGGCACCCGGCCCTTTCACCACCTACATCTTCGGCTTCCGCAACCTGACCGGCCTGAGCGACGCCCAGCGGTCGGCCCAGAAGAACAAGGCTCAGCACTCGGCGCCTCTGTTCTGGACGAAGCAGTACGACCCGGCCCACCCGGTCGACTTCCGGGTGAAGCTGACGAACCTGGGTCTGCAGCTGCGGCCTGACCTCTTCGACGCTCACACGCTGCACTGGCACGGGTTCCGCAACGTCATCCCGTTCTTCGACGGCGAGCCGACCGGGTCCGTGTCGGTGCCCGCGGGCCGTGAGTTCACCTACATCTACCGACCTCGCGACCCCGGCACGTACATGTACCACTGCCACGTCGAGGACGTCGAGCACGTGCACATGGGCATGACCGGGCTGGTGTTCGTCCGGCCGCTGCAGGACGGGAACACCTCCTTCTACCCGAGCGGCAAGTACCTGTACAACGACGGCGACGGGTCGACCGGCTACGACCGCGAGTTCGCGATGTTCCTGTCCGAGGTCTGGGCCGAGGCCCACTGGGCCGACGCGCACATCCAGCTGCCGGAGTGGAGCGACTACCGAGCCGACTTCGCCCTCCTCAACGGCCGCGTGTACCCGGACACGATCGCGCCGAACGGCTCCATCGACCCGTTCCACCCGGTCCGGGATCCCGGAGGCGACCTCATCGCACCGCCGGGATTCCCGCAGCTGCGCTACCAGCCGCACTCGTCGCTGGTGAACTGCAACCCGGGCGAGAAGGTCGCCCTGCGGTTCTCCAACCTGGGCTTCCGCGAGGCCGCGATGACCCTGACGGGCCTTCGCATGCGCGTCGTCGGCCGCGATGCCACGCCGATGCTCGGTCGGGACGGCACGAACACGTCGTACGAGACCGACACGATCAACGTCGGTCCTGGCGAGAGCTACGACGTCATCGTGACCGCACCGCCGTACCAGGGCCCGGGCGCCTACGACACGTACCTGCTCTACAACCGCGCCTACGCGCGCTCCGACAACCGGGCGCCCGGCGGGTTCGGCGGCCAGGCCACCGAGATCCGTGTCTACCCCGGCGGCGTCGCGCCGCAGGCCTATCCCAACGACTGGGGAGTCTGAGCGCCGTGAGGAGTCGAAGCGAAGTCCTGGCTCGTGGGTGGCACCGGAAGTCCTCCCGCGTGCGCACGCTCATGCTGGCGACGTCGGCCGTCGCCGCTCTGGCCCTGGCCACCGCCGTGGGCCCCGGGCACGCGGCGCCGGCGGCAGCCGCCGATCGGCCGCGCGTGGGCATCGTCTGCACGGAGGGGTCGGGCGGCGTTCCTGGCAGCCCCGTGTTCGACCTCACGACCCGCACCGGCTACATCAGCCTGCCGGACGGCAACACGGCTTTCATGTGGGGCTACTCCAACGGGTTCGACGGCTTCCAGCACCCGGGACCCGTGCTCTGCGTGCAGGAGGACGACCAGGTCACGGTGATCCTCCACAACACGCTTCCTGACCGGTCCTCCATCGTCTTCCCGGGTCAGGACCAGGTGCTCGCGAACGGCCTGCCGACGACGCCCGAGGTGGACGGCAGCGGCCGCGCGACCTCGCTCGCGCCGACCGCGGCTGCGGCCAACGGCACCATCACCTACAGCTTCACCGCGTCGCACCCCGGCACGTTCCTGTACGAGTCCGGGACGGACCCCGACAAGCAGGTGCACATGGGCCTCTTCGGCGCGCTGATCGTGCGGCCCGCGCTCGGCGCCGACCACGTCTACGACCGTCCCGACAGCGCGTTCGACACCGCCGACGAGTTCATGGTCATGCTCTCCGAGATCGACCCCTACCAGCACCAGGCGGTCGAGCAGGGCAAGTCGTTCAACATGAACACCTACCACCCGCGCTACTGGCTCATCAACGGACGCGGCTTCCCCGACAGCATCGCCGACAACGACGCGTCCTGGCTCCCGACGCAGCCCTACGGCGCGCTCGCGTCGGTCTACCCGGCCGATCCAGGCGGGGGCACTCCCCCTGCGGTCGCGCGCTACCTCAACGTCGGCACCGAGGACTTCCCGTTCCACCCGCACGGCAACAACGGGCTCGTCATCGGGCGCGACGGAGTGCCGCTGGCCGGACCGAGCGGGCAGGACCTGTCGTTCGAGAAGTTCGACGTCAACATCGGACCGGGCCAGACGTGGGACGTCCTGTTCCGCTGGTACGACGCCGAGGGCTACTCCCCGCAGAACCCGGTACCCGTCACCGTACCCAGCATGGCGAACCAGGTGATCGGCGTCTTCTACTCCGGGAGCCCGTACCTCGGCACCAAGCAGACCCTGCCCGCCGGCACCCCGACGCTCAACCAGTGCGGCGAGTACTACATCATCAGCCACAACCACGCCCTGTTCCAGATCACGTCGTGGGGCGCGACGATGACCGGCCCGATCACGTACATGCGGATCAACCCGCCCCAGCCGAACCAGTGCGGTTGAGCGGAGAGGTGGGGACGACGATGACTCGCGCAACGAGCTCGCTACGGAAGACCGTCGCGCTTGTGGTGGCCGGAGCCCTGGCGACGTCCATCGCGGTGCTGACCACGGCCACCGGGGCCACCGCGGCACCGGTGGCGGTCGACCTCTACGCCGGGAGCGGGACGGTGACCTTCCCGGGCTCGACCACGCCCGTCACGGTCTGGGGATACACCACGACGGGTGCGGCCCCGACCGCACCCGGCGGTCCGACCATCACGGTGGACCAGGGTGACGTCGTCACGATCACCCTGCACAACGCCCTGCCTGCTGCCACGTCCCTGCTGATCCAGGGCCAGGGCACAGCGCCCGACCGGACCGGCGCCGCGGCCGCGTCCACCAAGGCGTACACGTTCACCGCCTCCCGCCCGGGCACCTACCTGTACGAAGCCGGCCTCGTGCCCGGTGCGCAGTACCAGGTCGCCATGGGCCTGTACGGCGCCCTGGTCGTGCGGCCCACGACCGCCGGGCAGGCCTACGACGACGCCGCGACGGCATTCGACCAGGAGCAGGTGCTGGTGCTCAGCGAGGTCGACCCCGCGCTGAACAACTCGGCCGCGCGGGCGACCTACGACCTGCGCAAGTACTCGCCGCGCTACTTCCTCGTGAACGGCAAGGCCTACCCGGACACGACATCGATCCCGACCACCGCGGGCGGGAAGCTCCTGCTGCGCTACGTCAACGCCGGCCTCCAGTACCACTCGATGGAGCTGCAGGGCGCCTATCAGACCGTGATCGCGCTCGACGGCAGCCCGCTCGACCTGCCGCGACGGTATGCCGCGGACACGTTCGGGCCGGGTCAGACCACGGACGTCCTGGTGACTCCGTCCACGGCCGCGCCCGACCGCAGGCTCGTGCTGCACGACGGAAGCATGCTCCTCCACAACAGCAACGCCGCCGGGCTCGGCGGCATGCTCACGTTCGTCGACGTCGCGGGCACCGGGACGACCGGCGACACCGCGGGACCCGTCGCGAGCTCGGTCGCCCTCGCCGACGGCACGCTGACCGCGACCATCAGCGACGCCTCCACCGGCGGCTCGACGGTCACCGGCGCCACCGCCTGGGTGGACTCCCTCGTGGGAGCCGGCACGCCCATGACGGCCGGCGACGCGGGATTCGACTCCGCCACCGAGGCCGTGACCCTCGACCTCACTCTCGCGCCCGGACGACACGTCGTGTACGTCCGCGGTGCGGACTCCGCGACCAACGCGGGCGTGCTCGGGTCGGTCCTCGTGGACGGCGGTGACACCACCGGACCCACCACCACGGGGATCAGTCTGGCGCCCTCGGCGACCAACGGCTCCGTGGCGGTCACGGTCAGCGCGACGGCGGACGACACGGCCGCGGGCGGGCACGTGGTGGCGGCAGAGATGTTCGTCGACACCAGCGGCACCGACGGCGCGGGCACCCCGCTCGCGGTGGGGTCGGACGCCACCATCAGCGCCGTGAGCGGCGCGCTGCCGGCCGCGACCGTCGCCGCCCTGACGGAGGGCACGCACAGCGTGCTCGTGCACGCACAGGACACCACCGGCGCGTGGGGACCGGTCGCCACGGCGGACCTGGTCGTCGACAAGACCGGGCCGTCGGTCTCGGGATCCAGCGTGAGCCCGACTCCGAACAATGGCACGCTGTCGTACAGCTCGGGCACCCCGTCCGTACGCGTGAGCAGCTCTCTGGCGGACGCGGGCTCCGGTGTGGTGGCGGCCGAGGTCTTCCTCGACACCGCCGGCGCCAACGGAACCGGTATCGCCATGGCGGCCGTCGACGGCACGCTGTCCAGCGCCTCCGAGGCCGCCTACGCGGACATCCCGCTCGCGACGGTGGCCGCGCTGAGCAACGGGTCGCACAACGTCGTCGTGCACGCCCGCGATGCGGCCGGAACCTGGGGACCGGCCTCGACGACCACGCTGGTGGTGGACAAGGTCAAGCCCGTGCTGAGCGCGCTGGGCGCCACGCCGAACCCCACAGCCGGCGCCGGGACGGTCACCCTGAGCGTCACCGTCACCGACACGAGCCCGCTCACTCGCGTCGAGTGGTACCGCGGTGCCGACCCGGGGGCTGGGAACGCGACTGCCATGACGGTCGCGGGCGCTGGACCGTTCACCGCAACCGCGACGATCGACACGAGCACCTGGCCCGAGGGCACCACTGCTCTCGTGGTCCGGGCGCGGGACGCCGCCGGCAACTGGTCGCCAACCAGCTCCACGAACCTCGTCGTCACGGCACCCGTGACGTTCTCCACCGTCGGGAACACGAACCCGCCGGGCGTGGCAGGGACCGCGGACGACGCCGACCTGTACGGCTGGAGCGGCAGCGCGTTCAGCCGGACGTTCGACGCGAGCACGCACGCGGTCCCGGCGACGGCGAACGTGGACGGGCTCGAGCGAGTCGACGAGACACACGCCTACCTGTCCTTCACA
>NZ_JBGFQZ010000017.1:0-75345 GCF_041295535.1 Cellulomonas sp. ICMP 17802 | reverse complement strand
GCAGCCTGCGGGTGGGTGGGCGGCACGACGCGCACGTCCGGCCCTGAGCTCTCCGGGAGCCCGAAGGTGTGCTCGACCGGCGGGGCGCCGGGCAGCGCGACGGTGAGCGTGTAGGTCCACCCGGTGACCGGGTTCCCGGCCCCGTCGCTGAAACCGGGCTGGTCGGTGGTCGCCAGGGGGATCGCCGCGCGGCCGTCGTCGTCGAGCGCGACGACGACGGGACGGGGAGTGATCACCGCCCCGGCTGCGTCCCAGACGCGCGGCGTGGAGGACGCCACGGTGACGGTGCCGGACCACGGGGCACCGAGGTCGTCGAGGAACGGGCCGACATGGACGGTGCTGGTGCGGATCTCGGACGGCAGCATGGGTCCTCCGGTGGGCGGGACGGAGCGCTCGTCCGTCGATGATCACCCGCCCGCCCGGGCGTCCGGAAGGACCCGGTCCGTCCGACATCTCACATCACCGACCCACGACAACAGTGCCCAGGCTGTGCTCCCATCCGTCGTCGGTCGGCTCCCCCTCGAGCGTGAAGAGCTCGGTGACCGCCCCCGTCGTGACGTCCGTGCTCACCGTGCGCTGCCGCCCTGCCGTGCCATGGCCGACGTAGCAGTCGTTGAGGTCGGTGACCACGGTGCCCCCACCGAACTGCAGCCAGTACGAGTGGTCGTCAGGGCCCCACCGGGTGGTGAGCGACGAGACCACGCCGTCGGCGAGCACCCCGGGTTCGGCGCCGCCGTCGCACGGCGGTCCCTGGACCACGAGGCCCAGCCCGACGCGGCCGTCCGGCAGCGGCGTCGCGTCGATGACCGGGTGCTCTGACGTCGCGAGCAGGCGGGGCGTCGCCGAGGGGCGGGTGGCGTCGAGCGCGAGCAGGTCGGCCGGGGTGCCGCAGGAGAGCAGGACCTCGTGCGGACCGGACCACCCACCGATCGTGCACGGCCGGTCGGTGGGGACGGTCGAGGCGGACGTGGCGGTGCCGGAGCGCAGGTCGACCAGCAGCAGGCGACCGTCCGGGCCGGTGGCCGTGACCCAGGAGCCGTCCGGGCTCAGCGACGTGGGGTAGACGGAGTCGTCGATGACACCGAGGTCGCGCTGCGACCCGTCGGGGTCCCGCACGAGCAGGTGGAACGTCGAGCCGGGGTACCCCGTCATGCGGTTCTGGGCCGACAGGACGTTCCGAGGCATCGGGACCGCCCCGGCGGGGAGGTCCGTGAAGTCCCACTGGGGTGCAGCCCACACGGTCGTCCCGTCGTCCGCGCCGCCGATCCACAGGGCGCTCGGCGGGAGGTCCGGCCACGGCTCCAGGTCGCCCGTGCGCAGGTCGAGCAGGCCGGCGACGTCGGTCGGGCTCGCGGCGGTGTAGTCCGTGGTGCTGGCGACGACGAGCGGGCTGCCCGCCGTCCACCCGAACACGACGAGGCCGGTGCGGACGCTCGTCTCGAGGACCGGGTTCCGCGCGCCCGTGGGGGAGATCAGCAGGAGGCGGTTCCGGTAGGCGTCAGCCGCGGCGTGGTACGGGTCCGTGCCGACGCGGGTCTGGTTGTCGGGCACGAGCATCCACCCGGCGGAACTGTCCTCGATCAGGCCGGCGGGCAGGGGGAGCGGTTCGCCGACGTGCACGGGCGGCGCCGCGGCCGCTGCCGTGGTGGGGGACGCTGCCGGGGCGGGGCTCTCGGTCGGGCTGAACGCCGGGACCGGCGCCGGGGCCGACCGGTGCGCGCCGAACCACGCGGTCGCGCCCAGCACGCCGACCAGCCCGACGCCGGCCACGCTCTGTGCGGAGTGCCGGACGGCCCGCCGGCGCCGCACGCGCCGCACGGTGCCCGCCAGCAACGAGGCGGTCGGGGCGGCACCGGACCGCCGGCGCTCGACGGCGGCCTCCGTGTCGGCCAGCAGGTGCCCGAGGTCGCTCATGACCGGTCTCCTCTCGATGTGCCCGTGCCGTTCACCAGCCGGACCGTCGGGCGCTCGTCGGCCTCGGGGTCCGTCGTGGTGCCGAGCCAGCGCTGCATCGCCGCGGCAGCGTCGGACGTGTACCGCTTGACCGCGCCCTCGCTCAGCCCGAGCTGGTCGGCCGTCTGGGCGACGGACAGGTCCTCGAGGTGCCGGAGCACCACGCAGGCGCGCTGGCGGGCCGTGAGGCGGGCCAGCGCCGCGAGGACGTCCTGCTCGAGGCCCGGGAGCACGGTCTCCACGGGGGCCTCGGGCTGGGTGGCCATCCGGTCGGCGGCCCGGCGCTCGCTGGCCGCCGTCCGCGCCCGGTCGATGGACCGGGTGGCGATCGCCCGGCGCACGTACGTCTCGGCCTGGGCCAGGGTGGTGAAGCGCGCCCGGCTGGAGAAGGTCGCGACGAGCGCGTCCTGCACCAGGTCCTCCGCCTCGGAGGGAGTCGCCGCGAGCAGCGTCGCGCGGGACAGCAGGGCCGGCCACCGCTCCTCGACCAGCTGGGCCAGGAGGCCCTCCCACCGCGCGCTCATCGGCCCCCTGCCTGACCTCGTCGTGTGCCCGCACGTCCCCTCACACCTGAAGAACGGAGCGTGGCAGAGATCGGTTGGTCCCGAGGCGGAACCGGCCCCGTGCTACTGTCCGCAAACAGGCTCGCTTGACCATTCCATGACCATTGATGGCGCTGGATCTCGAAGGACGACGATGACCGACGCAGCCCCCCTCCAGCCCCCCGCGCCGCAGTCGGCGTTCGCGCTCGAGGCGCCCGCGCCGGTCGCCCCGGTGGCGGCCACGGCGGCCCCCTCGATGGCCCCGCAGATCCCCGAGGCCGCCCTGCCGGGGCTCGACGCCAAGGTGAACGCGTACGTCGACGGGCTCATGGCCGCGCAGGTGGGCTCGCCCGAGCTGGCGCGCAAGGCCGACGACATCCGCCTCATGGGCGACTCCGACATCCGCGCCGCGGCGGAGACGTCCAACCGCCTGCTGCAGGCGCCCGTCAAGGAGCTGCGCGAGGGCGGGGTGTCCGGCACGTCGCAGGTCAGCAAGTCCCTGCTCGACCTGCGCAAGACGGTCGAGAACCTGGACCCCAGCGAGGCCACGATCGGCAAGAAGCTGCTCGGGCTCATCCCGTTCGGCGACTCGATGACCGACTACTTCCGCAAGTACGAGAGCTCGCAGAAGCAGATCGACGCCATCGTGCGCGCGCTCTACAACGGCCAGGACGAGCTGCGCAAGGACAACGCGGCGCTCAACCTGGAGAAGCAGCACCTGTGGGACACCATGGCCCGCCTGCACCAGTACATCTACGTCGCGGAGGCGCTGGACACCCGGCTGGCCACCACGATCGCGGAGCTCGACGCCACGGACCCGACCCGGGCCAAGGCCCTGCGCGAGGATGTGCTGTTCTACGTCCGGCAGAAGCACCAGGACCTGCTCACGCAGCTGGCGGTCTCGATCCAGGGCTACCTCGCGATCGACATCATCATCAAGAACAACCTCGAGCTCATCAAGGGCGTGGACCGCGCGACGACCACCACGGTGGCCGCCCTGCGCACCGCCGTGACGGTGGCCCAGGCGCTGAACAACCAGAAGCTCGTGCTCGACCAGATCACGGCGCTCAACACCACGACGTCCGGGCTCATCGCGTCGACCGCCAAGATGCTCAAGGAGCAGTCGGTCGGCATCCAGGAGCAGGCCGCCAGCGCGACCGTGGGGCTGCCGCAACTGCAGCAGGCGTTCGCGGACATCTACGCGACGATGGACTCGATCGACACGTTCAAGGTCAAGGCCCTCGACTCCATGGCGACCACCATCGGCGTGCTCGAGACCGAGACGACGAAGGCCCGCAGCTACCTCGACCGCGTCAAGCGCGCGGACACGACGGACGTCTCGGGCGGCTCGCTCGACCTCGGCACGAGCTGAGCGACGGGGTCCGGGTAGGCGCGACGAGATGAGCTGGTTCGCACGCCTGAGGGGGCGGCGTCAGGAGCCCGAGCTCCCCCCGCCTCCGCCTGCCCCCACGTCAGCCGACATCCTCGCGTCCGCGCACCAGGTGGAGCAGCAGATCGTCGGCAAGGTCCCCGCCGCCGTCACCGCGCGCGTGCACCGGATCGCCCGCACGGTGGAGGAGATGGCGCCGCGCCTGGACCGGCTGGGCGCCGGCAGCCGGCAGGCGCACACCGTCGTCGCGACCGCCACGAGCTACCTGCCCGAGGCGGTCGGCGGCTACCTGCGCCTCCCGCGGGACTTCGCCGACCGACGTGTGGTGTCCCAGGGCAAGACGTCGCTCATGGTGCTCTGCGACCAGCTGGACCTGCTGGGCGTGACGCTCGACAAGATCTCCGACGCCGTCTCGCGCGAGGACGCCAACGCGCTCGTCGCGCACGGGCTGTTCCTCGCCGAGAAGTTCGGCGGCTCCTCCCTGGCCCTCGCCCCCGAGGCGGGCCTCGACACCCCGCAGAGGGAGCTCCCGTGAGCCTGGTCCCCGCCCTGGACGCCCTGGTCGAGGTGGGCCGTGCGGCCGGCCTGGACGAGCCCGCGGTCCGCGACGAGGGCGCCCGCCTGGCCGCCGCCGTCGCCGAGTCGGTCCCCGGCGCGGCCGCCGCCTGGCTCGTCGCGGTCGGCTCGCCCGACGCGACGTTCGGGGCGTTCTTCTCGGCCGCGTCGAGCGCGCGGCGCTGGCGCTCGTCCCCGACCGACCTGCTCGCGGGCCTCGTGGCCGCCGGGTCGCCGCACGCCGAGGGGTATGCGACAGCGCTGGCCGGGGTCGTCTCCGCCGCCTGCGACCTCGGACCCGCGGAGATCGACGTCATCGCGCGCGCGTCCGCGACGGCAGCGGTGCAGCGCGCTGCCGTGGGCGGACCTCGGTCGGTGGCGTTCGTCGACCCGGAGCTGCAGGCGCTGCAGCTCCCTGACCTCCGGCTCCCCGAGCCCCGGCTGCTCGACACGACGGGGCCTGACCCGGAGCGGACCCCGGCGTCGAGCGCTCCCACCGCCTGGACGCCGGACGGCGCGCCGGAGCCGAAACCGGCCAAGACCCTCGAGGAGCTGCTGGCCGAGCTCGACGCGCTGGTCGGGCTCGCCCGGGTCAAGGCCGAGATCCGCCAGCAGACGCAGCTGCTGCGCGTCGAGCGGCTGCGCACCGAGGCAGGTCTCACGGCGCCGACGCTCACGCGTCACCTGGTGTTCCTGGGCAACCCGGGGACGGGCAAGACGACGGTCGCGCGCCTGGTCGCGGGCATCTACCAGGCGCTCGGGCTGCTGACCAAGGGACACCTGGTCGAGGTCGACCGCTCGGAGCTGGTGGCCGGCTACCTCGGGCAGACGGCCGTGAAGACGTCCGAGGTGGTGGCGACCGCGCTGGGCGGGGTCCTGTTCGTCGACGAGGCGTACGGGCTGGCCGAGGACCAGTACGGCGCCGAGGCGGTGAACACGCTGGTCAAGGACATGGAGGACCACCGCGACGACCTCGTGGTGATCGTGGCCGGCTACCCGGGGCCGATGGCGACGTTCCTGGCGACGAACCCGGGCCTGGAGAGCCGCTTCTCGACGACCGTCGAGTTCGACGACTACACGGACGCCGAGCTGCGCGAGATCTTCGCGCGCGCCGCGGCCAAGGCCGACTTCGAGCCCACCCCCGAGTGCCTGGCCCGGTTCGAGGAGCTGGCGTCGCTCCAGATCCGCGACGAGGGGTTCGGGAACGGCCGGTACGCACGCAACGTGCTGGACCAGGCGATCACCAGGCACGCCTGGCGCCTGCGGGACGTTGAGCATCCGACGGTCGACCAGCTGCGGCTGCTCCTGCCCGAGGACCTGGTCGCGCCGGCCGACGAGAACGCGCAGGATCAGCCCGACCATCTCGAGGAGTCCGCGTGACGCAGACGATCGCCCCGGCGGCGGCCCCGACCGCCCCCGCGCCCGTGGCACACCGCACCGGCGTGCGCGCCGCGCTGGGCCGCACTCCCGGCAGGATGCGGGTGGCCGGCGTGGTCGCGGTCGTCGCGTCCCTGGCCGTCGGCGTGCTCGGGCTGCGCGCGGGGCTGGCGCAGTCGTCCGCGCTGGCCGACGCGGACGCCGACTCCACGCAGCTGGTGGGCATCCAGGACGTCCGCAACGACCTCGTGGTGGCCGACGCGACCGCGACCAACGCGTTCCTGGTGGGCGGGCTCGAGCCGCCCGAGCAGCGCGCCCGGTACGACGAGGCCGTCGCGTCCGCCGCGCGCGGGCTCGCGCAGCTGGCCGGCTCCAACGGCGCGGACGCCGAGCTGCTGGGCAAGGCCACCGCCGGCCTGACGACCTACACCGGCCTGGTCGAGCAGGCGCGCGCGAACAACCGGCAGGGGTTCCCGGTCGGCGCTGCGTACCTGGACCAGGCGTCGTCGGTGCTGCGGACGGACGTCCTGCCGCACCTGGACGACCTGGTCGACGCCAACAGCGACCGGGTGGACGCGCACTTCGACTCGGTGTCGTCGGTGCCGTGGCTGCTGGCGCTCGGCATCCTCGCCCTGGCCGTGCTCGTCGTCGTGCAGGTCTGGCTGGCGCGGCGCACGCACCGGCGGCTCAACGCGGGGCTGTTCTGGTCGACGGTCCTGGCGCTCGCGGCGAGCATCGGGGGAGCCGTGGTGCTGGTGTCCACCGCGCAGCGGGCCGCCGACGCCCGCACCGGCCCCTACGACGCCACGGTCGCGGTCTCGCGCGCGTACTCGCTGGCCAACGACGCGAAGTCGATGGAGTCGTTCACGCTCATCAAGCGCGGGTCGGGCGCGGCCTACGAGGAGCAGTTCGTCAAGGAGACGGACGAGGCCCGGACGCTGCTGTCGCGGCCGACCGTCGACGCGACCCTGGTGCCGCTGCTCGACGACTGGGTGACCGCGCACGCGTCGATCCGCGCGCTCGACGACGGCGGCGACTGGGACGGCGCGGTGGCGCTCGCCATCAGCGGCGCACCGGGTGACCCGAACGACGTGTTCCAGACGTTCTCGACCGCGGCGAGCACGAGCCTCGAGGCCAGCGCCGCCCGCACCCACGACGCGCTGTCCGGCTCGGGCGGCTCCGCAGTCCTGGTCGGCTGGCTCATGCTCGCCGCCGGGCTGCTCGCCGCGGTCCTGTCCTGGCGCGGCATCTCGACCCGAGTGGAGGAGTACCGATGACCACCACCCGACACCTGCGACGCACGGCCGTCGCCGCCGCGCTCCTGCTCCTGGCCGGCTGCGCGGGCGCCCCCGCCGTGACGCCGGCCGCCGCTCCTGCGCAGCCCGAGGCCGCGGCGCCCGCCGCCGTCCCCGCGGCCACCGACTGCGCCGACGGGACCACCTCGTACGCCCCCGACGGCGGGCCTGCGCCCACGGTCGACGCCATCCGCGCGCGCGGGGCCCTCGTCGTCGGCGTCTCGGCCGACACGCTGCTCATGGGCGCCCGCAACCCGCTGTCCGGCCAGATCGAGGGCTTCGACATCGACGTGCTGCATGCGATCTCGGCCGCGATCTTCGGCGGCGACCCGAACCGGCTGCAGTTCCGCGTGATCACCTCCGCCCAGCGCCTCGACGTGCTGACCGGCCACGAGGTGGACCTGGTGGCCCGCACGTTCACCATGAACTGCGAGCGCTGGGACTCGATCGCGTTCTCCGCCGAGTACCTGCACGCCGGGCAGAAGGTGCTGGTCACGCGCGACTCGGACGCCACGGGCATCGACGACCTCGCCGGGCAGCGGGTCTGCGCGCCCGACGGGACGACGACCCTCACGCGGCTGCAGGAGACCTACCCCGAGGTGACGGCCGTCAGCGCCCCGACCCACACGGGCTGCCTGGTCCTGTTCCAGCAGGGCAAGGTCGACGCGATCACCGGCGACGACTCGATCCTGGCCGGGTTCGCGGCGCAGGACCCGTACGCCAAGGTCGTCGGCGACGCGTTCAGCGACGAGCCCTACGGCATCGGCGTGGCGGCGGACCAGGTGGACCTGGTCCGGTTCGTCAACGGCGTGCTGGACCGGATGAAGGCCGACGGCACCTGGGCCGCGACCTACGACCGCTGGCTCGGCGCGCTGGGTCCGGCCCCCGTGCCGCCGACGTCGGTGTACGGCCGCTCGTGAGCGGACCCGACGCGCCCGAGGCGCCCGGGCGGCTGGGGGAGCCGATCCCGGCGCCCGCGCTGCTCACGTACCTCAGCGGGCTCGAGGCCTGGCTGGCGCACCGCCGCACCGAGCTGGACCGGCTGGACCAGGCCGCGCAGGCGTCGCCCGCGTCCGACACCTACACCGACGACGTGCTCCTCGCGCTGACCATGTGGCAGGCCATCCGGTCGCGCACCGACGAGCTGGTCGAGGTGTGGGACTCGGGCCGGGCCGACGCGGTCGCCCGGGAGAAGATGTCGCAGCTGGTCTGGGGCCGGCTCGACTCCGGGCTCGGCGCGGCGCTGGTCTCGCTGGTGGAGGCCGTGACCCTGTGCGACGCGATGATCTCGCAGGTGCGGGCCCGGCTGTCGTTCGACCCCGACACCGCCGACCAGGCGGCGCGGCTGCGCGGCCTGCGCGCCGGCCTGGTGCGGTGCGAGGACCTCGCGGGCGCGGACACGTCGGCGGCCGAGCTCGTCGCCACCCTGCGCGCGCGCGAGCAGAAGCTGGTCGCGCAGGCGGCCCGGGGCGCGGACATCTCCGGCCCGCTGGCGGAGCTGGAGGCCCGGGCGGCGCTCGCGGAGCGCGACCTCATCGTGCAGGTGTCGCAGCGGCGCACGCTCGAGAAGGGCCGGGCGGACGCACAGGCCACGGTGGCGGCGCTGGAGAAGCGCGAGCCCACCCTGCACGAGCTGGCCGACCGGTGCCGGCGCGAGATCGCGCGGCCCCCCAAGCTCGCCGTGCCCGACGTGTCCCGCCTCGGCGTCGTCCCGTCCACCCGCACCGAGCTCGACTCCTACGTCGACCGCCTGGCCGCCGTGGGCCGCGCCTTCGACGCCGTCGCCGACGCGTACAGCGCGCCGCTGCGCGAGCGGGCCGAGCTGCGCTACCGCCTCGAGGGCGCCCGCGCCGCGGCCGACGCCAACGGCCGCAGCGCCTCGCCCACGGTCCGGTCGGGGTACGACGAGGCCCGCGCCGTCGTCGCCCAGACCCCCTGCGACCTCACCATGACCCGCTTCCTCGTCGAGCAGTACGAGTACCTCACCCGCGACCTGCCCGCGGCAGGTCAGGAGGGACGACCCCGATGATCGCCTGCACCGAGCCGGGCTGCACCGGCACCTACGAGGACGGCTACTGCAACGTCTGCGGCTCGCCGCAGGCGCCGACGTCCCCGGCGGCCGCCGCGTCCGCGACGTCCCTGCTGGGCACGGGCGTGGCCCAGGCCGCCCCGGACAGCGGCGCGGACGTCGGGGCGGAGCGCTCGACCCGCACCGGCCGCACCAGCTCCAGCCGGCTCGCCACGGCCGCGCTCGGGTCGGCCCGCACGGTCGCGATGGGCTCCCGGCCGACCCGCCGCACCGCCACCTCGTCCACCCGGCTGCGCGGTGCGCGGCTGGGCGCCGGCCTCACCACGGTGCCGCCCGCGCCGGTCCAGGACCCACTGCAGGCCGTCATGGCCGTGCCGGAGGTCGAGGAGCGCAAGCGGTTCTGCCCCAAGTGCGGCGCGGAGGTCGGGCGGTCGCGCGACGGCGTGCCGGGCCGGACCGCCGGGTTCTGCCCCGCGTGCGGCACCCACTTCGACTTCACGCCCGCGCTGCACCCGGGCGACGTCGTCGGCGGCCAGTACGAGGTGGTCGGCTGCCTGGCGCACGGTGGCCTCGGCTGGATCTACCTGGCGCGCGACCAGAACGTGTCGGGCCGCTGGGTGGTGCTCAAGGGCCTGCTCAACTCGGGCGACCCCGACGCGTACGCGGCGGCGATCTCCGAGCGGCAGTTCCTCGCCGAGGTGGAGCACCCGCTGATCGTCGAGATCTACAACTTCGCGATGCACGAGGGCGCCGGCTACACCGTCATGGAGTTCGTCGGCGGGCGGTCGCTCAAGCAGATCCTGCACGACCGGCGCGAGGCCGCCGGCGGCGTCGTCACGCCCCTGCCCGTCGACCAGGCGCTCGCGTTCGTCCTCGAGATCCTCCCGGCGTTCGCCTACCTGCACGACGTCGGGCTGCTGTTCTGCGACTTCAAGCCGGACAACGTGATCCAGCAGGGCGACGCGGTCAAGCTGATCGACCTCGGCGGCGTGCGGCGCATGGACGACCTCGAGTCCGCGATCTTCGGCACGGTCGGCTACCAGGCGCCCGAGGTGCCCGAGGTGGGGCCGTCGGTGGCGTCGGACATCTACACGATCGGCCGCACGCTGGCCACGCTGGTGCTCGACTTCCGCGGGAACACCAGCACGTACGTGGCGTCGCTGCCGTCGGTGGCCGACACCCCCGTGTTCCAGACGTACGACTCGTTCTACCGGCTGCTGGCCAAGGCGTGCGCGCTCGACCCGTCCGACCGCTTCGCCACCGTCGACGAGCTGCGCGCGCAGACGCTCGGCGTGCTGCGCGAGGTCGTGGCCACCGACCGCGGCCCGGGCAGCCCCGCGCTGCACTCGGCCGCGTCCGTGCTGTTCGAGGCGCCGACGTCCGACGAGGCGGGGCACCCGCTGGCCTGGGACCAGCTGCCCGCGCTGAAGGTGGACCCGGGCGACCCCTCGGCCAGCTGGCTCGCGGGCGTCAACGTGAGCGACCCGGTGCAGCGCATCGCCGCGCTGGCCGACGCCCCCGAGGACTCCGTCGAGGTCCGGCTGCGGCGGGCCGCCGCGGCGATCGAGGCCGGGCGCCAGGACGTGCTCGACGCCACCCTGTCCCAGGTGCTGGGCGAGGACCCGTGGGAGTGGCGCGCGGCGTGGCTGGGGGGTCTGGCGCAGCTGCACGCCGGCGACCCCGTGGCGGCGCGGGCGTCGTTCAACGCGGTCTACGGGCAGGTGCCGGGCGAGCTCGCGCCCAAGCTCGCGCTGGCCACCGCGTGCGAGCTCAGCGGCGAGCCGGACATCGCCGAGTCGCTCTACGTCATCTGCGCGCGCTCGGACGCGAACTACACCGCGCCGGCCGCGTTCGGCCTGGCCCGGATCCGGCGGGCGCGCGGCGACACGGCCGGGGCGCTCGCGGCGCTGGAGCTGGTCACGGCCACCCGCAGCTCGTATGTCGACTCCCGGATGATGCGCGCGCAGCTGCTGGCCGCGTCGGGGTCCGACCTGCGCGCGCTGTCCGACGCGCTGGCCAGCGTGCAGGCGGTGTCGATCGAGCCGCGCGCGCGAGCGGCGCTGCGGGTGGACGTGCTGGGGTCGGCCCTGAGCGCGGTGCTCGAGCACGGGCCGTCCCGCACCGTCACCCTGGGCGGCGTGCCGGCGCAGGAGCCCGAGCTGCGCGACGCGCTCGAGGGCGCCCTGCGGGAGTACGCCTCGCTGGCCGAGGAGCCCGACGAGCGGATCGAGCTGGTCGACCAGGCCAACGGCGTGCGCCGGTGGACCACGTGGTGACCTGCCTGGCGTGCGGCACGGTCGCCGGCGAGGGAGCGGCGTTCTGCGAGCAGTGCGGTGCGCCGCTCGGGGTCGCCCCCGCGCTGCCCGTCGTGGCGGTCGAGGCCGCCGACCCGGTGGCGGCCGCCGTCTGCCGCGCGTGCGGCGGGAGCATCGCCGCCGACGGGTACTGCGAGCTGTGCGGCGAGCCGGCGGCCAGCGCGCGCGACCACTGGAGCGAGCTGCCGTCGGCGCAGGTCGGGGGCGTCTGCGACCGCGGCCGCCGGCACAGCAAGAACGAGGACGCGATGGCCCTGGCGGTCAGCGGCACCACCGCCGTGCTCGTGGTGTGCGACGGGGTCTCCTCCGTGGCCGACTCGGACATCGCGAGCCTGGCCGCGGCGCGCGCCGCGCGCGACGTCCTGGTCAAGGGCTCGACCCCGAGCTCGGTCGGCACCTGGTCGGCGCTGCTGGTCACGGCGGCCGCGGCGGCCGACCGGGGCATCGCGGACGCCATCGGGGACATGGCCGAGCGCACCGAGCCGCCGTCGTGCACGTTCGTGGCCGCCGTCGTCGACGGACCGACGGTCGTGGCGGGATGGCTCGGCGACTCGCGCGTGTACTGGGTGCCCGACGAGGGCGCCGCGCGGCAGGTGAGCGTCGACGACTCGGCCGCGAACGAGATGATCGCGCGGGGGGTGCCGCGGGCCCGCGCCGAGGCCTCGCCCGAGGGCCACGCGATCACCCGCTGGCTGGGTGCCGACGCCGAGACCGTGGTGCCCAGCACGGCCACCACGCGCGCGCAGGGTCCGGGGTGGGTGCTCGTCTGCTCGGACGGGCTGTGGAACTACTGCTCCGAGGCCGCGGACGTCGCGGACCTGCTGCACCGCGCCGTCGACGCGCACGGGCCCGCCCCCGACGCGATCGCCGCCGAGCTGGTCCGCTGGGCCAACGAGCAGGGCGGCCACGACAACATCACCGCGGCGCTGGCCCGCGTCGACCTCGATACTGTCCTCACCGACGACAACGCAGCCTGAGGAGCCACAGTGGCCGACTTCCGCACCGAGGTGTTCCAGAACGAGTTCCTCTCCGACGGTGCCACGGACGTGCACGCGATCGTCACCGTGACCAGCACCGGCGCGGGATCGGCGGCCACCGGCACGGGCGAGGTCGCCGAGATCGTCATCATCGACACGTCCGGCTCGATGAGCGGCCCCAACATCGAGGCCGCCAAGCACGCGGCGCAGGTGGCGGTCGACCAGATCGTCGACGGCACCTGGTTCGCGGTGGTCGGCGGCAGCCACGTGGCCAACCGCGCGTTCCCCTACCCGAACGCCCCGGTCGCCATCGTGCAGATGGAGCCGGGCGCACGCGAGGAGGCCAAGCGCGCCATCTCGTTCATGCGCCCGTCGGGCGGCACCGCGATGAGCACGTGGCTGCGGCTCGCCGACGCGATCTTCGCGACGGTCCCGCAGGCCACCCAGCGGCACGCGATCCTGCTCACCGACGGCCGCAACGAGTCGGAGCCGCGCGGCGAGCTCTCGAAGGCCATCTCCGCCGTCACGGGCCACTTCCAGTGCGACGCGCGCGGCGTGGGGTCGAGCTGGGAGGTGGCCGAGCTGCGCGAGATCGCGACCGCGCTGCTGGGCACCGTCGACCTCATCCGCAACCCTGCTGACATCGCCGCGGACTTCAAGGCGCTGGTGAACGAGTCGATGTCCAAGGGCGTCGCCGACGCCGAGCTGCGCGTGTGGGCCCCGCAGGGCGCGCAGGTGCTGTTCGTCCGCCGGGTGGCGCCCACGGTCGAGGACCTCACCTCGCGCCGCACCGAGGTCAACGCGTTGACCGGCTCGTACCCGACCGGGGCGTGGGGCGACGAGTCCCGCGACTACCACGTGGCCGTGCGGGTGGCCTCGAAGCCCGTCGGCTCCGAGCAGCTCGCCGCGCGCGTGCAGATCGCCGTCGGGGGCGAGGTCAAGGCGTCCGGCCTGGTCAAGGCGCGCTGGTCCGACGACAGCTCGCTGACCGCGCGCATCAACCCCGAGGTCGCGCACTACACCGGGCAGGCCGAGCTCGCCGCGGTGATCCAGGAGGGCCTGGCGGCGAAGGCGGCCGGCGACGAGGCGACCGCGACCGTCAAGCTGGGCCGCGCCGTGCAGCTGGCGGCCGAGACGGGCAACGAGGAGGCCACCTCCAAGCTGCGCCGGGTGGTCGACGTCGACGACGAGGAGAAGGGCACCGTGCGGCTCAAGCGCAACGCCGACAAGCTCGACGAGATGGCGCTCGACACCGCGTCCACCAAGACCACCCGGGTCCGCCGGTGAGCACGGTCCTGTGCCCCGAGGGCCACGCCTCGACCTCGACCGACTACTGCGACGTCTGCGGCGCCCCGATCGAGAGCGCCGCCGCGCCGGCGTCCGCACCGACCCCGGCCGTGGCGGCGACGACGACCACCTGCCCGCACTGCGGCGCGCCGGCGTCGTCGCTCGCGCTGTTCTGCGAGACGTGCGGCTACGACTTCACGACGGGCTCGCTGCCGGCCGAGGCGGATCCCGCCCCAGCCTCGACCCCGACGCCCGCCCCCACACCTGCCCCCGCGCCCGACCCCGTCGCCCCGACGCCGGCCCTGCCCACCCCGGCGCCCGACGGCCAGGAGTCGTGGGTGGCCGAGATCTGGGTGGACCCCGACTGGTACGCCGCGCAGCAGCCGGAGGACCCCATGCCGTCCGCGGGCCTGCCGGGGCTGGTGCCCCTGCGCGAGCGCAGCGTGCTGGTGGGTCGCCCGTCGGTGTCCCGGAACATCCACCCCGCGATCGACTGCGGCACGGACTCCGGGGTGTCCCGCCGGCACTGCCAGCTCAACACCGACGGCCAGCGCTGGTGGGTGGAGGACCTGCAGTCCGCCAACGGCACTTATGTGAGCCGCGCGGGCGACCCGCTGCCCACCACCCCGATCCCGGTCGGCCAGCGCCGCGAGATCGAGGACGGCGACCGGCTGTACCTCGGCGCGTGGACGCGCATCGTGATCCGGACGGCACTGCCGGGGGAGGTCTGATCACCCCGGTGCGCGCCGCCGGTGGTCGGCGGCGACCACGCGAGCGGCGACGAGGGCCAGCAGCAGGCCGATGGCCAGTGCGGAGGCATGCCCGACGTCGGTGAACGTGGGATCGATCGTGCCGGGCAGCAGCCAGTAGGCCGCGGTCGCGCCGAGGTACCACCAGCGCCAGCGCTGCGGGATCTCGAGCACGAGGAACCCCATGCAGGCGGCCATGACGTAGCTGACCCCGACGTCGGTGGCCCCTGCCACGCTCTCGTCGACGAACCCGTGGAAGATCCCGGTCGCCACCCCCACAGCCACGAACAGGCCGGCCACGACGTGCCCGGCCAGCCCGACCACCAGCGAGGCGAGCCGGCCGACGAACCGCTGCAGGTAGGCGAGGACGACCAGCAGCTGCAGGACGAGCAGCAGTCCTGAGACACCCTCCACGACGAACGCGCTGCCGAACATCGCGACCAGCGGCTCGGCGCGCAGGTTGTTCAGGTTTCCGCTCGCCCGGTCGAGGATCTGGGCGGTGCGCTCGGCGGGCTGCAGCATCACGACGATGGTGACGACGGTGACCGTGGCGCAGTAGAGAAGTGCCAGGTCGGCGTGCGCGACGGTCTGGCCGACGTCGCGCAGGGCGGCCCGGAGCATGTCGCCGGCGCCCGTTCGGCGCGGCGCCGGGCGGCCGCTCGTCATGCAGGTCACGGTACTGCGCACCGTGATCCGGACGGCACTGCCGGGGGAGGTCTGGCCAGGGCCTAAGGTCCCGATCTCTGCACCCCCCGGCAGTGCTAACTTCCGAGGGACGCCAGGTCCGCGCAACGACGCCGGACCGAGTTCGGGGGGTCTCATGGTGGAGCAGGCCGACGGCCGCACCGCGGTGCGGGTGCTCGTCGTCGCGACGATCGGGTTCCTGGTCAACTTCTGGGCGTGGGCGCTCATCGGCCCGCTCGGCGGCGCCTACGGCAAGGCGCTCGGCCTGACCGGGGTGCAGCAGTCGGTGCTGGTCGCGGTGCCGGTCATCGTCGGCTCGCTCGGCCGGATCCCCGTCGGGGCGCTCACCGACCGGTACGGCTCGCGCCGCATGTTCCCGACCGTCACGGTGCTGACCATCCTGCCGGTGCTGTTCATCGGGTTCGTGGCGGACACCTACCCGGCGATGCTCGTCGGCGGATTCTTCCTCGGGCTGGGCGGGACCGCGTTCGCGATCGGTGTGCCCGCGGTCAACCAGTGGTTCGCGCCCGAGCGGCGGGGCACCGCGCTCGGCATCTTCGGGCTGGGCATGGGCGGCACGGCGATCTCCGCGTTCACCACGGTGCGGATCACCGACGCCTACGGGCACGAGGCCCCGTTCGTGCTCGTCGCCTGCGTGCTCGCGGTGTACGCGGTGGTCTCGGCCCTGCTGCTGCGCGACCGGCCGGGGCGTGCGGCGCCGCAGGGGTCGTTCCTGGCCCGGACCTGGGCGACCGCCCGCATCCCCGCGACCGGGCAGCTCTCGCTGCTGTACGCGCTCGGGTTCGGCGGCTTCGTCGCGTTCAGCGTCTACCTGCCCACCTACCTCGTGAACGCCTACGACCTCACGGCGGCCGACGCCGCGGCGCGCACGGCGGGCTTCGTGGTGCTCGCCGTCGTCATGCGGCCGGTCGGCGGGACGCTGTCCGACCGGGTGGGCCCCGTGCCGGTCCTCCTGGTCGCGTTCGGGGCGGTCACGGTCCTGGCGCTGGTCGCCGCCCTCGAGCTGCCCCTGGTGCCGGTCGCCACGATCGCGTTCCTCGGCCTCGCCGCGGCGCTCGGCGCGGCGTCCGGCGCGGTGTTCGCCCTGGTCGCGCAGGTGGCGCCGGCGGACAAGGTGGGGGCCGTCACCGGCATCGTCGGCGCCGCCGGCGGCCTGGGCGGCTTCTTCCCGCCGCTGGTGATGGGCGCCGCGTACGACCGCGTCGGCGACTACAGCCTGGGCTACGTCCTGCTCGCCGCGACGGCCCTGGCCGTCGCCCTGTTCACGTGGGGTCCGGTCCGCCGGGCCGCCCGTCTGCGCGCCGCCCAGGTCACCACCACCACCAGCTAGGGAGCCGGCATGACGATCGAGCAGGGACGCCACCCGGGCCTGGACGAGGGGGTCGTCGAGGCGCTGCTGAGGACGAGGAGGTTCCTGCAGAAGAACGAGGTGTCGCCCGACCTGCGCACCCTGCACCAGATCGGGGGGCGCGACGCCGACACGTTCTACCGGGACCGCTGGAGCCACGACAAGGTGGTCCGGTCGACGCACGGCGTGAACTGCACGGGCTCGTGCTCGTGGAAGGTGTTCGTCAAGGACGGCATCATCACGTGGGAGGCCCAGCAGACCGACTACCCGTCGACCGGCCCCGACCGTCCGGAGTACGAGCCGCGGGGCTGCCCCCGCGGAGCCGCCTTCTCCTGGTACACCTACTCGCCCACGCGGGTCCGGTACCCGTACGTGCGCGGCGTGCTGCTCGAGATGTACCGCGAGGCCAAGGCCCGGCTGGGCGACCCGGTGCTCGCGTGGGCGGACGTCGTCGGCGACCCCGTGCGCGCCGCGCGGTACAAGGCGGCGCGCGGCAAGGGCGGGCTGGTGCGGGCGTCGTGGGCCGAGGCCGTCGAGATGGTGGCCGCCGCGCACGTGCACACGATCAAGGAGCACGGCCCGGACCGGATCGCCGGGTTCTCGCCCATCCCGGCGATGTCGATGGTGTCGCACGGGGTAGGCGCCCGGTTCTACGCGCTGCTGGGCGCGCCGATGCTCTCGTTCTACGACTGGTACGCGGACCTGCCGGTGGCCTCGCCGCAGGTGTTCGGCGACCAGACCGACGTGCCCGAGTCGGGGGACTGGTGGGACGCCGGCTACCTGATCATGTGGGGCTCGAACGTGCCCGTGACCCGCACGCCGGACGCGCACTGGATGGTCGAGGCGCGGTACCGCGGGCAGAAGGTCGTCGCGGTGTCGCCCGACTACGCGGACAACGTGAAGTTCGCCGACGAGTGGCTGGCCCCGGCCCCGGGCACCGACGGGGCGCTCGCGATGGCGATGGGGCACGTGATCCTGCGCGAGTTCTTCGTCGAGCGGACCACGCCGTACTTCGACGGGTACGTGAAGAAGTTCACCGACCTGCCGTTCCTGATCACCCTCGATCCGGACGGCGACGGGTTCGTGCCCGGCAAGTTCCTCACCGCCGCGGACCTGGGGGAGGCGTCGGAGAACGCGCAGTTCAAGACGGTCCTGCTGGACGGGGCGTCGGGCGCGCCCGTCGTGCCGAACGGGTCGCTCGGGTTCCGGTTCGGCGCCGAGGGCGAGGGGCGCTGGAACCTCGACCTGGCCTCGGTGGAGCCGCAGCTGAGCGCGGCCGGCGCCGGCTCGCGACCGGTCGCGGTGACCCTCCCGCGGTTCGACGCGGTCGACGGGTCCGCCGGCACCATCGTCCGCGGGGTCCCGACCCGCCAGGTGGCCGGTCGGACGGTCACCACGGTGTTCGACCTGCTCCTGGCCCAGTACGGCGTCGGGCGGGACGGGCTGCCCGGCACGTGGCCCACGGGGTACGACGACGAGTCCTCGCCGTGCACCCCCGCCTGGCAGGAGGCGATCACCGGGGTGCCCGCGGCCAAGGCCGAGAAGATCGGGCGCGAGTTCGCCGCCAACGCGGAGGAGTCGAAGGGCCGGTCGATGATCCTCATGGGCGCCGGCACCAACCACTGGTTCCACGCCGACACGATCTACCGCGCGTTCCTCACGCTGACCGCGCTGTGCGGCACCCAGGGCGTCAACGGCGGTGGCTGGGCGCACTACGTGGGCCAGGAGAAGGTCCGCCCGATCACCGGGTACGGCCTGTACGCGAACGCGCTCGACTGGTCGCGGCCGCCGCGGAACATGATCCAGACCGCGTACTGGTACCTGCACACCGACCAGTTCCGGTACGACCAGTTCGGCGCCGACGCGCTCGCGGCCTCGAAGGCCGGCGGCCTCTGGGCGGGCATGACCACGGCGGACGTGCTGGCGCAGTCGGCGCGGCTGGGCTGGATGCCCTCGTACCCCACCTTCGACCGCAACCCGCTGACCCTCGCGGACGACGTCGCCGCGGCCGGGGTCCCGGCCACCGAGTACGTCCCCGCCGCGCTGCAGGACGGCTCCCTGCGGTTCGCGGGGGAGGACCCGGACGCCCCGGAGAACTTCCCGCGCGTGCTGACCATCTGGCGGTCCAACCTGCTGGGCAGCTCGGCCAAGGGCAACGAGTACTTCCTCGAGCACCTGCTGGGCACGGACTCCTCGCTGCGGGCCGACGAGGCGCCGCCCGAGCACCGGCCCCGCGACGTCGTCTGGAGGGACGAGGCTCCGCGCGGCAAGCTCGACCTGCTGCTCACGCTCGACTTCCGGATGACGTCGACCACGGTGTTCTCCGACGTCGTCCTCCCCGCGGCCACCTGGTACGAGAAGTACGACCTGAGCAGCACCGACATGCACCCGTTCGTGCACTCGTTCAACCCGGCCATCGCGCCGCCGTGGCAGACCCGCACCGACTTCGACGCGTTCCACGAGATCGCGAAGGCGTTCAGCGCGCAGGCGGCGACGCACCTGGGCGTGCGGCAGGACGTCGTCGCGGTGCCGCTCACGCACGACACCCCGGACGCCATGGCGACGCCGTCCGGGATCGTGCGCGACTGGAAGGCCGGCGAGTGCGACCCGGTGCCGGGCGTGACGATGCCGAGGCTGGTCGTCGTCGAGCGCGACTACCCCGCGGTCGCCGACAAGCTCGGCGCGCTCGGTCCCCTGGCCTCCTCCCTCGGCGCGACCACCAAGGGCATCACGTTCGACCTGACCAGGCCCATCGAGTACCTGGGCAAGAAGAACGGGCTCGTGCGCGGGGGTGCGGGCGACGGGCGGCCGTCGCTGCAGCGCGACGTGCACGTGTGCGAGGCGATCCTGGCGATGTCCGGCACCACGAACGGGCACCTGGCCACCGAGGGGTTCCACGCGCTGGAGAAGCGCACGGGCCGGAAGCTGGCGGACCTGGCCGCCGAGCACGAGGGCAAGCAGGTGACGTTCGCGGACACCCAGGCCGCACCGACCCCGGTCATCACCTCGCCGGAGTGGTCCGGCTCGGAGTCGGGCGGCCGGCGCTACTCGCCGTTCACCATCAACGTCGAACGCCTCAAGCCCTGGCACACCCTCACCGGCCGGCAGCACTTCTTCCTCGACCACGACTGGATGACCGAGCTGGGGGAGAACCTGCCGGTCTTCCGGCCGCCGCTGAACATGGCGGCCCTGTTCGGGGAGCCGCAGATCGGGTCGACCGGCGAGCTCGGCATCGCGGTGCGGTACCTGACCCCGCACAACAAGTGGTCCATCCACTCCGAGTACCAGGACAACCTGCTGATGCTCAGCCTCTCGCGGGGCGGCCCGGGCATCTGGATGAGCCAGAAGGACGCCGACAAGATCGGGGTCGCGGACAACGACTGGATCGAGGCGGTCAACCGCAACGGCGTCGTGGTCGCCCGCGCGATCGTGTCGCACCGGATGCCGGAGGGCACGGTCTACATGCACCACGCGCAGGACCGGCTCATCGACGTGCCGCGCTCGCAGACCTCGGGCAAGCGGGGCGGCATCCACAACTCGCTGACCCGCATCCTCATGAAGCCGAGCCACCTGATCGGTGGCTACGCGCAGCTGACCTTCGCGTTCAACTACCTGGGGCCCACGGGCAACCAGCGCGACGAGGTCACGGTCATCCGTCGGCGCTCGCAGGAGGTGGAGTACTGATGCGGATCATGGCGCAGATGTCGATGGTGATGAACCTCGACAAGTGCATCGGCTGTCATACGTGCTCGGTCACCTGCAAGCAGGCGTGGACCAACCGCGCGGGCACCGAGTACGTCTGGTTCAACAACGTGGAGACGCGCCCCGGGCAGGGGTACCCGCGCACGTACCAGGACCAGGAGCGCTGGCAGGGCGGGTGGACGCTGAACAAGCGCGGCCGGCTCAAGCTCAAGGCGGGCGGCCGGCTGAAGAACCTGGCGACGATCTTCGTCAGCCCCAAGATGCCGTCGCTCGACGACTACTACGAGCCGTGGACCTACGACTACGCGACGCTGACCACCGCGCCCCTGCAGGAGCACACGCCGGTGGCCCGGCCGCGCTCGCTCATCAGCGGCGAGCCCATGCAGATCGGGTGGAGCGCCAACTGGGACGACGACCTGGGCGGCAGCGCCGCGACGGCCGTCAGCGACCCGATCCTGGCCAGGGTCTCCACCAAGATCAAGCTCGAGTTCGAGCAGACCTTCATGTTCTACCTGCCCCGCATCTGCGAGCACTGCCTCAACCCGTCGTGCGCCGCGTCGTGCCCCTCGGGCGCCATCTACAAGCGGGCCGAGGACGGGATCGTGCTGGTCGACCAGGACCGGTGCAAGGGCTGGCGCAAGTGCGTGACGGGCTGCCCGTACAAGAAGGTCTACTTCAACCACCGCACCGGCAAGGCCGAGAAGTGCACGTTCTGCTTCCCGCGCATCGAGGTGGGCCTGCCCACCGTCTGCTCGGAGACGTGCGTGGGGCGTCTGCGCTACCTGGGGCTGGTGCTCTACGACGCCGACAAGGTGCTGGCGGCCGCGTCGGTGACCGACGAGCACGACCTGCTCGAGGCGCAGCGCGGCGTGTTCTGCGACCCGCACGACCCCGAGGTGGTCCGCGAGGCCGAGCGCGCCGGCATCCCTCGCGACTGGATCGAGGCCGCGCAGCGCTCGCCGATCTGGGCGCTGATCAGCACCTACCAGGTGGCGCTCCCGCTGCACCCGGAGTACCGCACGATGCCGATGGTCTGGTACATCCCGCCGCTGTCGCCCGTGGTGGACGCGGTCGCGGAGACGGGCGAGGACGCCGAGTCCCGCGGCAACCTGTTCGCCGCGATCGACCAGCTCCGGATCCCGGTGGAGTACCTGGCCGAGCTGTTCACCGCCGGGGACACCGTCCCGGTGACGGGGGTGCTCAAGAAGCTCGCCGCGATGCGGTCGTACATGCGGGACATCTCGATGGGTCGCGACGCCGACCCGACCATCCCCGCCGCCGTCGGGATGTCCGAGCAGGAGATGCTCGACATGTACCGGCTGCTGGCCATCGCGAAGTACGACGAGCGCTACGTCATCCCGCCCGCGCACGCCGAGGCCGCGCACGACCTGGAGGAGCTGGCCACCGAGTGCAGCCTCGACTACGAGGGCGGCCCGGGCATGGGCGGCTCGGGGCCGTTCGGCGAGGGCTCGGGGGCCGGCACGCCCCTCGCCGTCGAGAACTTCCGGGCGCTCAAGGACCGGCAGACCGCCGACGAGGTCACCAGTACCGGCCGGCCGGGCGCGCGGGTCAACCTGCTCAACTGGGACGGCAAGGGCTCCCCGCCGCCCGGCGTGTTCCCCGAGCGGAAGGACCCGTCATGAGGCCCGACGACGCCCGCACCCGGGCGCTCACCCACCGGATCGCCGCGCTGCTGCTCGAGTACCCGACGGAGGAGCTCGTCGCGCGGGTGCCCGACCTGCGCGCGATCTCCCCGACGCCGGCCTTCGACCCGGTGCTCGACCACCTTGCCGCGACCCCGCTCGACGCGCTGACCGCCGAGTACGTCGACACGTTCGACCTGCGCCGCAAGATCTGCCTCTACCTGACGTACTACGCGTACGGCGACACCCGGGAGCGCGGCATGGCGCTGCTCGCGTTCAAGCGCGCGTTCCGGGCGGCCGGCCTGGAGGTGAGCGCCGACGAGCTCCCCGACCACCTGTGCGTCGTGCTGGAGTTCAGCGCGACCGCCGACGTCGAGGCGGGCACGCGGCTGCTGCTCGAGCACCGGGCCGGGCTGGAGCTGCTGCGGCTCGCGCTGGTGGACCGTGGCTCCCCGTGGGCGGGTGCGCTGACGGCGGTCTGCTCGACGCTGCCGCCGCTGCGGGGGGACGAGCGGGAGGCCGTGGCGCGGCTGGCGGCGGAGGGCCCGCCCGGGGAGCAGGTCGGGCTCGAGCCGTACGGCGCGATGGCGGGGATGCCCCGATGAGCGCCGTGCTGCTCTGGGTCGTGGTGCCGTACGTGTGCCTGGCGTTCTTCGTCGGCGGGCACGTGTGGCGGTACCGGTACGACAAGTTCGGCTGGACCACCCGCTCGTCGCAGCTCTACGAGAGCCGGCTGCTGCGGTGGGGGAGCCCGCTGTTCCACTTCGGGATCCTCGCGGTGTTCTTCGGCCACGTGATGGGCCTGGGCGTCCCCGAGAGCTGGACGTCGGCCGTCGGCATCTCCGACGAGGCGTACCACGCCGTGGCGGTGTCGGTCGGGGCCGTCGCGGGGTTCTGCACGCTGGTCGGCCTCACGCTCCTGATCTACCGCCGCCGGACGGTGGGGCCCGTGTTCAGCGCCACGACGCGGATGGACAAGGTGATGTACCTGTTCCTCGCGCTCGTGATCGTGCTGGGCGTCTGGAACACCGTCGCCGGATCCGTGCTCAACCTCAACGGGGACTACGACTACCGCACCGGGGTGTCGGAGTGGTTCCGGAGCATCTTCCTGTTCCAGCCGCAGCCCGACCTCATGGCGGACGCCCCGTTCGGGTTCCAGGCGCACGCGATGGTCGCGATGCTGCTGTTCGCCCTCTGGCCGTTCACCCGGCTGGTGCACGTGCTGAGCGTGCCGGTGTTCTACCTGTGGCGCCCGTACGTCGTGTACCGCAGCCGGCCCGACCGGACCGGGAGCCGGGCCCAGCGGCCGGGCTGGGCGCCGTCGGACGACCGCGTCCGCCGCTGAGGCCTACGCCCCCCGGTGGCGCCGGGCGGCCTCGTCGGCGAGCAGCCGCTCGAGCACCGTGTGCCGGTCGCGCGCCACCCGGGCGCGGGCGTCGTCGTGGTGGTGCACGGCCTCGTCGTACTCGTGGTGCGCGCGGCTGGCGGCCGCCGCGAGCTCGAACCAGGGCGCCCCCGCGAGCTCGCGGCGCACCTGCGCCTCCAGCGCGGGATCGACCTGGTGGTGCTGGTCGACGACCGTCATCTCCGTCGCTCCTTCGATCCGGTTGTCGTCCATCGTGCGCGCCTCCACCGACAGATGCCGGGCGACACGCGCGTCGCGCGCGGCACGGACACCCTCACTCCTCTCAACCCCGGCACCGGTCCGCGGGCTTCCCGGGCATTCTTCGCCCCCCGAGAAATGCTCGTCTCGCCCGTATGTCGATGGCCGTGGGGTGCTTTTCCGATGTCGTCGCCCGAGCGGGCCGGGAGGCTTCCGTCGGCGCAGTGACACGTGTCGATCTGCTCAGTCCACGGTGATGTCGACCCGGGCCCGGGCAGCGCATTCCCGGAATTCCTCCGACGCCGTGCCATTTCCCCACGGCCCGACGGATGCGCCGCGAGGCATTGACTCCACCCTGTGACTCTTGTTAGCGTCCCTTGTGAACCATTAGTACACACTCCTTACATATTCGACGCTCCGATCATGGACAGGGGACCGCACGATGGCCTTCGCTCGACACTCCGCACGGACACCGGCGGGACGACGACGTCCCGCCCTCCTCGCCGCGGCGCTCGCCGCCCTGGCGACGCTCGTCGCCGCGCTGGTCGTGACCCAGCCGGCGTTCGCGGCCGGCACGATCTCCGCCACCTTCACCTCCGCCGGCGACTGGGGCACCGGCCACCAGGTCAACGTCAAGGTCACCAACTCCGGGTCCGCCGTCGTGACCGGCTGGACGCTCGAGTTCGACCTCCCGGCCGGCGACACCATCAGCAGCTCGTGGGACGCCGACATCACCCGGACGGGCAACCACTACCGGGCCGTGAACAAGAGCTGGGCCGCGAACCTCGCGGCCGGCGCCTCGCAGACCTGGGGCTACATCGCCACCGGTCCGTTCGCGACGCCCACGGCGTGCACCATCAACGGCGTCGCCTGCACCGGTGGCACCCCCACCAGCACGCCGACGCCGACCACCACGCCCACCAGCACCCCGACCCCCACCCCGACGCCGACGACCACGACGCCCCCGCCCCCCGGTGGCAAGAAGGTGGTCGGCTACTTCACCGAGTGGGGCGTGTACGGCCGCAACTACCACGTGAAGAACATCGAGACGAGCGGGTCGGCAGCGAAGCTGACCACGATCGTCTACGCGTTCGGCAACCCCGCGAACGGGCAGTGCGCGGTCGGCGACTCGTACGCCGACTACGACAAGGCCTACACGGCGGCAGACTCGGTCGACGGCGTCGCGGACACGTGGGACCAGCCCCTGCGCGGCAACTTCAACCAGCTTAAGAAGCTCAAGGCCATGCACCCGGGCCTGAAGGTGGTCTGGTCGTTCGGCGGCTGGACCTGGTCGTCCGGCTTCACGCAGGCCGCCGCCAACCCGACGGCGTTCGCCACCTCCTGCTACAACCTGGTGAACGACCCGCGCTGGGCTGGGGTGTTCGACGGGATCGACATCGACTGGGAGTACCCGAACGCCTGCGGCCTGCAGTGCGACTCGAGCGGCCCGGCGGCGTTCACCGCGGTCGTGACCGCGCTGCGCACCACGTTCGGCAGCAGCGCGCTGGTAACGGCGGCCATCACGGCCGACGGCTCGTCCGGCGGCAAGATCGACCTCGCCGACTACGCCGGCGGGGCCCAGAAGCTCGACTGGATCATGCCGATGACGTACGACTACTTCGGCGCGTTCAACCCCACCGGGCCGACCGCGCCCCACTCGCCGCTCACGTCCTACCCGGGCATCCCGCAGCAGGGCTTCGACTCCGAGGACGCCATCACCAAGCTCATCGGCAAGGGCATCCCGGCGAACAAGATCCTGCTCGGCGTCGGGTTCTACGGCCGCGGCTGGACCGGGGTCACGCAGTCGGCGCCGGGCGGCTCGGCCAGCGGCGCCGCGCCCGGCACCTACGAGGCCGGCATCGAGGACTACAAGGTGCTCAAGACGAGGTGCCCGGCGACGGGGACCGTCGGTGGCACGGCGTACGCGAAGTGCGGCTCCGAGTGGTGGAGCTACGACACGCCCAGCACGCTCGCGGGGAAGATGACGTGGGCCAAGAACAAGGGCCTCGGCGGCACCTTCTTCTGGGAGCTGTCGGGTGACACGTCCAACGGCGAGCTGATCAGCTCGCTCTCCAACGGGCTGAGGTAGGCCCGGACGACGACGCCCGGCCGCCGGCTCCTCTCCACCCGGCGGCCGGGCTTCGCTGTGTCGAGGATGCACCCGTTTCACCCGTTATGTCATGGGTCTCCGGCGTAACCTGAAGGATCGGGCATCGAGGGGGTGCCCGCGCGACGAGGAGGTCGTGCGATGAGGCGTGCATTCTGGACGATCGTGCTGCTGGTGGGTGCGTTGCTCGTGGTCCCGGCGTCCTCCGCGTCGGCGGCGCCCTTCTGCGGCCAGGTGTGGGGCTCGCTCGAGAAGTCGGCGCCGGGCCTGTCGCAGGCGCCCGTGGTCAACGTCCGCACCGGCCGGCATGCGTGCTACGACCGGCTCGTGATCGACGTGGCCGGCGGGGTCGGTGGCTACACCGTGCGCTACGTGCCGCAGGTGACGCAGGACGGCTCCGGGGCGGTGATCCCGACCCGCGGCGGCGCGGCTCTGGAGATCACGGTCAACGACCCCGCCTACACCCCCGCCGGCGTGCCGACCTACAGCCCGGCCAACCCGCGCGAGCTCCGCAACGTCACCGGCTACCGGACCTTCCGGCAGGTGGTGTTCGCCGGATCCTTCGAGGGGTACACGAGCGTCGGGCTCGGGGTCCGCGCGCGGCTGCCGTTCCGGGTGTTCACGCTCGCCGGCCCCGGCACCTCGTCCCGCCTGGTGGTGGACGTCGCGCACCGGTGGTGAGCGACGCGGCAGCGCGCTGCGCGCGGCCCGCGGGTAGCGTCGGAGGATGGGACCGCGGCGTCACATGGCGCAGGTCGAGCTGCTCGACGACGTGCAGCCGCCGGCGCCACCGACCGCGCCCCCGCGACCCCGGCGGTGGTGGGTGCTCGTCCTCGTCCCGGTCGTCGTCGGGCTCGTCGGCGCCCAGGCGGTGCTCAGCGCCCGCGACCGTGCCGAGCTCGCGCGCGTCGCCGAGCTGCCCGGGGTGCTCCCGTCGGTCGGACCGGACGTCGTCGAGCTCTGGCGGGTGGACGACGCCGACCTCGGGCTGCTGACCTCCGGCACCGACGTCGCCGGGAGCCTGGTCGGCGTGCGCACCGGGCCCGACGGCGCCCAGAGCGTCGCCGCGCTCGACCCGCGGACGGGCGGGGCCCGTTGGACCACGAGGCTGACCGAGCCGGACCCGGTGCTCGCGGTCCGCGGCGCGCGCGCGTCGACCACCGCGTGCGAGCCCGTGCCGCAGGCGCCCGCGCAGGTCGCGTGCCTGGTCACCGACGTCGTGCTCAGCATCGGGGGCGGCGGGCGGCTGACGTACTCGCGGCCTCCGTCGCGGTCGCGGGTGGTGCTCGTCGACGCCACCGACGGCCGGGTGCTGGCCGACCACCCGGCGCCCGCCGCGCTCGACCTCGCGGTCCTGCCCGGGCTCGCCGTGGTGGCGTCGCCCGCCACGGACGGGCACGCCCGGGTGACCGCGCAGGACCTCACGACGGGCGAGGTCCGGTGGGAGCTCACGTCGCCGCGGCCCGCGGTGGACCCGGCCGGGGACGTCGCCGGCTTCGGCCTGTTCGCGCTGGGGGACCTGGTCGGGGTGGTCGAGTCCGGTGCGCAGGTGACCCTGCTGGCGTCCGACGGCGCGGTGGCGCGCGAGCGCGTGCGGTTCGACCGGCTGTCCCGCGACGAGGCGGCGACCCGCCTCGAGCTGCTGTCGGGCTACGGCACGGACCGCGTGGTGACGACGATCGTCCGGCCGGACCGCGCCGACGTCGAGATCCCCGGGCGGCTGGTCCACCGGGCAGTCGACGACGGGAGCCTGCCGGACCTCGAGCTCACCGAGGGCTCCCGCATGCAGGCGCGCGACGCCGCGACCGGTGCCCTGCGCTGGACCGCCGACGTGCACACCAGCGGACCGGTGCTGGTGCTGGACGGGCGCGTGTACTGCACCAGCGGCGAGGGGCCCGGCGGACTGGTCGCGTTCGACGGCCGCACGGGTGCGACCGCGTGGACGGCGACCGCCGGCACGTACGACCAGCTGGCGCGGCTGATGACCGACGGGCAGGTGCTGCTGGTGGGCCTGACCCCGGTGGACGGCACCACCGCCGGGTCGCTCGCGGCCTTCTCGCTGGCCGACGGCCACCCGCTCTGGCAGGACCCGCTGCCCGACGGGCTCAACGCGGCGTGGACGCAGGGCCGCCTGCTGGTGGCCGGCTCGGGCGGGTCGACGGCGGTGCTGGGAGCCCCGTGAGCGTGCGCAGCGCGATGCAGCACGTCGAGCTGGACGAGGTGGTCGCCGCCCCGGCCGTCGTCGCCGACCCTCCCGCCCGGCGGCGCGGCGCGTGGTGGGCGGTCGCCGGGATCGCCGCGGCGGTCGTCGCCGCGCTCGTGGTGACGCAGTCGGTCCTGGACGCCCGGGAGCGCGCCGCCCGGCAGCGCCTCGCGGCGACGCCCGGGGTCGTTCGCCCGATCGACCCGGACATCGGCGTGCTGTGGCGGCCCGACCCCACCGAGCAGGCGGTGCTGCTGCAGGGGATCGACACCGGCCCGGCCATGGTCGGTCTGGCCGTGGCGGCGGACGGCTCGCAGGCGTTCGTCGGGCTCGACCCGCGTACGGGGGAGCAGCGGTTCTCGACGCCGCTGCTCGGGCCCGACGCCGTGCGGGCGAGGTCGCTGGACCGCAGCGCGGCGGGCACCTGCCTGCCCGTCCCCGTCGACGCGGGGCCCCCGACGCAGGCGGCGTGCCTGGTCAGCGACGGCTTCGTGCAGTACGGCGACGAGGGCGTCGAGACCCGCAAGCCCGCGACCACCACGCGCGTCGTGGTGCTGGACACCGGCGACGGCCGGGTCGTCGCCGACACGGCCGCTCCCGGGGCCACGGCGCTCGCGGTGCTGCCCGGCCTCGCCGTCGTGAGCGTCCCCGACGCGGCCGTGACCGGGCGGGACCTGCGCACCGGGGCGGTCCGCTGGACGTACGGCCCCCCGTCGCCCGGCGCCGACCGCCGGTCCTTCGCCGGCGAGACCCGGCTGTTCGCCGTCGACGGCGTGGTCGCGGTCGCCGTCCCGGGCTGGACGGCCGCGCTGCTCTCGCCGTCCGGCGCGGTGCTGCGGGCGAGCGCCCCCGGGGACGCCGACGTGGTGGTCGACCCCGTCAGCCGCCGACTCGCGCTGCTGTCGAGCACGGGGTCCGGCGCGCTGCGCTCGACGCTGGTGCAGCGCGGCAGGCACGACGTCGACCTGCCCGGCGGCCTGCTGCCCCTGACCGTCGACGACGGCAGCGTCCCCGGCCTCGTGCTCACGTCGGACGTGTCCCTGCGCGCGTGGGACTCCGTGACCGGGGAGCGCCGGTGGACCGCCGACGTCGTCGCCTCGGTGAACGCCATGGTGCTGCGCGGTCGGGTGTACCTCAGCACGCAGGCGGGCGTCGTCGCGCTCGACGGACGCACGGGCGAGGTGGCCTGGCGCGGCGCGACGACCGAGGGCAACGTGCCCGGCTTCGTGGTGACGGACGGCGAGCACTTGGTGGTCGCCGACCAACCGGTCGTCGGCGGCCCGCGCAGCGAGCTGGTGGCGCTGGGGCTGGACGACGGGACCGCGGCGTGGCGGGTGCCCTTCCCCGACGGCCTGCGCTCCAGCGTGGCGGTGGGTCACCTGCTGCTCGGCTGGGGCGACGACGGCCGCCTCGTGGTCCTGGGCTGAGTCGTGGCGCGCGGCGGAGGGATGCAGCAGGTCGAGCTGCTCGAGGGTGCCGGGGACCTCGAGCCTGGTCCCGGCCCGACCCCGCCGCGCCGACGGCGGCGCCGGTGGGCAGTGGGGTCGGCGGCCGTCGCGGTGCTGGCGCTCGCCGGCACGCAGTGGGTGGTCGACCACCGGGAGGACGCGGTCAGGGCCCGGCTCGCCGCGGTGCCCGGCGTGGTGCCGCCGCCGGGAGACTCGTTGGAGGTGGTGCGGACCCTCTCGCCGGACGAGGGCGAGGCTCTGTGGACCGGCATCGACCTCGGCGCCGCGTCCGCGAGCGTGGTCGTCGCCGAGGACGGGTCGCGGGCCCTCACCGCGACCGACACGGTGTCGGGCGGGACGGTGTGGTCGACGCCGCTGCTCGGGCCGGACGCCGAGCGCGCCGTCCCGTCGAGCTCCTCCTGGGGCGCCACGTGCCAGGGGAGCGCACCGAGCGGACGGGTGTCGACGTTCGTCGCGTGCCTGGTCACGGACGGCTTCCAGCGGATCGACGACGACGGCGCCGCGCTCGTGCTCCCGGCTCCGACCGCCAGCATCGAGGTGCTCGACCCCGCCGACGGGCACGTGGTGGTCCGGTGGCCGGTCGAGGCCGGCTCCCCGCTCGCCGTGCTGGCCGACCAGCTGCTGGTGGGCCACCGGGATGCCCGCGGCATCGAGGTGGTCGCGCACGACCCCCGCACCGGCGACGAGCGGTGGCGCTACGCCGAGCCGCTGGTCCCGGATCCCGGCGCAAGCCCGGGCGCGGCGCCCGAGCGGTTCTGGACCTTCTTCGCCGCGGGGGACGTCCTCGCGTTCAGCAACGGCGGCGCCCTCGCGCTCCTGTCGTCCACGGGCGAGAAGGTGCGCGACGACCTGCGCCCGGGGGACGGGGGCAGGGCCTTCAGCACCGACCCCACCACCGGGGACCTGGTGATGACGGTGTACGCCGGCACGGACGACCACGAGACCACGGTCCTGCTGTCCACGGACGGCGACCCGGGTGGGGACCGCATGCTCGACGGGCGGCTGCTGGCGACGGTCGTCGACGACGGGACCGTGCCCGGCCTGGTGCTCACCGCGGACGGGCGGCTGCACGCGTGGGACCGCGCGACCGGCCGGCCGCGGTGGACCGCCGACGTGCTGCCGGGCGACGACGCGCTCGTGGTCCGGGGCCGCGTCTACGTCACCACCGCGAGCTCGCTCGTCGCTCTCGACGGGCGCACGGGCGAGACCGACTGGGAGACGCCTGCGGACCTGGGGCTGGGCGGCCCGCTGGCCACCGACGGCCGCCACGTGCTGGTGCCGTCCACGTGGGGCGCCGCCGACGGGGGTCGTCTGACCGCCTACGACCTCGCGACGGGGGCCGAGGTGCGCCGGATCCCGTACCCGCCGGGAGTGACGGACGTGGAGGCCTACGAGGGGCTGCTCATGGGCTGGTCGGACACCTCGGAAGAGATCTCCGTGCTCGACTAGTGCCGGATATTGCGGCGCTGCACGTAAGTTCTTGCAATGTGTGATTCGCTCTTGTCGTCGCCTTTGTCCAGTCCGTACGGTGTGTTCCGTCCACGCGGCGCCGGGTCCCTCTGTCACCCGGCGCCGTCCCGGCTGCGCAAGGAGGCGCTCCCGTGAGGAACACAGTCATCAGGCCTGCCACGGCTCTCGCGCTCGCCCTCGCGGTGGTCGTCGGCACCGCGGGCGCCGCGTCGGCCCACGGGCGTCCGCCCGCCCCGCCCGCCACGCCCGTCACTCGGGCCGCGCTCGACCCGGCCCTGGTGGCCGGCCGTGGTGCCTCGGTCGGCTTCCTCGAGCAGGAGGCCGAGCGGGCCGTCACCAACGGCACCGTCATCGGCCCCGACCGCACGGCGTACACGCTGCCCGCGGAGGCGTCGGGCCGGTCGGCCGTCCAGCTCGCGCCCGGGCAGTACGTCGAGTTCACCCTGCCGAAGGCGGCGAACGCGCTCACCGTGCGGTACTCGATCCCCGACTCGGCCACCGGCGGCGGCCTCACCGCTCCGCTGGCGGTCACGGTCGACGGCCGCGACAGGCGGACCATGACGCTGACCTCGCAGTACTCGTGGCTCTACAACCAGTACCCGTTCAGCAACGACCCGAACGCCGGGCTGCTGCACCCCGACTGGTGGATCACCGAGTGCGGCTGCGTGCCCGCGGCGACCACGCCCACCCCGACCGTGACGACGCCGTTCCGGCCCATGCACTTCTACGACGAGCAGCGCCTGCTCCTGGGCCGCACGTACCCCGCCGGCGCGAAGGTCCGACTGACCGCGCCCGTGGGCACCGCGGCGGCGTGGACGGTCGTCGACCTGCTCGACTCCGAGGTGGTCGGCCTGCCGCACGTGCGCGTGATGGCCGCGAACGTGCTGCTCTTCGGCGCCGACCCGACCGGGCGGCGCGACGCGGCACCCGCGTTCGACAAGGCCATCGCGTTCGCCAAGGCGAAGCACCTGCCCGTCTACGTGCCGCCGGGCGTCTACCAGGTGAACCGGCACATCGTCGTGGACGACGTGACGATCGAGGGCGCCGGGTCCTGGTACACGATCATCCGCGGTTCTCAGGTGACCCTCTCGACCCCCGCGCCCGACGGCTCCGTGCACACTGGCGTCGGGTTCTACGGGAAGTCCGCCGCGGAGGGTGGCAGCCACAACGTGCACCTGTCCGGGTTCGCCATCCAGGGCGACGTGCGCGAGCGCATCGACACCGACCAGGTCAACGGCATCGGTGGTGCCCTGAGCGACTCGACGATCGACGGCCTCTACATCCAGCACACCAAGGTCGGCGTGTGGGTGGACGGTCCGATGAACAACCTCGTCGTCAAGAACAGCGTGATCGTCGACCAGATCGCCGACGGCCTGAACTTCCACACGGGCGTGACCAACTCGGTCGCGTCGAACAACGTCGTGCGGAACACCGGCGACGACGGGCTCGCGATGTGGGCGGAGAAGACCACCAACTCCGGCAACACGTTCGACCACAACACGGTCCAGACGCCGACCCTCGCCAACGGCATCGCGATCTACGGCGGCACCGACAACTCGGTCGTCGGCAACCTGGTCGCCGACCCGATCCGCGAGGGCTCCGGCATCCAGGTCGGTTCCCGGTTCGGCGCCGAGGCCTTCACCGGGCACCTCTGGATCACCGACAACACCACCGTCCGGGCCGGCACGTACGAGCTCAACTGGAACATCGGGCTCGGCGCCATCTGGTTCTTCGCGCTGGAGAAGAGCATCGACGCGGACATCCAGGTGGTCGGCGACCACTTCCTCGACAGCACCTACAACGCGATCATGGTCGTCGCCGACTGGCCGGTGAAGGACCTGTACTCGGTCACCGACGTCCACTTCAAGGACATCCGCGTCGACGGCACCGGCACCTCGGTGCTCAGCGCCCGCGCGGCGGGATCGGCCACCTTCGAGAACGTGGACGCGCGCAACGTCGGTGCGGTCGGCATCAACAACTGCGGGACGTTCCACTTCACGCCGGCCGGCTCCGAGTGGTCGTCCGTCGACCTCGGCGGGAACGACGGCGGGGGCACCACCGGCCCGTGGTTCGCGCCGTGGGAGCTGCCCAACACGATCACCTGCGACGACCGGCCCTCGGTCGTGGTGCCGCCGGCGCCGTCGACCTGGTAGCAGGACCACCGCCGGGGGTGCGGTGAGGGGAGGGCGGCGTGCCGGCTGGGTACCGGTGCGCCGCCCTTCCCGCGGCTACGGCTGGACGACCGCCCAGCCGTGCGGCGCGACGTCGTCGCGACCCCGGGTGTCGTCGTCGGCCGCGAGCACCTCTCCGGCCGGTCGGGCGAGCGGCTCGTCGGCCAGGTTGAGCGCGACCAGCAGGGCGTCGTCGCCGTCCCGGACCTCGTACACGAACGTCGTGTTGGTGAGCTCGACCTGGCGCGTGCGCGCGCGGTGCAGCCACGGGTGCCGACGGCGGAGCCCGATGAGGTCCTGGTAGAGCCGCAGCACCGGGCTGTCCGAGAGGCCCGGGCCGTCGGCGGAGAGCTCGGGCCGCACGGCGTCGTCGCCGCCCTCGCGCTCCTCCTTCACGCCCGTGAGGCCCAGCTCGTCGCCCGCGTAGACCGTGGGCGTGCCGCCGACCGTGCACAGCACGACGACCGCGTGCGCCCGGTGGCGGGCGTCCTCGATCGTGCTCGCGATGCGGGTGGTGTCGTGGTTGCCGACGAATGTCTGGGGCGCGAAGGTCTCGAGGAACTCGTCGTGCCGCGTGAGCGACCAGGCCAGCTCCCACAGGTTGGCGTCGTGGATCGAGCTCCAGACGGCCTTCCACAGCTCGTACTGCGTGAGGGAGTCGACGGTCGACTCCTGCACGAACGCCGGGTAGTCGCCGTGGATGACCTCCGCGACGAACCACGCGTCGGGGTGCTCGGCGCGCACCCGCGGGAGCACCTGCGCCCAGAAGCTCGTCGGCACCGCGTAGGCCGCGTCCAGCCGCCAGCCGTCCGCGCCGCGGGCCAGCCAGTGGGTCATCACGCGGACCACGTAGTCGACGACCGACGGGTGCTCGTGGTCGAGCGTGACCAGCGCGTCGTGGCCCTCGAAGCCGACGAACCCGCCGTCGGCGTCGCGGAGCAGCCAGACCTCGTCGTCGGACCGGCCCTCGAGCGCGTCCACCGTGCGGCGCGCGATCGCCGAGTCGCGCCCGACGTGGTTGAACACCCCGTCGAGCAGCACCTTCAGGCCCCGGCTGTGCGCCTGCGCGACGAGCTCGTCGAAGTCGCTCCCGTCGCCCAGGCGCGGGTCGATGCGCAGGTGGTCCACGGTGTCGTAGCCGTGGGTGGTGGATGCGAACACCGGTCCGAGCAGGATCCCCGAGGCGCCGAGCGCCACCACGTGGTCCAGCCACGCGACCAGCCGGAGCAGCCGGTGCTCCTCGGGACCCGGCGGCGGCCCGGGGTACGCGCCGACCGCGCCGAGCGGGTACACGTGCCACCAGATCGCGTGCCGGACCCAGTCCGGCTCGGTCGTCGCCATGGTCCGACCCTAGGCCCGGCGGTCCGGCGCGTGAGACGACGGCCGGTGGGCGCGGCCGCGGTTCCCGGACGTCGGGGTGGTGGAGCTCGACGCGTTCTCTCCGTGGGGCGGTCTAGGGGTCGCCGGTTCGCTTTGCGCTCCTCAGGCGCATCCCGTAGCCGGTGCCCGGGTAGGTTCGGCACACCCCGACCTGGCTCTCGCCTTGCCTCGCGACCAGCCCTCGACCTGCCTGGAGGACCCGTGACCGTGACCAGGTCGATCGTGCTGTTCGTCGCCGCGGCGCTCCTCGAGATCGGTGGCGCGTGGCTCATCTGGCAGGGCGTGCGCGAGCACCGCGGCTGGGCCTGGATCGGTGCAGGCGTCGTCGCCCTGGGTCTGTACGGGTTCGTCGCCACCCTGCAGCCCGACGCGCACTTCGGTCGCATCCTCGCCGCCTACGGCGGGGTCTTCGTCGTCGGGTCTCTGGCGTGGGGCATGGTGGCCGACGACTTCAAGCCCGACCGGTGGGACGTCACCGGCGCGCTCGTCTGCCTGCTCGGTGTCGCGCTGATCATGTACGGACCGCGTCCGGACGCCACCTGACGGATCAGCTGTCGTGCGTCGGCCCCAGCTGCGGGTACCGGCGACGCAGCACGGGCGGAGCCGCCCACCACCAGGACTCCGCGAGGTGCGCGCGCAGGGTGACGTCGTCCGCGGCCTCGAGCGTGATGAGGACCAGGTTCGTGCCGGCGTGGTGGTCGGTCGTCGAGTAGAGGTCCGGCTCCTGCTCCACGAGCGCCAGCCGCTCCCCGTCGTCCTCGACCCGGACAGTGAGCCGGTCGTCGTCCCACATCCGCGCGACCAGGTTGCGGTGGAACCACGCCGGCCGCCCCCAGCTCTGTCGCTCCGACACCTCGGGCAGCGCGAGCGCCGACCGCCGAGCATCGTCCTCGTCCATCGCCCCATCCTGGTGGTAGCCACCGACAGCCGCGGTCGATCCCGAAGCCGTCGACAGCCGCCGGTCGATCCTGAAGCCGTCGACCGCCTGCGCGCGAGCGATGGTGCGGGAGCGCGCGGTGGCGGTCGGCGGACGCGTCGATGCCGGCGGTCGGCTCAGAGGTGTGCTGCGGGTGATCGGCTCAGGGGTGTGCTGCGCCTGGCCAACCTGTGGCTGACCGATGCAGGTGGCGGGTGTCAGAAGGGTGGGTTGCCGGGGTGGGGTGGGGGTGGTCGGTGGTGGAGGGCGTGGTCGGGGACCAGGACGGGGGTGGGGTGGCGGGCGTAGGTCAGGCCGTGTCGGTCGGTCCAGGTGGAGACCCCGGTGGTCGGGTTGTAGGTGACCTGCCACCAGCGTTTCGTCTTGGCTTGGTGGTGGTGCTTGCACAGGGCGTGCAGGTTCGCCGCGCACGTCTGAGGCTCGAGGCCCTGCTCGTGGTCTGACCGGTGGTGGTCATAGGGGGTGCGGTGGTCGATTTCGCAGCGGGTGGCGGGTTGGCGGCAGCCGGGGAAGGTGCAGGTCACGTCGCGGGCTTGCACAGTGCGGGTCAGGTCGGCGCCGGGTCGGTAGGTGTGGGTGTCCACGGCGCAGGCTTGTCCGGTGGGGTCGGTCAGGATGCGCCGCCAGGTGGCGTCCTGGGCCAGCTCGCGGGCGACCTGGGCCGGGATCGGCCCGTAGGAGCCCAGGAACCCGGGGTGGTCGTCCAGCCCGGCCAGGGTGGACGCGGCGACGGTGACCTGCAGCGCGGCCCGTTGCCCGTGCTTGCGGGGTAGCGGGGTGCCGTCCGGGGTGGTCTGCCGGTCGAGGATGGCGGTGAAGATGTCCGCGAACGCGTCCGCCCGCCGCTGGTCCACCGTGCGGGTGTCGCCGTCCACCCGGGCGTTGCCGGCCAGGGCGTCGATCGCGGTGAACGCCGCGGTGGCCTCCGCGGCCGGGAGGTAGGCGATCAGCCGGGCCATCGCGTCGGGGGCCGGGTCCAGGACCACCCCGCGCCGGTCGCGGGCGGCCAGCCGCTGCTTCTCGGCGGTGTCCGGGTCGGCGGCCAGGACCATGGCGCGCACGTGCCGGGCCAGCTGCGGGGCGGTCAGGTCCCCGGCACGCTGCACGGCGTCGTCGATCACCGCGTCCCGCACCGCGCTGCCCAGGGTGGTGCCGGCCTGGGCCTCGGTCAGGATCACGTCGATCTTGCGCGCCTCGATGCCACCGGCCGCCCACGCGTCGGCCAGCACCGGGTGGCTGGCGGTGGTGTCGGCGCGCAGCACGAGGTCCTGGGCCAGGCGCCGGGTGCACACCAGGGCGCACGCCACCTCATCGGCCACCCGCACCAACGGATCCATCGCCGTGCGCGCCACCAGTTCGCGCACCCACCCCGCCTGGGCCGCCTGGGCCATCGCGATCACCTGCCGCCACGCCGCGACCCCATTCACCAGGGCCGCCCCGGACACCTCCGCCACCGGCATCGAGACCAGCATCGCCACCAGGGCGGCCAGGTCCACCGGCAGCGGGAACTCCTCCACCGCCGCCAGGTCCACCACCGCAGCACCGGGCACCGGCTCGGGCGCCGCACCCGGACGCGCACCCCGACCCGAATCCGCCCACACCAGCGCGGGCGAAGGGACCGGTGAACCCGTCGACCAGCCCGAAGCGGAGGGAGGCGTCAGCGAGTCGACCGCGCCCGCGGACACGGCACGGGTCGCGTCCACGGCGAGGTCATCGACAAACGGACGCTCGAGCACCGCCGTCACCGCGACCACCTCCGCTCACCACCCGACCCTGCTATCGAACAAGTGTACGACTGACCACTGACATTCACCCCTGACCAGGACGAACACCCCGCGCGCAGGCAAGGCAACCGGAGCCGTTCGTACACTAGTTCGATGGTCCGCGACATCGACTGGTCGAAGTGGCAGCGCACGCCACGCGGCTGGGTGCGGGTGCCGCCGCCGGGCTGCCCGGCGGGCCACCGCTGGACCACGAGCGGGCCGGGTCGCCCGTCGGAGCGGTTCGTCACGTGCGGGTGCACGGTGGACCGGCACCACACGCTCTGGGTGTGCCCGACGTGCGGCATGCACTGCGCGGAGGGCTGCACCGATCCGGCGATGTGGGCGGGCACGACGGTGTCGTCGGGAATCGTCGGCAACCGCCGCGGGGTGGTGTGACCGCGGGATAGTGGCGGGGTGGGACGAGCCGTCGTGGCGATGGTCGCCGTCGTCGTGGCCCTGGCGGGCTGCGCGTCGTCGGCACCCAGCCGCGCGTCCGCACCGAGCAGCACGCCGTCCAGCGCGCCCGCACCAGTCACTGCACCGCCGGTGCCGGCCGCGGACGAGCCGCCGGTGGTCGCGCTGGCCCCGGCGTTCACGTCCACGATCTCGCCGATCACCCTCGAGCTGGCCGACCGGATGAGGGCCTCGTGGCGACCCGGCTGCCCGGTGCCGCTCGAGGACCTCCGGTACGTCACCGTCACCTACCGCGACTTCGCCGGCGCCGCGGTGCAGGGCGAGCTCGTGGTCCACGCGGACGCCGCCGAGGACGTCGTGACCGTCTTCCACGCCCTCTTCGACGCGAGCTACCCGGTCCGCTCGCTGCGGCTCGTCGACGACTTCGGCGCGAGCGACGACGCGTCGATGGCCGCGGACAACACGTCGGCCTTCAACTGCCGGGCCATCACCGGCGGCACGGGCTGGTCGGAGCACGCGTACGGCCGGGCGATCGACCTCAACCCGGTCGAGAACCCGTACGTCCTGGGCGGGTCGGTCGCACCGGACGCGGGCCGGGAGTTCGCCGACCGGCCGGACGCCCCGGGCGTGATCCACGCCGACGACGAGGTCGTGCGCGCGTTCGCGAGCGTGGGCTGGCAGTGGGGCGGCGACTGGGCCTCCCCGACCGACTACCAGCACTTCTCGCCGTCGGGCCGCTGACGGCGGACGTCAGTGGTCGAGCCGGGCGTCGACCTCGGCCATCCGGCGGGTCGCGACGAGCCGCACGGTCGCCTCGGACAGCGGCGTCGCGGCGTCGAAGTGCAGCGTCGCGCCCGACAGGCGCCCCTCGGTGAGGGTCCCGGCCAGCGACCGCGCCAGCGGCGGGCTCATGAGGTGCAGGCTGCAGTGCTCCTTCGCGACGGAGAGGGCCACCAGGCCGGCGCCGCGGTACCTGATCGTCGGCACCTGGTAGGAGATCACCTGCTCCGCATCGGGCACGACGGCCACCAGCCGGTCGCGCACCACGCGCAGCGCGGCGCCCTGGTCGGGTGGGACGAGGTCGAGGTACTCCTCGACGCTCGCCGCGGGATATCCCTCACGCACCATGTCTCCTCCTGTCGGGCAGCGGCGTCGCGACGAGCTCGACGAACTGGTCGACCCGCAGCAGGCCCAGGCCCCATCGGATCACGGTCGGCATCAGCCGCGCCCCGACCTCGCCGTGCAGCCGCAGCGGGTGGGACAGCGCCAGCACCCGTCCCCGGCGGACCAGGCGCGTGTCGCCGCCGGCCTCGAGGTTGCGCAGCCACTGCACGTCCGGCCCGTAGGTCAGGGCGATGACGACGCCCCGGCGCGAGGGGAACGCGAACACGGGCGTGCGGAACCGGTGACCGGTGCGGCGTCCGGTGTGGTGCAGCGTCGCGAGCGGGGGGACGCGGTCGGAGACCGTCCCCAGGACCGGGTTGGTCACCCGGCGGTTGACCCGCGTGACCCACAGCGGGATCGGCATGGTCCCGACGCTAGCGCCGCGAGGCGCGCAGGCTAAGGGGTCTCGCCCAGCGGACCCCGAGTTGCGACACCCGCCCGTCCGTGGACACGGTAGAGGCGTCCGACGAGCCGCCCGCACGGGTGGCGCCCCCGGCAACGGAAGGAGAGCCGTCGTGCTCACCCTGACCGACAGTGCCCGCACCGCCGTCCACACGCTCACCGAGAAGGCCGGTCTGCCCGACGACACCGGCGGTCTGCGCATCGCCCAGCAGGAGGCCGGCGGCTACGAGCTCGCCCTCGTGCCCGAGCCGATGCCCGGCGACGACGTGGTGACGGACGGGTCGACCCGCGTGTACGTCGACCCGGAGGCCTCGGTGACCCTGGCCGACCAGCGCCTCGACGTCGAGCCCGCCTCGACGGGCTCGGCGTTCACGCTCAGCCCGCAGTAGACCCGGGACGCACGGCGGGGAGCCTCCCCTTCGGCTCCCCGCCGTCGCCGTGCCGGGACATGGACAGCCGACTCACAGCGGGGACATAGTGGACCGACGTCCGATTCGGGGCGAATGTCCCGCGAGATCCGGGCGTGTTTCTTCGACGAGGAGGAAGCATGAGGGTCACCAGGTCCATCGCCGTCGCATCGCTCGCGGCCGCAGGTCTGCTCGTCGCCGCGCTGCCGGCGTCCGCCACCGACACAGGCGGGTTCGGTCATCGCGACGCGACGACGCAGGGGCTGGCTCGCGGCTGGCACCCCGGCCACGGCCACGGCCCGAAGCCGCCGACGGCGGGGGATCCGACGACGGTCGCGGAGCACCTCGCCGGACCTCTGACGTTCGCGGTCGACGAGCGCGGCGCCCTCGTGGTGGGCCAGGCGTTCAGCGGGTCCGTCGTGCGCATCCCGCCGGGCCAGGCGCCCGAGGAGCTGTCCTCGTCCCCGGGCGTGGACGTGGCGGCCGTGTCCACGCTGTTCGGCTCGGTGACCTGGGCGGAGCGCGTGGGGGACCAGACGCAGGTCTCGTCGTCGGTGCTCAAGCGTCGCTCGCCCGACGGCCAGGTCCGCGTGCTGGCCGACCTGCTGGCCTACGAGCAGGGCGCCAACCCCGACGGCGGCGTCTCCTACTCCTTCCGCGACCTCGACGCCTCGTGCGCGGCCGGCCTGCCGCCGATGTTCGCGCCATACACGGGCGCGGTCGACAGCCACGGGTACGGCTCGCTCAGCCTGCCCGGCGTCACGTACGTCGCCGACGCCGGCGCCAACGCCGTCCTCAAGGTGGACCGCTGGGGTCACGTGAGCACCGTCGCGGTGATCCCCGCGGCGTCGTTCGAGGTCACGGCCGACATCGCCGGGGCCTTCGGGCTGCCCGCCTGCGTGGTCGGCCACCGGTACTACCTCGAGCCGGTGCCCACCGACGTCGAGCTGGGCACCGACGGCTGGCTCTACGTGTCGAGCCTGCCGGGCGGCCCGGAGGACGGGAGCCTGGGCGCCCTGGGCTCGGTGTACAAGGTGAACCCCTGGACCGGCGCGGTGAAGCTGCTGGCCACCGGGTTCTCGGGTGCCACCAACGTCGCGGTCGCCCCGGACGGCACGGTGTTCGTCGCCGAGCTGTACGCCAACGAGGTGTCGTCGGTCAGCCGCCGCGGGGTGGTGACCCCGCTGGTCTCGCTCACGCAGCCGGCGGGCCTGGAGTGGTCGCACGGCAGGCTGTTCGTCTCCACCGACGTGTTCGGCGACGGCAAGGTCGTCTCCCTGCGCGTCCGGTAGGCGGGACGACGACGGGGCCCGACGAACGAGTCGTCGGGCCCCGTCGCGCGCGTGGGATCAGGCGCCGCCCAGCAGCTGGTCGAACGACGGCACCGCGTCGTACAGCCCCGCCGGGGCCGACGGCTCGCGGTCGGCCACCATCTCGGCCAGCTCGCGACCGGCGCGGCGGATGCGGTTCGGCAGCGGGTTGACGTCGTCGCCGCCACCGTCGGCCCAGTCGTCGGTGGCCGCGAACACGGCCGTGCCGGCGACGTCGGCCCGCAGGTAGGCGAACAGCGGGCGCAGCGCGTACTCGAGCGCCAGCGAGTGACGCCCGGTGCCGCCCGTGGCGCCCACGAGCACGGGCCGCCCGACGAGGGCGTCCTTGTCGAGGATGTCGACGAACGACTTGAACAGGCCGGAGTACGACGCCGAGAAGATCGGCGTGACGGCGATGACGCCGTCGGCCGCGGTGACCTTGTCGATGACGTCCTTGAGGGCGCCGGAGGCGAAGCCCGAGAGCGTCATGTTGACGATCTCGTGGGCGACGTCGCGCAGCTCCACGTTCTCGACGTGCGCGGTGATGCCGCGGGCGGCGAGCTCGGAGACGGTCGCGTCCGCGAGGCGGTCGGCCAGCAGGCGCGTCGACGAGGGCTGGGACAGCCCGGCCGAGATGACGACGATCGAGCGGTCGCTCATCGTGGTCCTTTCCAAAGCCCGAAGAAGTCGATCAGGAAGAGAGGGAGTCCTCGGCCCGGAGGCCGGTGTACTCGTCGGTCGCGCCGACCGTCTGCTCACGCACGGTACCCGCGGCCACGGCCTTCGCCACCCGCTCGGCGTGCGACGGCGGGTTCGCCGGCACGTGCGCGGGACGCGCGGACTCGGCCTCGGCGCGCAGCACCGGGACGACCTCCGTCGCGAGGATGTCGATCTGCTCGAGCACCGTCTTGAGCGGCAGGCCCGCGTGGTCCATGAGGAACATCTGGCGCTGGTAGTGCCCGACCTGGTCGCGGAACTTGCCGTAGCGGTCGATGACCTCCTGCGGGCTGCCCACGGTCAGCGGGGTGTCGCGCATGAAGTCCTCCATCGACGGACCGTGCCCGTAGACGGGCGCGTTGTCGAAGTAGGGGCGGAACTCCTTGACGGCGTCCTGCGAGTTCTTGCGCATGAACACCTGCCCGCCGAGCCCGACGATCGCCTGGTCGGCCTGGCCGTGCCCGTAGTGCTCGAAGCGCTGGCGGTAGAAGTTCACCATCTGCGCGGCGTGCTCGAGCGGCCAGAAGATCGCGTTGTGCAGGAAGCCGTCACCGTAGTAGGCGGCCTGCTCGGCGATCTCGGGGCTGCGGATCGAGCCGTGCCAGACGAACGGCGGGACGCCGTCGAGAGGGCGCGGGGTCGACGTGAAGCCCTGCAGCGGCGTGCGGAACTTGCCCTGCCAGTCGACGACCTCCTCCTCCCAGAGGCGGCGCAGCAGCGCGTAGTTCTCGATGGCCAGCGGGATGCCCTGGCGGATGTCCTGGCCGAACCAGGGGTACACGGGGCCGGTGTTGCCGCGGCCCATCATGAGGTCCATCCGCCCGTCGGAGATGACCTGGAGCATCGCGTACTCCTCGGCCAGCCGGACGGGGTCGTTGGTGGTGATCAGCGTGGTCGCGGTCGACAGGACGATGTTCTTCGTCGTGCCGGCGAGGTAGCCGAGCATCGTGGTGGGCGACGAGGGGACGAACGGCGGGTTGTGGTGCTCGCCGGTGGCGAAGACGTCCAGCCCCGCCTGGTCGGCGTGCTGGGCGATGGTGAGCATGTTGCGCACCCGCTCCGTGTCGTCCGGCGTCCGGCCGGTGGTGGGGTCGGTGGTCACGTCGCCGACGGTGAAGATCCCGAACTGCATCTCAACGCCTCACAAGGTCAGAGGTTCATGCGTTTGCATGTACTTGCCGCTCAACAGGGTGACCATCGTCCCTATTCCCCGAGGGGCGGACCTGAACGAAGTGCCTATAGCGTGGGGCCACCGGCCGGCGACGGAGGGCTACACGGGGTGACGAACGAGCAGATCAGGGTCCTGGTCGTCGAGGACGACGCCGACACGGCACAGTACGTCCGCACGGTGCTCGAGCGCCGCGGCGGCATGGACGTGACGGTGGTGCACGAGCCGATGTCCGCGCTGGCGGAGGTGGCGCAGCACCAGTTCGACGTGGTGCTCACCGACATCCAGATGCCGGGCATGAGCGGGCTCGAGCTGCTGGGCGAGCTGCGGTCCCGGGCCGCGGGCACGCCCGTGGCGGTGATGACCGCGTTCGCGAGCGTCGACTACGCGGTCGAGGCGCTGCGCCGGGACGCCGACGAGTTCCTGGTCAAGCCGGTCGCCGCCGCCACCCTGCTGGAGCGGATCACCGCGCTCGCCCGCGAGGGCCGGGTCAAGCGCGAGGCGGTCGTGCCCTCGGAGACCGTGCTCGCGGTCGGCGCCCACCCCGACGACGTGGAGATCGGCGTCGGCGCCACGCTCGCCTCGCACCGGGCGGCCGGCGACGCCGTCGTCATCCTCACCCTGTCCAGCGGTGCCATCGGCGGCGACGTGCAGTCCCGTCGCCACGAGGCGCTGGCGTCCGCCGGCATCATCGGCGCGCGGCTCTACCTGCACGACTACGAGGACACCCGGCTCGATCCGGCGGGCGGGCTCATCACGACCATCGAGGACCTCATCCGCGAGGTCGGGCCGAGCATCGTCTACACGCACAGCGAGCACGACCGGCACCAGGACCACCGGGCCGTGCGGCAGGCCGTCGACGTCGCCGCCCGCCGGGTCCCGTCCCTCGCGTGCTTCCAGAGCCCGTCGTCGACCATCGACTTCCGGCCCACGCGGTTCGTGCCGGTCGACGGCTTCCTCGAGGCGAAGCTGCAGATGCTCGCCGCGTTCGAGTCGCAGTCGCACCGCGACTACATGGACCCCGAGCTCGTCCGCGCGACCGCGCGCTACTGGTCGCGCTTCGGCTCCGGGCAGTACGCCGAGCCGCTCGAGATGGTGCGCGCGGCCGCGATGCTGAGCGGCAAGGCACGAGCTGCGGGGGTGGCCGCCGCCCCCGAGAACATCCACGTCGACGAGCACGGAGGTCACGCATGAGGGTCCTGGTCACGGGTGCCGGGGGACCGGCCGGGGTCGCGGTGATCCGCTCGCTGCTGCGGCGGGGCGACGTCGAGGTGATCGCGGCCGACATGGACCGCTGGGCCAGCGCGCTGTACCTGGTCGACGCGCCGAACCGCCACCTGGTCCCCGCCGGGCGCGCCGACGACTTCGTCGACGTGGTGCGCGGGATCTGTCGCGACGAGCGCATCGACGTGCTGTTCCCGACCGTCGACGTGGAGCTGCCCAAGCTCGCGGCCGCGCGCGACGAGCTGCTGGCCGACGGCACGGTCCTGGCCTCGCCGGCGCTGAGCACGCTCGAGACCTGCCTGGACAAGCTGACGCTGGCCCGGGCCTGCGAGCGGACCGTCCGGGTGCCGCGCACGGAGCTCGTCGGCACGCCCCAGGCCGTCTCCGGCTGGGACTTCCCGGTCATCGTCAAGCCCCGCCGCGGCGCGGGCTCGCGCGGCGTCCGGCTGGTCGGCACGCAGGCGGAGCTCGACGCGGTGCACGACGACGAGGAGGACCTGCTGGTCCAGGAGCTGCTGCCGGGCGACGAGTACTCGGTCGACGTGCTGGCCGGCCTCGACGGCACCGTGATCGCGGCCGTGCCCCGCGCGCGGCTGCGCGTGGACTCCGGGGTGGCCGTCGCGGGCGTCACGGTGCACGACGACGAGCTCATCGAGACGGCGTCGGCGGTCGCCCGCGCCGTCGGGCTGACCACCGTGGCGAACGTGCAGCTCAAGCGGGACGCCGACGGTCGGCCCGCGCTGCTCGAGGTCAACCCCCGGTTCCCGGGCGCGATGCCGCTGACCATCGCGGCCGGCGTCGACATGCCCTCGCTCACGCTCGACGCGGTGCTCGGCCGACCGGTCCCGGACCACGTCGACTTCCAGGAGATCGCGAACGTGCGCTACCTCGAGGACGTCTTCCTGCCGATCGCCGACGTGCTGCCGCCACGATGAGCGCGGGTCCGTCGAGGGACGGCGACCACCACGTCCACTCGACCTTCTCGGACGACGCCGTCAGCACGCCCGCCGAGAACCTGGCGGCCGCCCAGCGCGCGGGCCTGCGCGAGGTCCGCATGGTCGACCACGTCCGGGTCGCCACCACCTACGTGCCCGAGTTCCTCTCGGTGGTGCGCGCGCTGCCCCGCCTGGAGGGGCTGACGGTCCTCAGCGGAGTCGAGGCCAAGATCCTCGACGCGTCCGGCGCGGTCGACGCCCCGCCCGAGGTGCTCGCCGCGCTCGGCTCGGCCCGGGGCGCGGACCGCGTGCTCCTGGCCGACCACCAGGTGCCCGGGCCGGACGGCCCGTGGAGCCCGCGGGCCACGCGCGAGCGGATCGACGCCGGACTGGAGCCCGCCGACGTCGTCGAGATGCTCGTCACGGCGACGATCCGCGCGATGCACGCGGTCGGCCGGGCGCAGCTGGCGCACCCGTTCTCGGTCCTGCCGAAGATCGGGCTCACCGAGGACGACGTCCCGGACGACCTGCTCGACGCGCTGGCCGCCGCGGCGGTGGCCACGGGCACCCCGGTCGAGGTCAACGAGAAGTGGCGCTGCCCCGGCCCCCGCACCACCGACCGGCTGCGCGCGGCGGGCGTGCTGCTGGTGGCGTCGACGGACGCGCACGTGGCCTCGGACGTCGGCGTGTACGACTGGGTGGGCGCGTGAGCGGGGTCGGGCACGACGCGCTGGTCGCCCTCTTCGTCGCGTTCGTCGGCATCGGCGTGATCCCCGTGCTGGCCGGGCTGTACCAGTACGTGCTCGTCCCGGTGCACGCCTTCCGCAACCACCTCCGGCTCGCGGGACCCCACCTGCCGAACGTCGTCGTCATCGTGCCCGCGTGGAACGAGGGGGCCGTCCTGGCCGCGTCGCTGGACCGGCTCATGCGCCTCGAGTACCCGCCGGACCGGCTGCGTGTCTACGTGGTCGACGACGCGAGCACCGACGACACCCCGGACGTCGTCCGCGCCAAGGCGGCCCAGTACGACGACCGGATCGTGCACCTGCGCCGCGAGCAGGGCGGCCAGGGCAAGGCCCACACGCTCAACCACGGCATCCGGCACGCGCTCGCGGACGACTGGATGCAGGCGCTGCTCATCATGGACGCCGACGTCATCTACCGCCCGGACTCGCTGCGCCGGATGACGCGCCACCTGGCCGACCCGAAGGTCGGCGCCGTGACCGCGTTCATCCGGGAGGGCAGCGGCCGGCCGGGCAGCGTCGCGCGGTTCATCGGCTACGAGTACGTGACCGCTCAGGCGGCGGCGCGGCGGGCGCAGAACGTCATGGGTGCCATGGCGTGCCTCGCGGGCGGGGCGCAGCTGCACTCGCGCGAGAACCTGCTGGCCGTGGGCGGTCAGGTGGACACCTCGACGCTCGCGGAGGACACGTACACCACCTTCCTCACGCAGCTGAACGGCCGTCGCGTGGTGTTCGAGCCGGCGTCGGTGGTGCTGGCGGAGGAGCCCGACACCATCACGGCGCTCTGGAAGCAGCGGGTGCGCTGGGCCCGCGGGAACGTCCAGATCACGCGCAACTTCCGCCGGGTCTGGTTCCGGCCGTCGCGCCAGCACCACCTGGGCAACCTCGACTTCGGGATCATCTGGTTCGCCATCTACCTGCTCCCGGTCGCCATGACGCTCGCCGCCGTGGGCCTGGTCGGGCTGTACTTCGTCGCCAGCGTGACGGCGACCTCGGTGTTCCAGGGGTTCTGGTGGGTGGCGGTCACCGCCTACGTCTTCATCACCGCCACGACCCTGCTGCTGGACCGCGAGACCGCCCGCCGGTCGTGGTTCCAGGGCCTGGTGTTCCCCGGTCTCGGCGCGCTCGTCGTCATGAGCGCGGCCTGGTTCCCGAACCTCTGGGAGGTGCGCATCCCGCACCTGCTCGGCCTGGAGATGAGCGACGTCGGCCGCGAGGTGTGGACGCTGACGCTCTACTCGTGGTCGGTGCTGGCGATGCTGCTCGCCTGGGTGGTCAAGCAGCTCGAGCGCACCCGGCCGGTGCGGTGGCTCGCGCTGCCCCTGCTCTACGTGGTGGGCTTCGGTCCGGTGCTGTGCGCGATCACACTGGACGCGTACGTCAAGCAGTGGCGGGGTGCCGCGGCCGTGTGGGACAAGACGGAGAAGACGGGACGGGTGATGGGATGAGCGGCTCGCACCGTGCGGGCGCCGGCGACGAGGTCCGGTGGTGGGCCACGCTGTCGCACGACGCGCTCCAGGACGAGATCCGGTCGAACGCGCGGTCGGAGCGACGGCTGCTGCTCGTGGTCGTCCTGGTCGCCGCGGCGATCACGGTCGCCGTGCTGCTGCTGCACGGGGGTCTCGCGTGAGCCCGCGCGTGCTGGTCGTCGACGACGAGCCCGACGAGCTCGCGCTGGTCGCCCGGCACCTCGTGCGGCTCGGCCACGACGTCGTCGCGGTGAAGAGCGCCGAGGAGGCGCTGGCGGACGCGCACCACCTCGAGGTGGACGTCGCGATCGTCGACCTGCGGCTGCCGGGCATGGGCGGCTGGGAGCTGGTCGACGTGCTCCGTGCCCGCCGCCCGAGCCTCCCGATCATCGTGACGTCCGTGCTCGACGCCGACGACTACCCGACCGTCGAGGCGTCCCTGCCGAAGCCGTTCACGGGCGAGGGCGTGCAGGCCGCGCTGGCGCGGGCGCTCGGCGCGACACCGTGACGGCCTGATGACGAGCCTGTGGGCCACCGAGCCGGAGAACCTGCTGTCCTCGAGCTCGCGCTACCTGCGCCGGGTGGTCCGCCACCTGGGCCCCGACGCCGGCGTGGTCGAGCGGCAGCTGCCGTTCGTCGGGGTGTTCGCCGCCGCCATGCTCACCCTGCTGGTCCCGGGCGCCCGCATGACCAGCGCCCTCGAGGTGGGTCTGGCGGCCGCGCTCGTGGCGGGGCAGCTGGCCGCCGCCCGGCTGCTGCCGTGGAGCCGCTGGCCCGACGGCGCGCAGGACGTGCTGCCGCTGCTCCAGCTGGTGGCCGTGGCCCTCATGCGCGCGGGCACCGGCGGGCCCGGCTCGCCCTACACGACGATGGTGTTCCTGCCGGTCATCGCGCTGGCCTCGCTGCCCGGCCGGCGCCGGGTCGTCCTCGCGTCGGCCGGCGTCGCGGGCGTCGTGATCTCGCCGGTGCTGATCGGCGACCAGGAGTACACCGCGGACACCGGCATCCGCACGTTCTTCGTCACGCTCGCCGCGACGGTCATCGCGATCACCGTGCACGAGATCACCGACCGGCTGCGGGCCCGCAGCAGCGCGCTGCTCGCACTGCAGATGGACCAGGCCGTGCTGCTCGACCGCGCCCGGGCCGACGCCGCGGAGCTCGCGCGCGTGGCCAACGCGCGCCGGGCCGCGCGCGACCAGCTGATCTCCGTGATCGACTCCGCCACCGAGCAGGCGATCATCGCCACCGACGCCACCGGCCTGGTCGAGGTCTTCAACGCCGGGGCGGAGCGGCTGCTCGGCTACGGGCAGGGCGAGGTCGTCGGCCGGATGCGCCTGACCGAGTTCCACGACCGCGACGAGCTGGAGGCGCGCCGCAAGCTCCTCTTCAACGACGAGTCGCCGGTCGACAACCCCCAGGCGCTGGTCGACGCCCTCGTGGCGCCCGCGCTGGCCGGGCGGCCGGAGGTGCGCGACTGGACCTACATCGCGCGTGACGGGGTGCGGATGACGGTCCGGCTCGCGGTGACCCGGCGCGCCGAGCTCGAGGGCCCGACCACCGGGTACGTCGTGGTGGCCACGGACGTGACCTCCGAGCGCGAGGCCTCGCGCCTGCAGGACGAGTTCGTCAGCCTGGTCAGCCACGAGCTGCGCACGCCGCTGACCTCGGTGCTGGGCTACCTCGAGCTGCTGACCGACGGCACGGACCCCCTGACCGACGAGCAGCGCGAGTACCTCACGGTGATCGAGCGCAACGCCCGCCGCCAGCTGCGGCTGGTGGGCGACCTGCTGCTGACCGCGCAGGTGGACGCCGGTCGCTTCGCCATCTCGCCCCAGCGCACGGACGCCGGCGTCGTGGTCCGGGCGGCGATCGAGGCGGCGATGCCGGCGGCTGAGGCGGCGGGCGTCACCCTGGTCCCCGAGACGTCGTCGGCGGTGCTCGACGCCGACCCGGTCCGCCTGGCGCAGGCCGTCGACAACCTCGTCTCGAACGCGATCAAGTTCACGCCGTCCGGCGGCCGGGTCCGCGTCGGCGTCGCCCCGCGCGACGGGCAGGCGACCGGGGGAGCGGTGATCGTCGTCGCCGACAGCGGGATCGGCATCCCGCCCGACGAGCTGTCCCAGCTGACCACGCGGTTCTTCCGGGCGTCCTCGGCCACCCGCCGCGCCATCCCCGGCGTCGGCCTCGGCCTGTCGATCACCAAGGCGGTGGTCGACGCCCACGGCGGCACCCTGGAGATCGCGAGCACCCTCGGCGAGGGCACCACGTTCACGATCACCCTGCCGGCCACGCCGCCGGGCTGACGTACCGGTCCGTCACATCGGACATCTCGGGATGTATCTGGCCCGTGGTGCCGTGACCCCTTCTGCCCGTGCGCCGAGAGACGGCGCGGACAGGAAAGGGCTCGACCATGACCATCCTCAGCTCGCCGACCGGTGCCGACTACCGTCCGGCCACCGCCGCAGCCGTGCACGCGCTCGCCGACTCCGGCGTCCCGGTGCACCTGCCCGGCACCGAGGCGTACGCCGCCCTCACGGGCACCAGCAACCTCACCAAGGCCATCCGCCCCGCGGCCGTCGTCGCCGCCCGGGGGGCCGACGACATCAGCAGCACCCTGCGCCTCGCCGCGACCGCCGGCCTCCGCGTCGCCGTCCAGGGCACCGGCCACGGCGCCACCGAGACCATGCAGGACGCGATCCTGGTGAGCACCGTCGCGCTCGACGAGGTCACCGTCCACGCCGACCGGCGCTGGGCGCGCATCGGCGCCGGCGTGAAGTGGGCCGCCGTCCTCGAGGCGTGCGCGCCGTACGGGCTCGCGGGCCTGGCCGGCTCGTCGCCGGACGTCGGCGTCGTCGGCTACCTCACGGGCGGCGGCCTGGGCCCGGTGGCCCGGACCCACGGGCTCGCGTCGGACACGGTCCGCGCGTTCGAGGTCGTCACCGGCGACGGCGTCGCCCGCCGCGTCACCGCGACGAGCCACCCGGACCTGTTCTGGGGCCTGCGCGGGGGCAAGGGCACGCTCGGCATCGTCACGGCGGTCGAGATCGACCTGGTCGAGCAGGCCACGCTGTACGCCGGCGCCCTGTGGTTCGACGGGTCCGACGCCGCCGCGGTCGTCCGCACGTGGAGCCAGTGGTGCGAGCTGCTACCGGAGGAGGGCACCACGTCGATCGCCGTCATGCGCCTGCCCGACATGCCGATCTTCCCCGAGCCGCTGCGGGGGAAGACCTCCGTCTCGGTGCGCTTCGCGTGGACCGGCGACCCGGCCGTCGGCGAGGAGATGATCCGGGCGATCCGCTGCCTGGCGTCGCCGCTGATCGACACCGTGCAGGTCATGCCGTACGCGGCGCTCGGTGCGGTGCACACCGACCCCATCGACCCGATGCCGCTGCACGAGCAGCACAGCCTGCTGCACTCGTTCGGCCTCGACGCCGCCGACCGGCTGCTCGAGCTGGTGGGACCCGACGCGCAGTGCGCGCAGGCCATGGTCGAGGTGCGGCAGCTGGGCGGCAAGGTCCGCGACGACCGCGGGGTGCCCAGCGCGTTCGCGCACCGGGACGCGGCGTTCTCCCTCTTCACGCTCGGCGTGATGATCCCGGAGATCGCGCAGATCGTGACGCGGGACACCGCGCGGGTGCACACCGGCATGACGCCCTGGCTGCGCGAGGGCGGCCTGCCCAACTTCACCGACACCGCGGGGCCGCAGTGGGCCGAGCGGGTGTTCACCCCCGAGGTGGCGCGCCGCCTGCAGGCTCTCTCGATGGTCTACGACCCCGATGCGGTGCTGCTCTCCGCCCGGGGCGTGCGCTCCTGAGGCACCGACACCGGCCGCGCCGGCTCCTCGCGGGGTCGGCGCGGTCCTCGTGCGTCAGGGCGTCGGCGCCACCGAGAAGGTGATCTCGACGTCGGCGGTGTCGGTGAACATCGCGGACGTCGAGCCGACGAGCGGGCTCAGCAGCGCCGCGACAGCGAACGCGAGCACCACGCCGAGGCGGATGAGCCCGCCGCGGTCGATGGAGAAGAACCCGCGGGGCCGGTCGACGTCGTCGAGGTCCTCGGCAGGCTCAGTCGAGGAGGAGCTCATCGACCCTCCTGTCGGTCCCGTCGGGCGCGGGGCGCTCGCGGCGGCCCCGTCGGCCGTCGCCCATCGCCAGCAGCTCGAGCGTAGCGAGTGCGAGCAGGGGAGGGACCAGCATCGTCGCGCGTCCTTGCGCGGATCCCGCCCACTGCAGCACCCAGCCCCAGCCCCGGTGGACGGCCAGCTGCACGCCGCGGATGCGTGTGATCGGCGTGGCGTTCACGTCGGGCTCGTCGTTCGCGTCGCCCTTCGTGATGACGTACGACTTCGTCAGCTCCTTGCCGTTCGGGTCGAGCTTGGGCACCATCTTGCCGGTCGCCTCGTCCTGCCGGAGGTCCGGCAGCTTGCGCAGCGCGACGATCCGGTGCGTCACCAGCTCGCTGGAGCCCATGGGCCAGAACGAGATGATCTGACCGACCTTGAGGTCGGACTCGTCGGAGATCGCGCGCAGCACGACGGCGTCGCCGGCGTCGAACTTGGGCGCCATCGAGCCGGACGTCACGATGAGCAGGCGCTGGTGGTGCGCCTGGAACCACAGCGGCACGGCGAGGGACACCGCGTAGGTGGCCCCGCAGACGACGACGATCGTCCAGAGCGCGACGCCGACGAGCCGGCGCCACGTCGGCTTCGGGGCACGGGAGCGCCGCCGACCGGGCACGCGCGGTGCGCGCCGATCGACGGCGGGGGCCTCTCGTTGCCCGTCCGACCAGGCCATCAACTCATCCGTTGTTGGCCGTCTGCTCGGCGTTGAACGTCAGGCCGAGCGTCACCGCGGTGTCCTGGTACGAGTTGTCCGCGGAGAGCGGGAAGTCGACCTTGAAGCAGAGCCACTCGCTGCCGCCGGCGGCGAGCGGCCGGTCGCCGGCGTCCTGGCCCTGGGCGACGCTGCCGACCAACGGGGTGACCGCGGAGGTCCAGCTCGTCGCTGTGCCCAGCGCGGTCGGTGCGGTCGCGGGGAACGTCGTGGCGGAGCACTGCGCCTGGGGCAGGTCGTAGGCGCTCAGCACGAGCACGTCCCGCAGGTCGCCTGTCGTCGCCGCCGGGCTCAGGGTCGGGTCGGTCGTGCTGCCGACGGCCGTCGTGGCGTCGAAGGAGATCGAGTAGCGCAGGGCCAGCGAGCCGTTGCTCTGCACCTGGAGGGGGACGTACGTCGAGTCGCCGGGCGCCAGGTTCTGGGGCGTGAAGGCGAACGGCACGGACTGGCCGATCGCGAGGTCGACGGTGCCCGTCTCGATCTTGGCCGACGTCGAGTCGTTGTCCGTGAAGATGGCCGACGTCGTGAGGGTGGTGGCGCCGATGGCCGCGAGGCCCACGATCGTCACCGTCGTCCAGAGTCGCCGACGACGAGGCGCGTCGCGGTGCACCGGAGCCGGGTCGATCATTTCCTGCAGCAGGTCGTCCATCATGGCGAAACCCTCCTTGGGCCTGGAGTACGCATTACTGCATCGGCACCCCTGGGTCCGACTTGAGCCGAGCGAATGATACTCACTCGTTCGTGGGATCGGCGCTCGGCGTCCGTGGCGGCCGCGCGTGCCGGGTGCTCGGCCGCGGCCCGGCCACCGCCGCGCCGACCCGGCTGGTGCGGCCCCGCCGCGGCCGCGGCCCCGACTGGGTCAGCGGGAGATCGCCCGCGGGGACGGCCTGCGAGTAGAGGAAGCCCTGGGCCTGGTCCACGCCGAGCCGGCGCAGGATCACGGCCGTCGCCTCGTCCTCGACGCCCTCCGCGACCACCCGCAGGTCGAACGAGTGGGCCAGGTCGACCATCGCCTGGACGACGACCTCCGAGCCTTCCCGCCCGTCGACGCCGAGGTCCGCGACGAACAGCCGGTCGATCTTCAGCTCGTCCACCGGCAGGTCCCGCAGCTGGGAGATCGACGTGTTGCCGATGCCGAAGTCGTCGATGGCCACCCGGATGCCGAGGGCGCCCAGGCGCTCGAGCACCGGCACCACGCGCGACGGGTCGGCCACCAGCGCCGTCTCCGTGATCTCGACCTCGAGCAGGTCGGGCGGCACGGCGTGCTCCTCGAGCAGCGCCTCGATGAGGTCGACCACCGCGACCGTGGTGACGTCGTGCGCGGAGAGGTTCACGGCGACGGGCGTCGCCCGGCCCTCCGCACGCCACGCCGCGAGCTGCACGACGCACTCCGTGAGCGCGTACCGCGTGACGTCGTGGATGAGGCCGGACTGCTCGGCCAGCGGGATGAAGGTGGTGGGCGGCAGGACGCCGCGCGTGGGGTGCACCCAGCGCATGAGGGCCTCGAGCCCGACCGTCCGGCCCGTGTCGAGCTCGATCTTCGGCTGGTAGTGCATCCGCAGCTCGCGCGGCCCGTCCGGCGCGGGCGTCAGGGCGCGGTGCAGGTCGCCCAGCAGCACGAGCCGCGCGGGCGACGAGTCGTCCTCGTCGGCGGAGTAGACCGAGACGCCGGTGCGGTGGTGCTTGGCGGCGTACATCGCGACGTCGGCGGTGCGCATGAGCGACGAGGGGTCGGTGGCGTGGTCGGGCAGGCACGCGACCCCGACGGACGTGTCCACGTGCAGCGGCAGCTCGCCGAGCATGAACGGCGGCACGAAGAGCCCGCGCACCCGCCGGGCCAGGCGCTCGGCGTTGGCCACGGAGCGCACGTCGGGCAGCAGGATCGCGAACTCGTCGCCGCCCAGCCGCGCGACGATGTCGTCGTCCCGCAGCGCGCCGCGCAGCCGCTCGGCCACCTGCTCGAGCAGCTCGTCGCCGCGGTCGTGGCCGAGCGAGTCGTTGATGTCCTTGAACCGGTCGATGTCGAGGAGCATCAGCCCGACCCGCGAGCCGGTCTCCTCGGCCTCGAGGATGGTGCGGCGCATCCGTTCGGCGAGCATGCGGCGGTTGGGCAGCCCGGTCAGCGAGTCGAGCAGCGCCAGCCGTGCGTTCTCCAGCGCGGTGGCCCGCAGCCGGTGCGACGCCGTGAACACCGTCCGGAACAGCACGAGCCACAGGGCGAGCAGGCCGACGGCGACCACCAGCGACACCGTCTGGACGGCGTGCGTCAGCGCGGTGCTCGCCGCCGTGTGGTCGAGCATGACCTCGGCTGCGCCGACGATCCGCGAGCCGGGCTCCGACGGATCGGCGTCGGCCGTCTTGTCGGCGCGCACGGGCACGTAGACGTCCAGCACCTGCCGCTCGGTGCCGCCGGTGTCCTGCCCCTTCTCGCCGCGCACGTCGGTGATGACCTGCGCGTCGGGCTTGCCCTGGGTGGTCACCAGGTCCAGCCGGTCGCCGTCGGGGAACCCGGTCGTGGTGGCCGCGGCCGAGCTGTAGATCAGTGACCCGTCGACCCCCCACAGGCGCAGCTCGACCAGCCGGTCGCCGAACCCCGACGTTGCGGCCGTCACCTCCTGCGCCTGGGCCGGCGTCAGCACGTCCGGCGCCAGGAAGGAGGTGGTCGGCACGGAGGCTGTCGCGTACTCCTGCGCGGTCTGCGCGGTGGCGACCCCGTCCCGGATCGACTGCTGCCCCATCACGCTCCACGTGACGAACACCAGGGCACAGCCGAGCACGGCCATGGCCACGCTGCTGATGACCGCGAACGAGCGGGTCAGCGGCCACCGACGGCGGGTTCCTCTTGGCACGCGGGACCTCACGGGCTGGGCGAGCGCGGGTCGGGAGGGGGTCCGCGCTGAGCCGAGAGTATGCGGTCGTCCCGCTCCGGAGCGACACCCGAGGTCAGAGGATTGTCCCGGCGCGTCGGGAACGTCCGCGAGGGCGGCGGGGTTGCAGGGGACGCCACATCTTTCAGGAGGATCTGATGACGTACGAGGTGACCAAGACCGACGAGCAGTGGGCCCTGGAGCTCGAGCCCCAGGAGTTCGCGGTGCTGCGCCGCGCCGGGACCGAGCGCGCGTGGACCGGAGAGCTGCTCGACGAGAAGCGTGAGGGCGTGTACCGCTGTCGCGCGTGCGGCAACGAGCTGTTCCGCTCCGACACGAAGTTCGACTCGCACTGCGGCTGGCCCAGCTTCTTCTCGCCGCTCGCCGGCGACCGGGTCGAGCTGATCAGCGACCGCAGCCTCGGCATGGTCCGCACCGAGGTGCGCTGCGCGAGGTGCGGCTCGCACCTCGGGCACGTGTTCGACGACGCCCCGCAGACCCCGACGGGCGACCGGTTCTGCATGAACTCGGTGAGCCTGACCTTCGAGGCCGACGGGACCAGCGGGGTCTGACACGCACCCGTTCGGGGTGTCCTCCGGCGCGCCGGACCCGACACCCCGGACGGGTGACGTCCATCTGGTCGACACGGCTGAAGTCCGCGGGGTGCCGTGCCGATAATGCGTACGTGGAAGACGTCCTGACAGTGCGGCGATGGCGACGCTATGGCGCCGACCGTCTCTACGTCACGCAGGAGACCGGCGCCCGGGTCGGATCCGTCGACCTGCAGTCCGGCGAGGTCGTCGTCGACGACCCCCACTTCGAGAGCGGCCTGCGGCGCGCGGCCCAGGCCTACCTGCGGGCCGACGTGGCCGAGCTGGCCATGAGCCTGCCGACGCAGAGCACCGGTTCGCTGGCCCCTGCGGACGAGGCGGCCCTGCAGGCGTGGCTCGGCGGCGCGGACTGGGACACCATCGACCTCGCGGCCATCCGGAGCGAGCGGGGCAGCTCCCTGCGCACGCGCCTCGAGCGCCTGGGCGACGAGGGCTGGCAGGTGGTGCACGACGTGCCGCTGGGCCGGCAGGGCAGCACGGTCGAGCACCTGCTCATCGGGCCCGCGGGCATCTTCACGATCGCCGAGCGCCTGCTCCCCGGCCAGCACGTCGTGGTCGAGGGCCGGACCATCGCGGTCGACGGGCGGTCCGTGTCCTACCTGCGCGACGCGCGGCTCGAGGCCACCCGCGTGCAGGGCGCGCTCCTCGCGGCGGCCTGCGCGGCGATCACCGTCCGCGGCGTCGTCGTCGTGCACGGCGACCTCGAGGTGCGGACCGTGCAGCCGCAGCACGACGCGTTCGCGATCACGCGCCAGGACGTGCAGGCCGTCTTCCGCGCCATGCCCGAGCGACTCGACCCGGGCCGCATCGCGGCCATCGCGCACGTGGCCCGGCAGCGCGCGACCTGGTCGCACTGAGAGCGCTGGGTGTTGACACCCCTCTCTCCGCGGTGATCTGCTGAAACGCTCCCAGTTCGTGGGGTGGCGATGCTGCCGTTTCCGTGCTGGTGCCGTCAGGATGTGACCGTGGTCGACGAACAGTTCCGGCAGCTCGAGCGCGAGCTCGGCCTCCTCCTGCGGCGCGCGCAGGCCTCCTCGGCGTCCATCTCGCGCGACGTGCACCCCGACCTCGAGCCCGCCGCGTACTCGCTCCTCGCGCTCATCGCCGCGACCCCGGGCATCCGGGCGAGCGACCTCGCCACCCACATCGGCGTCGGGCGCGGCACCATGTCGCGGCAGCTCGCGCGGCTCGGCTCGCTCGGCCTGGTGTCCCGCCGGCCCGACCCGGACGACTACCGCGGTCAGCTGCTCGAGCTCACCGACGAGGGCCGGCACCGCTACGAGACCGCCCAGCAGGCCCGCCGCGTGTTCCTGCACCGCGCGCTGACCGGGTGGAGCGACTCCGACATCGCGGCGCTGGCCTCGCAGCTGGGCCGCCTCAACGAGGACCTCGCCGCCGCGCGCCGCGCGTCGCACTGACGGGCCTGCGGCCCCCGAGCACAGACGCGCCGCCCGGTCGGAGGGGCCGGGCGGCGCGTCTGGCTCGTGCTGGTGGAGGTCAGTCGCGCGAGGCGACCCGCTCCTGCTCGGTGAGGGCGTCCAGCTCGGCGTCGACGGCCGACACGGACTCCTCCGCGGTGGCCGGCGCGAGCATCGCGCCCTCCTGCTCGAGCAGCTGCTCGATGCCGGAGCGGTTGCCCAGCGGGACCTCCTTGAGGAACAGCACGGCGATCAGCGACACCAGCGCGACGGGCGCGGCGACGAGGAACAGGTCCGCGATCGCGTTGCCGAAGGCCTGCTCGACCACGGTGCGGACGGCGTCCGGGAGGGTCGAGAGGTCGGGGATCGCGCCGCTCGAGCCCATGGCGGACGGGTCGATGCCGATGCCCGAGAGCCCGCTCGCGATCAGCGAGGTCACGCGGTGCGAGAGGACGACCCCGAGCGCGGACACGCCGAGCGCGCCGCCGAGGGTGCGGAAGAACGCGACCGTCGAGGTGCCGGACCCGATCTCCTTGACGTCCAGGGTGTTCTGCACCGCGAGCACGAGGTTCTGCATGAGCATGCCCACGCCCGCGCCGATGACGACCAGGTAGAGGCCGACCAGCGCGAAGCTCGTGTCGAAGTGGATGGTGCCCATGAGGCCGAGGCCCGCGGTGAGCAGCACGGCGCCGGCGATCATGAACTTCTTGTACCGGCCCGTGCGGCTGATGATCTGCCCGGAGATGGTCGACGAGACCAGCAGGCCGACGATCATCGGGATGGTCAGCAGGCCGGACTGCGTCGGCGTCTTGCCGCGGGCGAGCTGCATGTACTGGCTGAGGAAGACCGAGGTGCCGAACAGGGCGACGCCGACCGCGATGCTCGCGACGACCGCGAGGACCAGCGTGCGGTTCTTGAACAGGTGCAGCGGGATGATCGGCTCCGCGGCGCGCGACTCCACCCACACGGCGAGGGCGAGCAGCAGGACCGAGCCCCCGACCATCGCGGCGGTCTGCCACGACGCCCAGTCGAACGACGTGCCGGCGAACGTGATCCAGAGCAGCAGGGTCGCGATGCCGAGCGAGAGCAGCGTGGCGCCGGCGTAGTCGATCTTGACCTTGCGCGCGGTGCGGTGCGGCAGGTGCAGGGTGCGCTGCAGCACGATGATCGCGGCGATCGCGAACGGCAGGCCGATGAAGAAGTTGTAGCGCCAGCCCGGGCCGTCGGTGATGACGCCGCCCAGGAGCGGGCCGCCGACCATGCCGATGCCCATCACGGCGCCCATGAGGCCCATGTACTTGCCGCGCTCGCGCGGGCTGATGATGTCGGCGATCAGGACGGTGCCCAGCGCGGTCAGGCCGCCGGCGCCGATGCCCTGCAGCGCGCGCATGCCGATGAGCGTGCCGGTGTTGTGGGAGAAGCCGGCGAGCGCCGAGGAGACCACGGAGATGGCGAGCGCCAGCTGGATGAGCAGCTTGCGGTCGACCAGGTCGGCCAGCTTGCCCCAGATCGGCGTGGAGATCGTGGTGGTCAGCAGGGTGGCCGTGACCACCCAGGTGAAGGCCGACTGCGTGCCGTTCAGGTCGGAGATGATCCGCGGCAGCGACGAGGAGACGACGCTCGTCGCGAGGATCGAGACGAACATCCCGAGCAGGATGCCCGAGAGGGACTCGAGCACCTCGCGGCGGGACATCTTGGGGACGGCGGCGCTCTCAGCGGTGCTGGTGGGTTCGGGGGCGGTGGTGGCGCTGGACATGGTCTCGCTCTCGTGGTGCTGGCAGGGTGGCCCGGCGTCGTCGGCAGGTCGGGGGTGGCGGGTCAGGCGTGGGTGAGCTCGCGCGCGGCGGGCTCCGTGGGGACCGGCTCCGGGAACCGGGCGATGGTCGTGGTGAGGCGGTCGAGCGTGACGGTCGCCGCCTCGATCTCGGCGGCCGACCAGTCGCTGAAGATCTCGCCCATGCGCCGGTCCAGGGCCGACCCGATCTCGTCCGCGAGCGCACGGCCGTCCGCGGAGAGGCGGATGGTGCGGGCCCGGCGGTCCTCGTCGTCGACCGCGCGCTCGACCAGGCCGTCGTCGACCAGCTGGCTCACCTGGCGGCTGGCCACCGAGATGTCGACCCGCAGCACGTGGGCGAGGTCGCCCACCTGGAGGGTGCCGCGGCGCTGGAGGATCCGGACGATCGCGAGCGTGCCCTTGGAGCAGCCCAGGTCGCGGGCCACCCCCAGCGAGGACTCGCGCAGGGCGCGGTTGAAGGCCTCGACCGACCGCAGCAGCGTCTGCGGGGGCGTCTCGGGCTGGACGGACGGCATTGGGACTCCTTTTGTTGCTCAGCGCAACCATACGTCTGATGTTTGCTTCAAGCAACTGAGGGCGCCGACTATTCCCCCGGACGGACGCCGACGCGGCCGGGCCCGTGGAGGGGCCCGACCGCGTCGTTGCTGGACCAGAGGCGGATCAGACCGCCGGCGTGGCACCTCGGCGGGTGCGGTCGACCTTGACGCCCTCCATGTCCTCCAGCTCGATGCCCTTCGTCTCGGGCACCTTCCAGAGCGTGAAGAAGAAGGACAGCGCCGCGAAGATCGCGTACATCAGGTAGGGGATGGACGCGCCGAACGCGGCCAGCATGGGCGGGAACGAGATCGTGATGAGGAAGTTGGCCACCCACTGCGCCGCGGCGGCCACGCCGAGTGCGGCCGCGCGGATGCGGTTGGGGAACATCTCGCCCAGCAGCACCCAGACGAGCGGGCCCCAGGTCGCGCCGAAGAAGACGACGAACAGGTTCGCGGCGATCAGGGCGATGACGCCCCAGGAGCCGTTGAGCGTCACGTCGCTGCCGGAGCCCGACGACTGCGTGAACGCGACCGCCATGATGCCGAGGGTCACCGCCATGCCCGCCGAACCGGTGAGAAGCAGCGGGCGCCGGCCGACCTTGTCGATGAGCGCGATGGCGATGAACGTGACCAGCACGTTGGTGATCGACGTGATGGTGGAGACCATGAACGACTGGCTCTCCTCGAACCCGACGGCCTGCCACAGCGTGGTCGAGTAGTAGAAGATCACGTTGATGCCGACGAACTGCTGGAACACCGACAGCAGGATGCCGATCCACACCACGGGCAGCAGGCCGAACCGCGGACCCTTGAGGCTGGCCTGCGACGCGAGCTTCTTGTCCGAGGCGATGGTGTGCTCGATCTGCACCACGTGCGCCTCGACGTCGTCGCCCTCCGCCAGCGTGGTCGCGAGCACGGCCTTGGCCTCCTCGCGCTTGCCGGTCGCGATGAGGTAGCGAGGCGACTCGGGGATGCGCAGCGCGAGGATGCCGTACACCGCGGCCGGGATGACCGCGACGATGAACATCCAGCGCCAGGCCTCGAGGCCCAGCCACAGCTCGCTCGCCGCGCTGCCCGCGGCCGTCTGCAGCAGCTGGTCGGAGAGCAGCGCCGCGAAGATACCGAGCGTGATGGCGAGCTGCTGGAGCGAGCCGAGCCGACCGCGCATCGCGGCCGGCGCGATCTCGGCGATGTACGCCGGCGCGATGACGGACGCGATGCCGATGCCGATGCCGGCCATCACGCGCCACAGGACCAGGTCCCAGGCGCTGAACGCGAGGCCGGACAGGATCGAGGACACGAAGAAGAGGACCGCGCCGAGGAACATCACCCGGGTGCGACCCCAGCGGTCGGCGAGCTTGCCGCCGAGCCACGCGCCGAACGCGCAGCCCAGCAGGGCGATCGCGACGACGAGGCCCGTCACGGCGGGGTCGATCTCGAACTGGTCCTGGATCGCGTTGACCGCGCCGTTGATGACCGAGCTGTCGAAGCCGAAGAGGAAGCCGCCGACCGCGGCCGCGACCGCGAGCCCGATGGCCTTGTTCTTGTAGGGATGCGGCGGGACGGCCGACCCTCCGGCCGCCCCCTGCGGCGACCCAGACGCGTGGGACATGACCTGCACCTCCGTCGCCCCGGGCCGCTCCCGGGGATCGATTCCCACCTTGGCCCTGCCACGGGGGGCGCGCACGTCGGGAGGCCGACCGGTGCGGCGTGCTGGCCGACGGCGGGGGTCCGGGGGATCATCGTGCGATGAGCGGCACAGGCGACGGCGGGGCACGCCGACCCCGGCGACCGGCGATGCTCGACCCCGCGCAGGCCGACGAGCTGCCGGGCGGGTACGACCCCGCGCTGCGCAACGAGGCCGCGCACACCACCGCCGCGGCGCTGGTGCACGGGGGTCGCGCGAACACCGACCCGGAGGTCGTCGCCCGGCTCGTGTCGCTCGTCGAGACCGAGGGCCTCGACGTCGTCGCCGCGCTGTGGTCCGAGAGCCCGGCCGACACGCTGCCCGGCGCGCTCTGGCGGCTGTACGTGCTGCGCGAGTGGGTGCGGCGCGACCCGGCGACCATCGCCGACCGGTACCGGCTCGGCGTGACGGCCGCGCCGGTGCACGACGTCGTGGCGGGCGTCGCGGACATGGCCGGCCCCGCGGACGTGCGGGCGGTCGCGGACGCGGTGCTGTCCGGCGTCTACACGGGTGATCTCGACGTGGCCCTCGAGCGCGCGGCGGCCTTCTGCCGGGTGCTGGCCACGGGCGCCGCCTTCGACGCCGACCACCTCGACGACGTCGACCCGACCGGGGCCGTGCGGCTCACGCGCGGCGCGGCGTCGCTGGTGCGGACCGCCGAGGAGCTCGAGCACGCGGCGTCCCTGTGGCGGGCGGACCGGCTCGAGTGATCGCGCAGGGGTGAACCTGCAGGTGGGGCGCGGCTGGGCCGCGCGTCGGCCGCCGACCGCCGCTCGCGGGGCCGTCGCCGGGCGTACGATCGCTCTCGACGTCGGGCCGCGGTAGCCCCGGGCTCCATCTCAAGCCGCTTCGAGCGGCCACGCGCCGAGAGGCGCTCCGCGGTCCGGCGTCGCACGCGCTCCCCGGCTGGAGTGCGTCCCGCGGAGGTCATCCGGCTGTCACCATGTGTCCATGCGCACGTCGGCGTGCGTTAGGGATTACCCCGACCGTGACCTAGCCTGATTCCCGTCCTCCCACCCTGGTCTCTCCCACCTCCCGCCCTGCCCTCCGGAGCCTGCCGTGCGCCTGCGCCTCACCCCGCGCGACACCACGTTCTTCGACCTCTTCGCCGCTCAGGCGGTCCACCTCGTCACCGGCGCGAACCTGCTGGGCGAGATGCTCGGGGCCGACCGCTCCACCCGCAAGGAGATCGGCAAGAGGATCGCCGACGCCGAGCACGAGGCCGACGACGCGACCCACTCGATCATGCGTCGGCTCAACCAGACGTTCGTCACCCCGTTCGACCGGGACGACATCTACATGCTGGCCTCGAGCCTCGACGACTGCATGGACTTCATGGAGGAGGCCGCGGACCTCATCGTCCTGTACAAGGTCGACGCGCTGCCCGCGCGCGTGTCCGACCAGGTCCAGGTGCTGCAGCGCGCCGCCGAGCTCACCGCCGAGGCCATGCCGCGGCTGCGCTCGATGGACTCCCTGTCCGAGTACTGGGTCGAGGTCAACCGCCTGGAGAACCAGGCCGACAAGATCCACCGCAAGCTGCTCGCGCAGCTGTTCGACGAGGTCACCGACCCCATCCAGCTGATGAAGGTCAAGGAGATCGTCGAGAAGCTCGAGGACGCCGCGGACGCGTTCGAGAAGGTGGCGAACACCGTCGAGACCATCGCGCTCAAGGAGTCCTGAGCAGGTGGAGCTCGCGCTCGTCATCATCGTCGTCGCGTTCGCGCTCGGTTTCGACTACACCAACGGGTTCCACGACGCGGCCAACGCGATCGCGACGTCCGTGTCGACCCGGGCGCTCACGCCCCGCGCCGCGCTCATCATGGCGGCCGTGTTCAACCTGCTCGGCGCGCTGCTGGGCACGCAGGTGGCCACCACGATCGCCGAGGACATCATCAGCATCGGCGACGTCAGCTCCCAGGAGGCGCTGGTCATCGTGCTGTCCGGGCTGATCGGTGCGATCACCTGGAACCTCATCACGTGGCGGCTCGGCCTGCCGTCGTCGTCGACCCACGCCCTCATCGGCGGGCTCACCGGGGTCGGCATCGCGTCGGGCGTGACCGTGCACTGGGACGCGATCCTGGACAAGGTCGTCATCCCGATGGTGCTCTCGCCGTTCGTCGGGTTCCTGCTGGCGTTCCTGCTGATGGTGGGCGTGCTGTGGCTCGTGCGGAACTCCGCGCCCGCCCGCACCATGCGGCGGTTCCGGCTCGCGCAGACGGCGTCGGCGGCGGCCATGGCCCTCGGGCACGGCCTCCAGGACGCGCAGAAGACCATGGGCGTCATCGTCCTGGCCCTCGTCGCCGGCGGGTACGCCACCGGCACCACGATCCCGCTGTGGGTCAAGCTCTCGTCCGCGCTCGCGATCTCGCTGGGCACCTACTCGGGCGGGTGGCGCATCATGCGCACGCTCGGCCGCAAGATCATCGAGCTCGACCCCGCGCGCGGCTTCGTCGCCGAGTCGGTCGCCGCCTCCGTGCTCTACACCAGCGCCTACTGGCTGCACGCGCCCATCTCGACCACGCACACCATCACGTCCGCGATCATGGGCGTCGGCGCCACCAAGCGGCTGTCCGCGGTCCGCTGGGGCGTCGCCAAGAACATCGGCACGGCGTGGGTGCTGACCATCCCCGCGTCCGCGCTCACGGCCGCCTGCGTCTACTGGGTGCTCAACCCGATCCTCGGCTGACGCCTCGGTCAGAGCTCGTGCGGCCGGTGGGTCTCCGTGGCCACCACGCGCGGCCCCTTCGGCGTCTGGGCCACGTGCGCGACCAGCACCTGGGCCGGGTGCAGGAACGGGTCGGCGGCGGGGAGCGCGTCGGCGACCGGGCGGGTGGCGTGCTGGGCCAGCACGTCGACGACCGTGGGCAGCACCGGGCGGTGCGTGCACAGGACGACGTCGCCGGCCGACTGCAGCAGCCCCAGCACCTCGGCGGCCACGCGCGCGGGCGACGTCGAGTGCTGCGCCTCCGTGAGGATCTGCGACACCTCGGGCATGACCTGGGCGGCCTCGGCGTACGGCGCGATCGTCGAGACGCAGCGCGCCCACGCGCTGGTGACCACGCGGCCCACGCCGAACGTCGACAGCACGGAGACCAGCGCCCGCGCCTGCCGCGCGCCCTCGGGCGTGAGGGGCCGGTCCAGCTCGGTGCCCTTCCAGTCCGCGCGCCGACGTGCCGTGCCGTGGCGGGCTACGACGAGCGCGCGCGTGTCCAGGCGGCCCTTGTCGTAGGCCTCGACCAGCGTGGCCAGCGGTTCCCGGTCGTCGTCGCGCGTCAGCCGCTTGGCCGCCGTCGCCACGTCGAACCACCGGAGCTGGTCGATCTCCTTGGTCGACGCCGGGGGCACCGGCGGCCGGGCGCGCAGGGCCGCGGCGTCGGGTCGGCCGGCCACCTGCGCGGCCCAGTAGTGCACGCGCTTGCGGCGGCCGTCGGACAGCGGGTACTCCAGCCCGGGCAGCGGGATGCCGAGGACCACGTCGTGCCCGGTCTCCTCGGCCACCTCGCGCGTCGCCGCGGACAGGAGGGTCTCACCGGGGTCGACCTTGCCCTTGGGCCAAGACCAGTCGTCGTAGCGGGGCCGGTGGACCAGCGCCACCTGCAGCCGCCCGAGCCGGACGCGCCACACGAGGGCCCCGGCCGCCTCGACGAGGGCCGGTGCCTGGATCGGGCTCACCGTCCGGTGCCCGGCCGGCGACGCTGCCGGTTGATCAGCACGGCCTGCAGGTCCGCCAGCGGTCCGTCGGGGCCGACGTGGTGCCGCTCCCAGGTGCCGTCCTGCTCGAGGCGCCACGACGACGTGCCGACGTCCATCGAGTCGTCCAGCAGCTCGACGAGCTCGCCCACCTGGTCCGGGTCCGACACGCGGACCAGGGCCTCCACGCGGCGGTCGAGGTTGCGGTGCATGAGGTCCGCCGAGCCGATGTAGACCTCCGGCCCCTCGAACGTCGCCTCCTCGGGCAGGGTCGACGCCGCGAAAGCGAAGATGCGCGAGTGCTCGAGGAACCGGCCGAGGATCGAGCGGACCCGGATGGTCTCGGACAGGCCCGGCACCCCCGGGCGCAGCGCGCAGATGCCGCGGACCACCAGGTCCACCGGCACGCCCGCCCGCGACGCGCGGTAGAGCGCGTCGATCGTCGCCTCGTCGACCATCGAGTTGACCTTGATCTTGATCCACGCGGGGTGGCCGGCGCGTGCGGCGGCCGCCTCCCGGTCGATGCGCTCGATCAGGCCGGCCCGCACCGAGCGGGGGGCGACGAGCAAGCGGTGGAACCGCGACTTCGGCGCGTACCCGGACAGCTGGTTGAACAGGCGGGTGAGGTCCTGGCCGACCTCCGGGTCGCTGGTGAGCAGCCCGAGGTCCGTGTAGAGCCGGGCCGTCTTCGGGTTGTAGTTGCCCGTGCCGATGTGGCAGTAGCGGCGCAGCCCGTCGGCCTCCTGGCGCACGATCAGCGACAGCTTGCAGTGCGTCTTGAGCCCGACGATCCCGTAGACCACGTGCACGCCGGCCTGCTCGAGCTTGCGTGCCCACGAGATGTTGTTCTGCTCGTCGAACCGCGCCTTGATCTCGACCAGCGCCAGCACCTGCTTGCCCGCCTCGGCGGCGTCGATCAGGGCGTCGACGATGGGGGAGTCGCCCGACGTCCGGTAGAGCGTCTGCTTGATGGCGAGCACCTGCGGGTCGGCCGCGGCCTGCTGCAGGAACGTCTGCACCGACGTGGAGAACGAGTCGTACGGGTGGTGCAGCAGGATGTCGCGCTCGCGGATCTTGGCGAACATGTCCGCCGGCGTCGCGCTCTCGACCTCGGCCAGCTGGCGGGGCGTCGACGGCACGAAGCGCGGGAACTGCAGCGCCGCGCGGTCGAGGTCCGCGATGAGGTTGAGGCCCGTCTGGTCCAGCGGAGCGGGCAGCTGGTAGACCTCGTCCTCCGCCATGCCCAGCTCGCGGATGAGCAGGTGCCGGATGCGCGGGCTGATGCTGTCCGCGATCTCGAGCCGCACCGGCGGGCCGAAGCGGCGGCGCAGCAGCTCCTTCTCCATGGCCTTGAGGAGGTTCTCGGCGTCGTCCTCCTCGACCTCCACGTCCTCGTTGCGGGTGACCCGGAACGTGTGGTGCTCCTGGACGACCATGCCGGGGAACAGCTGCTCGAGGTGCTCGGAGATGACGTCCTCGACCGGGACGAACGACATCGGCCCCTTCTCGGGCGACGCGGCCTGCACGTCCGGGGCGCTCGGGCGGCCCGAGGCGTCGACGGCGATGAACCGGGGGAGCAGCGGCGGCACCTTCACGCGCGCGAAGTGCTCCTTGCCCGTGGCGGGGTTGGTGACCACGACCGCGAGGTTGAGCGAGAGCCCCGAGATGTACGGGAAGGGGTGCGCCGGGTCCACCGCGAGCGGCGTGAGCACCGGGAAGATCTGCCGGCGGAAGAACTTGCGCAGGCGGTCCTGCTCGCTCTCGCCCAGCTCGTCCCAGCGGACCAGCGTGATCCCCTCGTTCGCCAGCGCGGGCTGCACCTGCTCGGAGAACACGGCGGCGTGCCGGGCCATCAGCCGGTGCGCCTCCTCGCTGATCGACTCGAGCACCTGGCGCGGGGACTGGCCCGACGCGGCCGTCACGGCGATCCCCGTGGCGATGCGGCGCTTGAGGCCGGCCACGCGCACCATGAAGAACTCGTCGAGGTTGGACGCGAAGATCGCCAGGAAGCGCACCCGCTCCAGCAAGGGGATGTCCTGGTCCTCCGCCAGCTCGAGCACGCGCTGGTTGAACGCGAGCCACGAGAGCTCCCGGTCGAGGAACCGGTCGTCGGGCAGGGGCTCGGCCTCGATCACCGCCTCGTCGAGCTCGAGGACCGGGGCCGGGTGCACGTGCTCGGCGATGTGAGCCGCCAGGGACGGGTCGATGGCAGTGGCGTCCGTCATGCGCCCATCGTGACACCCGCAGGTGAACTCTTGGTATCTGAACCGAACATGACGTCGACCGCGGACCGCACGAATCCCGCCCGCTCGTAGGTGTGCACGGCGACCGTGTTCTCGGCCCCCGTGTAGAGGATCGCCGTCGCCAGGCCGCGCGCCGCCAGGTGGTCGAGCCCCAGCGCCGTGAGCGCGCGACCCAGCCCGAGGCCCTGCGCGTCCGGGTCGACGCCGACCACGTAGATCTCGCCGACCGGATGGTCGCCGTGCTCGCCCGCCGGGTGCACCTTGGTCCACACCGAGCCCAGCAGGATCCCGTCCCGCTCGGCCAGCAGGAAGCCCGCCGGGTCGAACCACGGCTCCGCCTCCCGGGCGCGCAGGTCCGCCGACGTCATGCGGCCCTGCTCGGGGTGGTGGGCGAACGCGCGCGAGTTCACACGGCGCCACGCGTCCTCGTCGTGACCCGGGACGAAGGCGCGCACGGTCACGCCCGGTGGCAGCACCGGCGCCACGACCGGTCGGGCGGTGAGGTCGAGCCGCATCTGCAGCAGCTCGCGCACCACCGGCATCCCCGCGTCCTCGGCGAACGCCCGGGCCGGCGGAAGGTCGCCGTGCGCCCAGACCCGCAGCGTCCGGTCCCGCACCGAGGCGGCCTCGGCGTGCGCGCGGGCCAGCAGGGCCCGGCCGACTCCCGCCCGGCGGTGCGCGGGGTCGACCACCAGCTCCGCCCGGACCGAGGACTGGGAGCCGACGTCGAGCTGCGCGTACCCGACCAGGCCGTCCGGTCCCTCGGCGCGCAGGTGGATCACCGGCGCCTCCGGCTCGGTCAGCCACAGCAACGGCTGCTCGGACAGCGGCGCCACCCCGTCGGCGGCCGCGGCCCGCTCGGCCAGGGCACGGACCGAGGCGGCGGTATCCGCGGTGAGCGGCCCCGCCGTCCCGCTCACGACGACCCGCGTGGACACCTCGTCGACCATGGGCCCCATCCCACCACGCGGCGGCTCCGGTGCGGGGCTCCCCGTCGGGTGAGCGTCGCGGTCGCCGGGAGCCCTGGCGGGCCGAGCGGGTACGTTGGTCGGGCCATGGACCCCTCCCCGAGCTCCCCGATCGCGACCGACGGGACCCCGGACACGCGCCGGTCCCGGCGGGCGCGCAGGTCCGCTGCCGACCAGGAGCCGGTGGACGTGACCGTCGTGGTCGTCGGCGCCGGCCAGGCCGGCCTGTCCGCGGCCTACCACCTGCGTCGCGCGGGCCTCGTCGCGGTCGGTGAGGCCGGCTGGGAGCGCGCGGGCGCGACGTTCGTCGTGCTCGACGACGCCCCGCAGGCGGGCGGCGCGTGGCAGCACCGGTGGCCGGGCCTGACCATGGCCGACGCGCACGGCGTGCACGACCTGCCCGGCATGCCGCTGCTCGTGCCCGACCTCGACGAGCCGGCCGCGTTCGCGGTGCCGTACTACTTCGCGCAGTACGAGGAGGCCTTCGACCTGCACGTGCAGCGGCCCGTCCGGGTCGAGCGCGTCGAGCCCGAGCCCGCCGGGGACCGCCTCCTCGTGCGGTCCCGCAGCGTCGAGCGGCCCGACGAGGCCGTCGTCTGGCGCGCGCGGGGCCTGATCAACGCGTCGGGGACCTGGCAGAAGCCGTTCTGGCCCGCCTACCCCGGGCGCGGCGGGTTCCGCGGCCGCCAGCTGCACTCGCACGACTTCCGGCTCCCCGAGGACCTCGCCGACGGCCACGTCGTGGTGATCGGCGGCGGCACGTCGGCCGTGCAGCTCACCCTCCTGCTCGCCCGCGTGACGACGACGACCTGGGTCACCCGCCGACCGCCCCAGTGGCGCGACGAGGCGTTCACCCCGGAGGTCGGCCGCGACGCGGTGGCGCGGGTCGACGAGCGCACCCGCGCCGGCTTGCCCCCGCAGAGCATCGTGAGCGTCACCGGGTTGCCGCTGACCCCCGCGTACCGGGCCGGCATCACCGCCGGCGTGCTGCGCGCACGGCCCGTGTTCGACCGGATCACGCCCGACGCCGTCGAGTGGGACGCCCCCGACGCCCCCGGCGACGGCTGGGTGGGCGGACCGGCCCGCGTCGAGGCGCGCACGCTGCTGTGGTGCACCGGGTTCCGGGCCTCCCTCGACCATCTCGCTCCGCTCGGCCTGCGCGCGCCCGGCGGCGGCATCGTCATGGACGGCACCCAGGTGGTCGCCGACCCCCGGGTCCAGCTGGTGGGTTACGGCCCGAGCGCCTCCACCGTCGGTGCCAACCGGGCCGGCCGCGAGGCAGCCCGCAACCTCCGGGGGCTCTGGGAGGCCTGACCCACAGGCCGCCCTCTCGAGCGCCCACAGCCCGGCCGCCCCGGGCTCACCCCATGTGCGAGGACGCGAACACCAGCCCGTAGGGGATCGCCGCCCGGGCCATGTTCCACGTGTGCCGCTGCCCGGGCTCCTCGCGCTGCAGCACGTCCTGCCCGCGCGCTGCGAGGTCCTCGGCGATGGCCGTCCCGTGGCGCCGGGGGTCGCCGTGGTCGAGGCCGCCGATGTCGACGAACAGGGCGACGTCGTGGGGGAGCGGAACCGTCGGGGCGTAGCGGACGACGTCGTGCTCGTCCCACTCGGCCTGGGTGGCGAGCATGACCCGCCCGCCCGCGCCGGGATTCCCGTAGGGCTCGATCGCGAGGATCGTGCCGTACAGGTCCGGGTGCCGCAAGCCCTGGTCGAGGGCGCAGAACCCGCCCGACGAGAAGCCGCCGATCGTCCGGTGCTGCCAGTCCGCCTCGGTCCGGAACTCCCGGTCGACCCAGGGGATCACGGTGTCCGACAGGTAGGTCTGCACCTGGGAGCCGCCCGTGGTGGAGTCGAGGCACTCGGTGTCCGCGGCGCCGCGGCCCGTGCCGTTGACGTCCACGCCGACGACGATCATGGGCTGCACCAGGTGGTGGGCGAGCAGGACGTCCATGACGTGCGGGACGTCGCCCGCCGCGAACCAGTCGCCGCTCGCGCCCGGCGTGCCGTGGACGAGGTAGACCACGGGGTACCGGGTCGTCCCGCTCTGGTACCCCGGCGGCGTGTAGACCCAGGTCAGGCTGTCCTGCGGCATGCGGTCGGCACCGGGCGCCGGCACGTGCGCGGACTCGACGCGGCCGGCGTGCGCGTCCCCGGTGTGCGCCGACGCGGTCCCGTGCCGCAGCGCCGCCGGTGCCGGGCCGATCCCCCAGCTGGAGAGGGTCACGCGCGCGCCGGCAACGTTCGGCACGTAACCCACGACGATGTTGGCGACGAACCCCGCGGTCAGCGCCACGGCGAGGGCCGCGGCGGTCCACTGGGGCCACGCGGCCCGGTGCCCGGCCCGGCGCCGGACCGCCCACAGCACCCCCAGGCCCGCGAGCACCACCAGCGCGAGCACCGTCCACCACGAGCTGATCCAGTCCCCGCCGCCGCCCAGCTCCCGCAGGACGGAGGCGGGCAGGTGGCTGCCGGGCGGGTCGTCCGCTCGGACCATCGGTGCCCTCCTCGCGCTCCGCACAGCTCGGGGACCAGCCTGCACCCTCCCGCCGGGACCGGCCGGACCGGCACACTGGGCGCATGACGGCAGCCCCCGCCCTGTCGATCCACTCGGCACGGGCCGCGATCGAGGAACAACGACGCCGCGCCCGGGTCCGCGCGATCGCCTCGCGCGTCGTGCTCGTCCTGGCGTTCCTCGGGCTGCTGTCGGCGGTGGTGCACCCGCTCTGGAAGCGGATGGGCTTCGTGCGCGACCTGGTGCCCGGCCTGGTCGAGCACACGGCCCGACCCACCCTCGTCCTGGTCTCGGTGGTGCTGCTGCTCACGGCCCGCGGGCTGCGGCGCGGGCACCGGCTCGCGTGGATCGCCACGATCGTGGCCCTCGTGCTGTCCGCGGTGCTGCACCTGGTGAAGGGGCCCGACATCGTCTCCGCGGTGCTCGTGGCGGTCAGCGCCGGCTGGCTGGCGACGCGCGGCAAGGCGTTCCCGGTGCTCCCGACGCGGCACGCGGTCCGGCAGGCGATCCTCGGGGCGGTCGTGGCCGTGGTGCTCGCCGTCGCCCTGCTCGTCGCCCTCGTCGTCTGGGTGGTGGTCGCGGAGCCCTCCGACAGCGAGATCGACCACCTCGGCCGGATCCTGGCGCCGGTGACCTACCTGCTGGCCGTCGGGTCGCTGGCGGCGCTGCTGTGGTCCCTGCTCTCGCCGCGCCGCCCGCACCCGCTGAGCCCTGCGGACCACCGGGAGGAGCGCGAGCGCGCGCGGCTCGTGGTGCAGGCGCACGGCGGGGGCACGCTCGACTACTTCGCGCTGCGCGACGACAAGGACTGGTTCTTCAGCGGGTCGTCCGTCGTCGCGCACTCGGTCCGCGGCGGCGTCTGCCTGGTGTCGCCCGACCCGATCGGCCCGCCCGAGGAGAAGATCCTGGCCTGGGCCGAGTTCCTCGACTACGCCGACGACTACGGCTGGTCGGTCGCCGTCATCGGGGCCGCCGCCGACTGGCTGCCCGAGTACGAGTCCAGCGGCCTGCGCACGGTCTACCTGGGCGACGAGGCGATCGTCGACTGCCCGACCTTCACGCTCGAGGGGCGCTCGCACAAGTCGCTGCGGCAGGCCGTCAACCGGATCACCCGGGCCGGGTACGTCACGACGTTCCACGACCCGGCGACGATCGACCCGCAGCTGCGGGCGCAGATCCAGGCGATGAGCGAGGAGTCCCGGCAGGGGGACGTCGAGCGGGGCTTCTCGATGACGCTCTCCCGGCTGTTCGAGCCCGCCGACACGGGCCTCCTGCTCTCCGTCACGCGCGACCCCGCCGGCCGCGTCGACGCGTTCTGCCAGTGGGTCCCCGCGACCGACATCGGCGGCTGGTCGCTCGACGTGATGCGCCGGCGGACCGACACCGAGGGCCTGCCGAACGGGCTCATCGACGCCACGATCGTCGCGACGATCGCCCACCTCGCGAGCCGCGGCGAGCGGGGGCTCGGGCTCAACTTCGCGATGATGCGCGAGGTGCTCGAGGGCGACCCCGAGAGCGGCTCCCGGATGGACGCGCTGGCCCGACCGATCCTGCAGCGACTCTCGCAGGGCACCCAGATGGGCACGCTCAGCACCTTCAACGAGAAGTTCGACCCCGGCTGGGTGCCGCGGTACGTGGTGCTCGACTCGGTCGAGTTCGTCGCCACGCAGGCCCTGGTGCTGGCGGGGGCCGAGGGCGTGACCGAGATCCCCGTGATCGGACGGTTCCTGGGCACCATCGGCGCAGCGCCGTGACGCTCGCGGTCCTGGCGGCGGTCGTCGCCTCGATCGCCTACGGCGTCAGCACGATCATGCAGGCCGTGGCGACGCGCCGGACCGCCGGGCTCGCCGTGGTCCGGCAGCCGCTGGTCATCGCCGCGTTCGCCGTCGACGTGCTGGCGTGGCTGCTCTCGCTCGTCGCGCTGCACCGGCTGCCGCTGTTCGTCGTGCAGGCGATCATCGCGTCGTCGCTGGTGGTGGTCGTGGTCCTGGCGCGGGTCGTGCTGGGCACCCGGATGCGGCCGGTCGACCGGGTCGCCGTCGTGGTCGTGGTGGCCGCGCTGGTCGTCCTGTCCCTGGCGGGCGGCGACCAGCCCGCGGTAACCCCGCCGGACGGCTTCGTGCCGACAATGCTGGTGGTCTCAGTCGTGCTCGCGGGGGCCTTCGCGGCGGCCTACCGGCACGGGCCCCCGCTGCTCCTGGCGACGATCGCCGGGCTCGGGTACTCGGCCGCCGCGATCGCCGCCCGCGCCGCGCACGCCTCCGGCGGCCTGGTCGACACCGTCCTGCAGCCCCTCGTGCTCGTCATCGTCGTGACGGGTGTCGTGGCCGCGCTCGCCTACCTGCGGGCGCTCGAGCGCGGGCCCGTGGGGGCCGCCGCCGCGACGGTCTCGGTGCTCGAGGTCGTCGTGCCCGGGATCGTCGGCATGGTCGTGCTGGGCGACGTCGTGCGCCACGGCTGGGACGTCGCCGCCGTCGTCGGCATCGCCGCGGCGCTCGCCGGGTGCATCGCTCTCGCGACGAGCCCGGCGAACGCCGCGGCGGAGGCGGTCAGTCCGCGGACGTGAGAGGGCGGGTGCCGCGCTCCGGCTCAGTCCTCAGGTCCTGATGTCGGGCTCCGCTCCGGCTCAGTCCTCCTGCTTCGCGCCCGGGGCGGACAGCCCCCGAGCGATCAGGTCCATGACCGACGAGTCCGCCAGCGTCGTGGCGTCGCCCACCTGACGGTTCTCGGCGACGTCCCGCAGCAGGCGGCGCATGATCTTGCCGGACCGCGTCTTGGGCAGCTCCGCGACCACGAGGATCTGCCGGGGCTTCGCGATCGGCCCGATCTCCTTGGCCACGTGGTTGCGCAGCTCGGTCTGCACCGCGTCGGCGTCCTGGTCGCCGCCGCCGGCGTCGCCCCGCAGGATGACGAAGGCGACGACGGCCTGCCCGGTGGTCTCGTCGGCGGCCCCCACGACCGCCGCCTCGGCGACCCACGGGTGGGACACCAGCGCCGACTCGATCTCGGTGGTGGACAGGCGGTGACCCGACACGTTCATCACGTCGTCGACGCGGCCGAGCAGCCAGATGTCGCCGTCGTCGTCCTTCTTGGCGCCGTCGCCCGCGAAGTACAGGCCCTGGAACCGGGACCAGTACGTGTCGACGTAGCGGTCGGGGTCGCCCCAGATGCCGCGCAGCATGGACGGCCACGGCTCGGTGAGCACCAGGTAGCCGCCGGCGCCGTTGGGCACGGAGTGCGCCTCGTCGTCGACGACGTCCGCCCCGATGCCCGGCAGCGGCACCTGCGCCGACCCCGGCTTGGTCTCGGTCACGCCCGGCAGCGGGCTGATCATGATCGCGCCCGTCTCGGTCTGCCACCACGTGTCGACGATGGGCGCGCTGTCCCCGCCGATCACGCGGCGGTACCACATCCACGCCTCGGGGTTGATGGGCTCGCCCACCGACCCGAGCACCCGCAGGCTCGACAGGTCGAACTGGGCCGGGATCTCCTCGCCCCACTTCATGCACGTACGGATCGCGGTGGGGGCCGTGTACAGGATGGAGACCTTGTACTTCTGGATGATCTCCCACCAGCGACCGCGGTGCGGCGTGTCCGGGGTGCCCTCGTAGATCACCTGCGTGGCGCCGTTGATCAGCGGCCCGTAGACGACGTACGTGTGGCCCGTGATCCAGCCGATGTCGGCCGTGCACCAGTACACGTCGGTCTCGGGCTTGAGGTCGAAGACGTTGCGGTGGGTGTACGCCGCCTGCGTGAGGTAGCCGCCCGTGGTGTGGAAGATGCCCTTGGGCTTCCCGGTGGTGCCCGAGGTGTACAGGATGAACAGCGGGTGCTCGGCCTCGACCGCGACCGGCTCGTGCTGGTCGCTCGCGGTGTCGACCGCGTCGGACCACCAGACGTCGACGTCGGCGTTCCAGGCCACGTCCTGTCCCGTGCGCTTCACGACGAGCACGTGCTCGACCGACGGCGTGCCCTTGGCGAGCGCCTCGTCGACCGCCGGCTTGAGCGCGCTGGGCGCCCCGCGGCGGTAGCCGCCGTCGGCGGTGACCACGAGCTTGGCCTGGGCGTCGTTGATCCGGCTGCTCAGCGCCTCGGCCGAGAAGCCGCCGAAGACGACCGAGTGCGGGGCGCCGATCCGCGCGCACGCGAGCATGGTGACGACGGCCTCGGGGATCAGGGGCAGGTAGATGGCGACTCGGTCGCCGGTGCCGACTCCGAGCGCCGTGAAGGCGTTCGCCGCCTGGGACACCTCGCGCTGCAGGTCCGCGTACGTGACCGTGCGCGTGTCGCCGCCCTCGCCCTCGAAGTGCAGCGCGACCCGGTCGCCGTTGCCCGCCTCGACGTGCCGGTCCACCGCGTTGTACGCCGCGTTGAGCGTGCCGTCGGCGAACCAGCGGGCGAACGGGGCCTTCGACCAGTCGAGGACCTCGTCGAACGGCTTCTCCCAGCTGAGCAGCTCGCGCGCCTGGTCCGCCCAGAAGCTCGGGCGGTCGGCGTTGGCCCACGCGTACAGGTCGTGCTGGGCGTTCGCCTGGGCGGCGAACTCGGGGCTCGGCGGGAAGCGCCGGTCCTCCGTGAGCAGGTTCTCGAGGCCCGGCTCGTGAGGCTCGGGCGTGGTGTCGGTCAACTGACGACCTCCTGTGCAGCGACGTCGGTGCAGGTGGAGCCCGGGGGCCCGGTTCCGCACTCTAGCCGCAGACCGGCACCCCCACGCTCCTGCGTTCAGGCGCGGTGACGCTCGCGGAACTCCCCGAGGTGGACGCCGCGCCGACGGGCCGACGCGGCCACGAGTCCGGCGAGCAGCAGCAGGAAGCCGACCGCCAGCACCATGCCCGACGTGCCCGCGACGGTCACCTGCGTGACCGTGAGCCGCCAGCCCGACGACGTGAGGATGTTGAGCGTCTGCTCGCGCGCGATCGACGGGGCGTACAGGTAGACCAGCCCGGCGAGCGACAGCGCGGCCCCCGCGGTGATCGGCACGGCCGGCGTCCACAGGGCGAGCAGCAGCACGCAACCGAGCAGCAGCAGGCCGAGCGAGACCAGCACGATGCCGAGCACCTCGGTCGACGCGTCCCAGCCGTCCACCTGGGCCGCCAGGATCCGCGACTCGCCCAGCAGGAGCACGCCGGCGCCGACCGGTCCCAGGATCAGGCCGACGAGGATGCCGAGGATGTGCGAGCCCACCGACGTGGTGCGCGGCGCGTTCGGGTCGGGGAACAGGCGGTCGTCGTCGGCGGCCGGCTCGGCCGGTGTGATCGGC
>NZ_JBGFQZ010000016.1:0-75746 GCF_041295535.1 Cellulomonas sp. ICMP 17802 | reverse complement strand
CCATCGGGACCGCGGTCTTCATGACCGAGGTGGGCGGCAGCTCGCGGGTGGTCCGCACGGGCCGCGGGGAGGGTCGCCGGTCCGGCGCGCCGGACTCCGCCCCGCGCACGAGCTCCGCCGCCGCGAGCACCGCGTCCCGCATCGCCGCCGCGGACCCGAACCGGTCCTCGGGTGCCTTGGCCATCGCGCGGAGCACCACGGCGTCCACCTCGGCGGGCAGGCCGGGCACCAGCGCGGACGGCACGGGCGGGGGCTCGTGCACGTGCGCGAGCAGCACGTCGCGCGGCTGCGCCCGCGGGAAGGGCTCCCGGCCGGTGAGCAGGTGGAACAGGAGCGCGCCCGCCGCGTACACGTCCGAGCGCGCGTCCGCCCCCGACGCCGTCGCCAGCTCGGGCGACGTGTACGGCGGGCTCACCGCGATCACGGCGTCGGCGGGCCCGGGCACGCGTGCGCCGCCCACGTCGAGCACCACGACCCCCGAGGCGTCGGGGCGACCGCGGCGCACCGGGACCAGCACGTTGGCGGGCGACACGTCGAGGTGCAGCACCCCCTGCTCGTGCGCGTGCGCGAGCCCGGCGAGCACGGCGGCGACGACCGCGAGCGCCTCGGCCGGGCGCGGGGAGCACTCGACCAGCTGGTCGACGGTGACGCCGTGCACGAGCTCGAGGACCACGAACGCCCGGCCGTCGTCGACCCCCGCGTCGAGCACGTGCACGAGGTGGGGGTGGTCCAGCGCGGCGGCGCCGAGCAGGCCGCCGGAGGGCATGCCCGGCCGCAGGAGCTTGAGCGCGACCGCGCGGCCGAGGCGCTCGTCCACGGCCCGGTGCACCTGCGCGGACCGTCCGCTGCCGATCTCGCGCCCGAGCCGGTAGCGGCCTGCGACCAGCCGGCCGGCGCCGGTCGCCCGGCTCACGGCGCCGCCGCTGCCGCAGCCGCGTACCGGTCGGCGGTGGCGAGCACGGTGGCGACGTACGAGTCGTCGTGGTTGTACGAGCGCACGGCCGCCGCCCAGCCCGTCCCGGTCGAGAGGTCCCCGCCGCCCGCGCACAGGTAGTGCCCGGCCGCGAGCGCGGCGTCGTCGAGGTCGCGGGGGTCCTGGACCCCGTCTGCGTCGCCGTCGGCCCCCCACTGCCGCCAGGTGGACGGCAGGAACTGCAGCGGTCCCACGGCGTGCTCCCAGACGGGGTCGCCGTGCCACGCGGTCCCGTCGGCGCTCGCCCGGATCGCGGCCACGCCGGGCGAGCCGTCGAGCGCCGGGCCGACGATCGGGAGGTCGGGCCTGCCGTCGGGATCCAGCCGCGCGCCGCCGTGCGTCCCGTGGCCGGACTCGACGGCGCCGATGCCCGCCAGGGTGGTCCAGCCGAGCCGGCACCCCGGGTCGGACGCGGCGACCGCGAGCGACGCGGCGGCGTAGGCACCGACGGCGACCGGTCCGATGCCCGTCGCGGTGGCGACGGCGGCGACCCACGCCGGGTCGGGCTGCGGCGCGGGGGCGACCACGCGCGACGCCTCCTCCACGCCGTCGCCCGCGACCGGTGCCGGCGGCGCCGGCGGCTCCGACGCGGCCACGACCGGCAGCGGGAGCGCGGGCCCCGCGGACCGCGGACCCGCGGCGGCGGCGTACACCCCGGTCAGCACCACGAGGCCGACCAGCAGACCCACTGCGACGGGCGCGAGCCCGTGCCCGCGACCGGTCACCGCGCGGCGCGGGCCGACCGGGGCGGCGCTCCCGTGCGCCGGTAGGTCGAGATGACCGGCTCGACGGCCGCGCCGGGCGCCAGCAGCACGAAGTTGCGGCAGGCGTGCGCGCACCGGACCCGCCGGTCCTGGTCCCCGATCCCCTGCACCACGGGGACGTCGTCGAGGGTCAGCACCCACTGCCACCGGTACGTGTCGGTGAGGCGCAGCACCGGCACCAGGGTCGCGGCCGTGGCCCGCACGCTCTCGACGGAGGCGCGCGCGGCGTCCCCGGTGGGGAGCGCGAGCGTGCTGCGCGCGATGCCGCGCCCGTTGGGGCTCACCAGTCGCCACCAGATGGAGTCGTCGTCGGAGAATCGGTAGAGCTGGAACACGGGCGGCACCGGCCGCATCCCGTCCTTTCGTCGCGGCGCCTGTCGCGGCGCACCCGGTGCAGTCCAGCCGATCTCCAGCATCTGTGAGCGACCTGTGAAGGTCCGCAGGACGAACACCCGGCAACAGGCGGTCGACGATCCGACAAGGCCGACGTACCGGTCGACGAGCAGTTGACGATGACCGCCCGAGACCGCACCCTGGCGGACATGCCGATACAGGACGAGGGGCACGCGATCGACGAGGTCGTCGACCGGCTCGCGCAGCGCTTCCCGGACATCCCCGCGGTCACCGTGCGCGAGGTCGTCGAGGCGCAGCTCGCGCAGTTCGCGGGGTCCCCCGTCCGGGACTTCGTCCCCGTGCTCGTCGAGCACGAGGCCCTCGAGCTCCTGCGGGCCGGCGAGCGCAGCACGTCCGACTGACCGCCCGGTCCCGGGTGCACGACCCGAGCTCCTGAGGCCGTAGCGTGCGACCCATGCGACTCGGAGTGCTGGACGTCGGCTCGAACACCGTCCACCTGCTCGTCGTCGACGCGCAGCCCGGCGGACCCCCCATCGCCCAGTCCTCGCACCGGTCGGTGCTCCGCCTCATGCGCTACCTCGAGCCCTCCGGGGCGATCAGCGCCGAGGGAGTGGACGCGATCCTCGCGGCGGTGGCCGACGCCGTCGCCGCGGGCGCCACGGCCCAGATCGACGAGCTGCTCCCGTTCGCCACGTCCGCGCTGCGCGAGGCGACCAACGGCCCCGAGGTGCTCGAGCTGGTCGCCGCCACCACGGGCGTGCGCCTGCAGGTGCTCACCGGGGAGGACGAGGCCCGGCTGACGTTCCTGGCCGTCCGGCGCTGGTTCGGGTGGTCGGCCGGCGAGATCCTGCTGCTGGACATCGGCGGCGGCTCCCTGGAGCTCGCCGCCGGGGGCAGCGAGTTCCCCGACGTGGCCGTCTCGCTCCCGCTCGGCGCCGGCCGCTCGACGGTGTCCTTCCTGCACGACGACCCGCCGACGGCCGAGCAGGTCGCCGCGCTGCGCCGGGACGCCCGCCGGCAGCTGACCGAGGCGAGAGAGCTGTTCGCCGACCGACCGGACCCCGCGCACGTGGTCGGGTCGTCGAAGACCGTCCGCTCGCTCGCCCGCCTGGCCGGCTCGCGCGCCGACGGCGTCGGGCCCCAGGACCGACGGCTGCTGCGCCGCTCCGCGCTGGAGGACTGGGTGCCCCGCCTCGCGCGCATCCCGGCCGACGCGCGCCCCGCCCTGCCCGGCATCACCGCGGACCGGACGTTCCAGATCGTCGCCGGCGGCATCGTCCTCGCCGAGACGATGCGCGCCTTCGGGCTCGAGGAGCTCGAGGTCTCTCCCTGGGCGCTGCGGGAGGGACTGATCCTGCGCTACCTCGAGCGCCTCACCTGACCGCGCGTCAGCTCGACGCGGCCTCGCGCTCCCGCAGCGCCTGCGCGACGGCCTCGGCGACGCGCGCGTCCTGCGCGACCCGCCGGCGCGCCCGGCGACGGGAGGCCGCCCGGACGCCCAGCACGACCGCCGCCGCGACCAGCACGGCGAGCAACAGGAGCGTCCACGGGACCGCCCACGCGTGCGCGGCCGCCTCGACGGACCCCAGCGACGTGGTCGATCCCGAGGCGTCCGTGACCAGCGGCACGAACCCGGCGCTCGCGGAGAGGCGGACCAGCGGCGCGACGTCCTCGATCGGCACGGAGGCCGTCCAGCGCTCCCCCGGCAGCAGCTGCGGGGGCGCCTCGGCCGCGGCGCCCTTCGCGCGGAGCCAGCCGAACGGACCGGCGACCGAGACCGCCTCGCGGCCCGAGATGAGCGTGTTCCCGGTGTTGTGGATCGTGTACGTCACCGTGGCGTCCCCGGTGGCGAACGGGTTGAGGGTGCCGTCGTAGTCGAGGTGGACGTCCTCGATCGCCACGGCGGGCCGCAGCTCGCCGCCCACGCGCAGCTGGATCCGGATGCCGAGCCGCCGGTCGACCGTGATGCCCTCGGCGTCGTCGGCCTGGCTCAGCGAGGTGACGATGCCGCCCGCGTAGTCCCCGGGCGTGGCCTCGGCGGGGACCTGCACCGTGAAGGGCACCTCGGCCGTGGCACCGGGCTGGATCGACACGCTGTCGACGTCGCCGTGCACCCACGCGCCGACGCCCGTCGAGGTCTCGCCCTGGACCAGCAGGTCGAGCTGGCCGCTCTCGGTGGTGTACCCGTCCGCGGCGTAGACCGCGAGGTCCAGCGCGGTGTCGCCGTGGTTGGCCACGACGAGGGCGTCCTCGACCTGCGACCCCGGATCGACGCCGTAGCTGAAGCTGGTGCGGTCGCTGCCGAAGTCGTTGGCGGCGGTCCGGACGGTCCAGGTCACGTCGTCGTCGGCCGCCGACGCCGGGCCGGCCGGACCGGCGACGAGGCCCACGACGACGACGGCCGCCAGCAGGACGGCGTGGGCGAGAGAGGTGGCGGCGGTCATCGGGCGGAGCACGGGCATCGGGGTCCTCGGGCGATCGGTGGGGAGAGAACGGGCGTACCCGGTGGGGCGGGCGCCGTGCGGCGCCCACCCCACCGGGTCGGGTGGTGCTGGGCTCAGCTGCTCAGCGCCGTGATGGTGAGGGTGGCCCGGTAGCTGCCCTTCGCGGCGTCGCCCGGGACCTTGAGGTCCAGGTCGGCGCCGAGCGTGGCCGTGCCCTTGTCGTGCCCCTGGACCGCCCAGCCGAGGCCGCGCGAGACCGACAGGCCCGCGCCGCCGTCGTACCCGGAGGCGACCTGGGCGCCGGCCTGTGCACCCGCCCCGGCCTGGACGACCTTGGGGGTCCACCCGAGAGCGGAGCCCGAGAACGTCTTGGCGCCGTCGGCGAAGTCGCCGACCGAGGCCGAGATCGACCACGGCGCACGCGAGCGACGGGTGTCCGAGACCGTGATCGGGTTGATCTGCCCGGTCGCCTCGAAGTAGTCGCCACCGTGCTCGACGGCCGTGCCCAGGTCGACCAGGCCGTTGTGGCCGTCGATGGTCCACCCGAACTCGCCGGGGGCGGCGTCGGGCACCGTGACCTGGATGTCCTGGCCGTCACCGTGGAACGGGTGGACGGTCACCTTGTCGACGACCGAGCCGACGGGCTGCGCCGCGGACGCGCCGCTGTCCGGCCCGCACCAGGAGACCTTGCCCAGCTCGACCGCCGCGTTCGGGGCCGCGCAGGTGCCGCTCCGGACGTTCTCGACCACCAGCTGGTCGCTGCGCACCTGGACCTTGACGTAGCTGCGGACGTGCTCCTGGTTCTCGACCGAGTTGTACCAGTAGCTCGACGGGTTCAGGGGGTCCGCTCCGTTGCCGGCACCGCTGGTGCCGCTGGAGTCGGGCGCCGTGAGGTCGTAGTACTTGGAGCCCGACGCGGAGTTCGCCGTCACGTACAGCACGCCGCCCGGGCCCGGGTAGACGTCGGCGGCACCGGGCTGCTCGGCCGGGTCCGCCTTCGCGCCGTTCTTGTTGAGGTAGCTGCGCGAGTAGCTGTGGTCGTGGCCCTGGAGCACCAGGTCGACGCCGAGGTTCGAGAACGTCGTCGGGAAGTCGACGCGGCGCACCTTGTTGTCGGCGTCCTTCGCGTGGTCGGCCGGCGAGTAGATGGCGTGGTGGTACACGAGCACCTTGTACTTGGCCTCGTCGCCGTGCTGGTCGATCACGTCGGTGACGTAGGCCAGGTGCGCCGCGTCACCGCCACCGCCCTGCGTGGTGGCGTAGCTGTTGCTGTTCAGGTCGATGAACAGCACGTCCTTGTAGATGTACCAGTAGTCGCCGCCCGACGTGTTGGAGGCCGGGTTGCCGTTGGAGTACAGCGGGGCGGACCGGTCGGTGTTGGGCGTGAACAGGTGCTGCTCGTAGGCCTTGCCGCCGACGTCGTGGTTGCCGATGGTCGCGGCCCACGGGTACTGCCGCAGCTTGTCGGGCGCGAGGAACGCGTCCCACTGGGTCTCGGTGTTGGCGGTCTCCACCTGGTCGCCGCCCGAGACCAGGATCTCGGCCTGCGGGTTGGCGCCGAGCGCGACGTCGAGGGTGTCCTGCCAGCCGGCCTGGTCCTTGGCCACGTTGCCGGAGGCGCCGATCTGCGGGTCGCCGAAGAACAGGAAGTCGTAGTCGCCCTCGAAGCTCTGCGTGGCGAACGTGTAGGTCGGGGACCAGCTGCCCGCCTCGCCCACCCGGTAGGAGTACGAGGTGTTCTCCTGCAGGCCGGTGATCGTCGCGTGGCGGTTGAACCCGCCGCTCGTGGCGATGTTGGCCGAGCCGGACGCGGAGAAGCTGGTCGCGTCGGCGGGGAACTGCCCGGCCACGACGGAGGAGGTCGGGGCGACCTGCACGGACTGGGCCGTGTCCGCCGACGAGTACCAGGTGACGATGCGCTGGGACTCCTGCGCACCGACGCCGAGGATGATGCCGGTGAGGTTGGCCGGGTCGGCCGCCATCGCCGGGGCGGCGCAGGCGAGGCCGCCCACGGCGACGGTGAGACCGAGGGTGAGGGCGGTGAGCCGCACGGTCACGGGCCGGCGGAGAAGTCCGCCCCGTGACGTCGCGCTGGTGGAGGACATGCGTCGTCCGTTCTCTTCGGGTGTGTGCCGGTTGAGGCGGGCCCAACCTCCCGGCCGCAGGTGAACCGCACCTGAACGGCGCCCCGCAGGTGGACGGCACGCACCGGAACAGGCGGGTGCCTCAGGCACCGATCACGCGCTCGACGAACCAGACGACCCCGATGGCGGCCACGGCCGAGGCGATGCTGCCCGTGGCCCACAGCCCGAGCCGCGGCGCGTGCCGGCGGAGCAGCGCGAGCACGGGGAACACGAGCGCGATGAGGGTGAGCTGGACGGCCTCGATGCCGAGGTTGAAGACCAGCAGGGACCACAGCAGGGTCCAGGACCACGGCTCGTCGATGCCGAGCGCCCCCGCGAAGCCCAGGCCGTGCACGAGCCCGAAGCAGAACACGACGCCGAGCCGGAACCAGCCCGCCCGGTCGAGGCTCAGGTGCCCCCGGCCCAGCACGTCCGGGTCGGTCGCGTCCTCGCCGTGCCGCCAGACCCGCCAGAGGTACCACCCCGCGACGACCGCGATCGACAGCGCGATGACGGGCTCGACCACCTGCGTGGGCACGGCGACCAGCCCGGTGGCGGCCAGCACGAAGGTCAGCGAGTGCGCCAGGGTGAACGCGGTGGCGGCCAGCACGATCTCGCGGAGCCGGCGCGACCCGGCGATCAGGGCGAGCAGGAAGAGGATGTGGTCGAGGCCGGTGAGCAGGTGCTCCGCGCCGAGCAGGAAGAACTCGGAGAACCGCTGCGTCCACGTCTGCTCGGTGGAGAACGACGGGTGCTCGCCGTCCAGGGCGGCGCTGCCGTGCTGGCCGTCCACCTCGTAGGTGACGATGGTCTTCGCGCCGGTCACGTAGCCCTCGGCGTCACCGAAGAGGGTGCTGGTGACCTGGTGCGCGCCGTCGGGCTGGGTGCACGCGTGGTCGAGCACGAGGACCGCGTACGGCACACCCTCGCGCTGGGTGACCGTCACGTCGCCCACCTGCGTGGGCAGGCACGTCCGGTCCGCCGACGCCACCGTGAGCCGCTCGGTGACGTAGGCGAGCACGGAGCCGGCGTGCGCGGCGAGCGCCGCGGCCTGGTCGGCCGGGTCGCCGTCCTCGAACGCGGCCGTCCCGTCCTGGAAGAGCGGGTCGTCGTCCTGCGCGTCGGCGGCCGAGACGACCAGGAGGTCGTACTCCAGCCCGATCTCGGTGCGGACGTGACCGCGCCCGGCAGCGGTGACGTCCACGTACACCGTCGAGCTGAAACCGTGCGCCGACACCGCGGTCGCACCGGCGGTCACGGCGGCCGCCGTCGCGAGCAGGGCGAGCAGGGCGAGGACGGTGCGGCGGACGCCGTGGCGCATGGGTCTCCTTCGGTCGGCCAGCGCAACCTCCACCGCGCGGATGAACGGCAGGCGGACCCTCCGGGAACACCCGGGGAACGCCCGACGAGGAGCGCGCTCGGGGCGCGATCGGGCCTCTGACCTGGGGTAGGAAGGACGCGCGCACCCCCACCACCCGAAGGACCGTCACCGTGCCCCCTCGCCGCCGACCGGCCCGCGCGCTCGCCGCGGTCGCCCTGGCCGCCGTGCTGCTCACCGGCTGCTCCGCCGGGGCCGACTGGTCCCGCCCCCGCACCGGACCGACCGCCGTGGGTGTCCTCGGGGCGGGGTTCGTCGACCCCTCCGCGCCGCCCTCCCCGGAGGCGACCATCGACCCGCGACCGGGCTCGTGGGACGGCATCGGGCCGCCGCCGGGGTACCGCGTGGTGCTCCTGACCTCGGGCGACGACGCCCCGACCCGGGCGCTGGTCGACGCCGTGACCGCCTGGGCGGACGACGAGCGCGTCGACCTGCGCACCGTGACCGCGACCGGCGCCGACGACCTCGTGCCGAGCATCACCGAGGCCCTCGGGATGCACGCGGACCTCGTCGTCAGCGCCGGCAACGCCCTGGTGGACCCGCTGGCCGTCGTGAGCGCGAGCCACCTCGACCAGCCGTTCCTCGTGGTCGGCGCGGAGCTCGCCGAACCCACCCACAACGTGACGGCCGTCGACTGGTCCGGCGCCTCGTTCCGCGGGGAGGGCCTCGGCACGTCCTCCACGTACGACGCCGCCTCGTTCACGCCCGAGCGCTGCGCGGCGGCCGTCCGCGCGGGCGTCGCGGCCGTCGTCTCAGGGGTGACCGGGATCGTGGTCTGGATCGACTGAGGGCTGGTCGGCAGTGACTTGATTGATTGCTAAACTCCTCAAGTGCCCACGACCGCGACCACCGCGCCGCTGTACGCCATCAAGGCCGAGCTCTTCCGCTCGCTGGCGCACCCCACCCGCATCCAGGTGCTCGAGGTGCTCAGCGCGGCCGAGGATCACGCCGCGCCGGTGAGCCGGCTCCTGGACGCGACGGGCGCGGAGGCGTCGGCGCTCTCGCAGCACCTGGCCGTGCTCAAGCGCGCGGGGGTCGTGACGTCCGCGCGCACGGGGAACGCCGTCGAGTACCGCCTCAGCCGGCCGCTGGTGGCCGAGCTGCTGGTGGTGGCGCGGGCGTTCCTGCGCGAGACCCTGGCCGCCTCCGGCTCCCAGCTGGCCGCCGCGGACGACCTGCCGCCGCTGCCGGACCAGCGTGCGGGCGGTGACGCGTCCTGAGCTGGTCACCGCGCGGGCTGCTGCCGACCCGCACCGATCTCGACCTGCGCCCGCGCACCCTGCGGGCCGATGCCGTCGCCGGCGTGACCGTCGGCATCGTCGCGCTGCCGCTCGCCCTCGCGTTCGGCGAGAGCACGGGCGTCGGGCCGGCGGCGGGCCTGGTCACCGCGGTCGTCGCCGGGATCGTCGCCGCGGTGTTCGGGGGCTCCCGCGTGCAGGTCTCCGGGCCGACCGGGGCGATGGCCGTGGTGCTGGCGCCGATCGTCGCCCAGCACGGACCGGCGGTGGTCCCGCTGGTGGCCCTGCTCGCCGGCGCGATCGTCCTGCTGGCGGGCGCCGCCCGGCTCGGCCGCGTGGTGACCTTCATCCCGTGGCCGGTGGTCGAGGGCTTCACGCTGGGCATCGCGACGATCATCTTCCTGCAGCAGGTGCCCGCGGCGGTCGCCGTCCACGCCCCGCCCGGCGGCCGTCCCCTCGCCGTGGCGGTCGACGCCCTCACGCACCCGGGACAGGGCACGGCCTGGGCCCTGGCGACCGTGGCCGCGGTCGCGGCCATCATGGTCGTGCTGCCCCGGTTGCTGCCCGGGCTGCCCGCGTCCCTCGTGGCCATCGTCGCCGTCACGATCGCCGCGCGGCTCGCCGACGCGCCCCTGGCCCGGATCGGCGCGCTGCCCGACTCGCTCCCCCTGCCGGCGCTGCCCGCGGTCGACCCCGGCCTGCTCCGGTCGCTGCTCGGGCCGGCCGTCGCGGTGGCCGCGCTGGCCGCGATCGAGTCCCTGCTCTCCGCCCGGGTCGCCGCCGCCATGCCGGTGCCGCCCGCCCGCGACGGGTCCGCCCCGGACTCCGAGACCGACGCGCGCCGCTACGACCCCGACCGCGAGCTCGTCGGGCAGGGCCTGGCCTCGCTCGCGTCCGGCGTGTTCGGCGGGATGCCCGCGACCGGCGCCATCGCCCGGACCGCGGTCAACGTCCGGGCCGGGGCCCGCACGCGGCTCGCCGCCGTCACCCACTCGCTCGTGATCCTCGCCGTCATCTCCCTCGCCACCGGACCGGTCTCGGCGATCCCCCTGGCGGCCCTCGCCGGTGTGCTCATGGTGACGGCGACCCGCATGGTCTCGGTCGCGGCCGTGCGGGCGGTCCTCACGTCCACCCGCGCGGACGCGGTCGTGCTGGTGGTCACGGCCGCGATCACCATCGCGGTGGACCTCATCGAGGCCGTCCAGATCGGCCTGGTGGTCGCCGCCTTCTTCGCGCTGCGCGCCGTGGCCAAGGCCACCTCCGTCCACCGTGAGCCCCTGCCCGGACCGGCGCACGCCGGCGACGAGCACATCGCCCTCTACCGGCTGGACGGCGCGATGTTCTTCGGGGCCGCCGACCGGATCGGCGCCGAGATCCGGGCCGACGCCGACGCGCTCGTCGTCGTGCTGCGCCTGTCCCAGCTCCGCCTGGTCGACGCGACGGGCGCGCACGCGCTGGCCGAGCTGGTCGCCCACCTGGAGCTCGCCGGCGTCACGGTCCTGGTCAAGGGGGTCCGGCCCGCGCACCTGCCGCTGCTCACCCGCGTCGGGGTGCTCGACGAGCTGCGCCACGAGAACCACCTGTTCGACGACCTCGCGCCCGCGATCGCGCACGCCCGGTCCCATGTCGCCCGGTCCCGCCTCCCGGCCGCGCGGCCGGGCGCGGTGGACGCACCGACCGGGACCGTCCCCCGGCCGCGCGCGCGGTCGTGACCGCTGGGTAGGGTCGCTCCGACCGCAGACGTCGGGCGAGAGGGGCTCCGTGCACAACGTCGAGCTCTTCGTGCTGGTCACCGGCGCGGTCGCGGTCACCGCGGTCTGCCGACGACGAGGATGGCCCGCCCCGCTCGTCCTGGTCGCCGCCGCGATCGTCGTGTCGTTCGTGCCGGGCGTCCCGCGGTACGAGATCGAGCCGGAGATCCTGCTCGAGTTCGTGCTGCCGCCGCTGCTTTACTCCGCTGCGCTCTCCAGCTCGTACCGCGACTTCCGGTCGTCGCTGAACTCGATCACCCGCCTCGGGGTGGGCCTGGTGCTGGTCACCGCCGTCGCGGTCGCGCTCGTGTTCTGGTGGACGGAGCCGTCGGTCCCGTTCGCCGCCGCGCTCGTGCTCGGCGCCGTCGTGGCGCCGCCCGATGCGGTGGCCGCGGCCGCGGTCGGCAAGCGCCTGGGCCTGCCCCGCCGCGTGATGACCCTGCTGTCCGGCGAGAGCCTGATCAACGACGCCACGTCACTGACGCTGTACAAGGTCGCGATCGCCGGCGTGGCCACGGGTGCCTGGGCCATCGCGGACGGCGTGGCCGTGTTCGCGCTCGCGGTCGGCGCCGGGGTGGCCGTCGGGCTGGTGCTCGCGTGGGTGGTGCACACGGTCCGGCTGCGCCTCGACGACCCCGTGGTGGCCTCGGCGATCGGGCTGCTCACCCCCTTCGCCGCCTACTGGCTGGGCGAGGAGCTGCACGGCTCCGGGGTGCTCGCGGTGGTCGCCGCAGGCCTCTACCTCGGCCACACCTCGCCGCGCGCGGGGTACGCCACCCGGCTCTACGAGGAGCCCATCTGGTCCACGGTCGACCTGGTGCTGGAGTCGTTCACGTTCGCGCTCATCGGCGTCCAGCTGCCGTGGGTGGTGCGCGACGTCGTCGCCTCCGACCAGGGCGTGCGGCACGGGATCGCGGTGTCGCTGCTGGTGCTGCTGGTCGCCATCCTGGTGCGGCCGGTCTACATCTTCCTCACCGCGCGGTTCGACAACCTGCGGCTGCGGGGCAGCCACCGACCACCCCAGGACTCGCTGTCCGCGCGCGAGTCGGCCGTCGTGTCGTGGGCCGGCATGCGCGGCGTGGTGACGCTGGCGGCGGCCGCGGCGATCCCGGTGACCAGCGCGGGCGCGCCGTTCCCCGAGCGTGCGACGCTGCAGCTCGCGGCCTACACCGTCGCCATCGGCACGCTGCTGGTGCAGGGGCTCACGCTGCCCTGGGTGATCACGCGGCTGGGCGTCGGGTCCGCCGACGAGACCGCGCAGGACGCCGCGCAGGAGGCCGCGGTCCGGGTGGCCACCGCCGACGCGGTGCACGACGTGCTCGAGCGGCAGCGCGCCGACTGGAGCGCGCACCTGGGGCCGGAGCGGGCCGGCGAGCTCATCGACCGCCTGTCCGGCGTGTGGCGGGCGCGGGCCACCGCGGCGGCGGTGATGCTCGACCCGGACTCCGCGGACGAGCTGGTGCCCGAGCAGGCCGACCCCACGGACGTGTCCGGCGCGCTCCGCGAGGTCAGCCCGACGCGCGTCCCCACCCCCGAGGAGGGCCTGCGCACGCAGCGCCTGCGCCGCGAGATCGTCGCCGCGCAGCGCGAGGTGCTCATGGACCGCCGCGACTCGGGCGAGCTGGACGAGGCCGTGATGCGCCGCATGATGCGCGAGCTCGACCTCGAGGACGAGAGCCTGTCGTCGTCCTGGATCGAGCGCGTCCAGAAGCGATGAGGGGACGTTCGGCCCACCAATCCGGCCGTCTTCGTCCGTAGCGTCGAGAGCGTCAGTTCGCACGGGTTTCCTCCGTCCGGCTCGACACCCATCCGCCTCGACAGGGAGAACAACCGTGACCACGGATCACGCCACGTCCCGCACGACTGCCGCGAAGGCGCGCACCGCCCCCCAGGAGGTGGACCCCGCCCCCGCGATCGACCAGCTGGTGGCGAACGGCGCCAAGGCCCTGGTCGAGTACGCGCGGTTCACGCAGGAGGACGTCGACCACCTCGTCAAGAAGGCCTCCGTCGCTGCGCTGGACAAGCACGGCGAGCTCGCCGTCCTCGCGGTCAAGGAGACCAAGCGCGGCGTGTTCGAGGACAAGGCCGTGAAGAACATCTTCGCGTGCGAGCACGTCACCAACTCGATGGCGTCGCTGAAGTCCGTCGGCGTGATCTCCCGCGACGAGCTCACCGGCATCACGGAGATCGCCGAGCCCGTGGGCGTCATCTGCGGCGTCACCCCGGTGACCAACCCGACGTCGACCACCATCTTCAAGTCGCTCATCGCGCTCAAGACGCGCAACCCCATCGTGTTCGCCTTCCACCCGAGCGCGCAGGCGTCCTCCGTCGCCGCCGCCCGCGTGGTGCGCGACGCCGCGGTCGCCGCGGGCGCCCCCGAGCACTGCATCCAGTGGGTCGAGACGCCGTCGATCAACGCGACGAACACCCTCATGAACCACCCCGGCATCGCGCTCATCCTGGCCACCGGCGGCAACGCGATGGTCCGCGCGGCGTACTCGTGCGGCAAGCCCGCGCTGGGCGTCGGCGCCGGCAACGTGCCCGCCTACATCGAGAAGTCCGCGAAGCTGCAGCGGGCCGTGAACGACGTCGTGCTCTCCAAGGCGTTCGACAACGGCATGGTCTGCGCGTCCGAGCAGGCCGTCATCCTCGACGACGCGATCTACGACGCCGCGATGGCCGAGTTCGCCGTGCTGCACGCCTACCGCGCGAACGCCGCCGAGAAGGCGCTGCTGGAGAAGTTCATCTTCGGCGTCGAGGCCGAGGGCAAGAACTGCGCCGACGCCAAGCTCAACGCCTCGGTCGTGGGGCAGACGCCCCAGTGGATCGCGGAGCACGCCGGCTTCACCGTGCCGGACGACACCTCGATCATCCTGGCCGAGGTCAGCGGCGTCGGCCCGCACGAGCCGCTGACGCGCGAGAAGCTCGCGCCGGTGCTGGCCGTGCTGCGCGCCGAGTCCACCGAGCACGGCATCCGTTTGGCCGAGCAGATGGTGGAGTTCGACGGTCTCGGCCACTCCGCCGCCATCCACACGCAGGACGACGCCCTCACGGAGGAGTTCGGCAGCCGGGTCAAGGCTGTCCGCGTCATCGCCAACGCGCCCTCGTCGCTGGGCGGGATCGGCGACATCTACAACGCGTTCATCCCGTCGCTGACCCTCGGCTGCGGTTCGTACGGCCACAACTCGGTGTCCAACAACGTCTCGGCGGTGAACCTGGTGAACATCAAGCGGATCGGCCGCCGGAACAACAACCTGCAGTGGTTCAAGGTGCCGGCCAAGACGTACTTCGAGCCGAACGCGATCCGCTACCTCTCCGACATGCCCGACGTCGAGCGGGTCACCATCGTCACCGACGCGACCATGACCACCCTCGGCTTCGTCGACAAGATCATCGACGTCCTGGGCCGTCGCGCCAACAAGGTCGCGCTGCAGATCATCGACCAGGTCGAGCCCGAGCCGTCCGTGAAGACGGTCCAGGCCGGCGCCGCGCAGATGCGCCACTTCAAGCCGGACACGATCATCGCGCTCGGCGGCGGCTCGCCCATGGACGCCGCCAAGGTCATGTGGCTGCTGTACGAGCACCCGGAGATCCAGTTCTCCGACCTCAAGCAGAAGTTCTTCGACGTGCGCAAGCGCGCGTTCAAGTTCCCCGTGCTGGGCGAGCTCGCGCAGCTGGTCTGCATCCCGACCACGTCGGGCACCGGCGCCGAGGTCACCCCGTTCGCCGTGATCAGCGACCCGGACGCCGGCAAGAAGTACCCGCTGGCCGACTACGCGCTGACCCCGTCGGTCGCCATCATCGACCCGATCCTCACCTCGAAGATGCCGGCGTCGCTCGCGGCCGACTCGGGCTTCGACGCCCTCACGCACGCCACCGAGGCGTACGTCAGCGTCTACGCCAACGACTTCACCGACGGCATGGCGATGCAGGCCGTGCGCCTCATCTTCGAGAACCTGGCGACGTCCGTGAACGGCGACCCGACCGACCCGGCCACGCAGGACGCCCGGGAGTCGATGCACAACGCAGGCACGATCGCCGGCATGGCCTTCGGGAACTCGTTCCTGGGGATCGTGCACGCGATGGCGCACGTGGTCGGCTCGACCTACCACCTGGTGCACGGCCGCACGAACGCGACCCTGCTCCCGCACGTCATCCGCTACAACGGCACGGTGCCCACCAAGCTCACCAGCTGGCCCAAGTACGAGCACTACGTCGCCCCCGAGCGGTTCCAGCAGCTCGCGGCGATGCTGGGCCTGCCGGCGTCGACCCCGGCGGAGGGCGTCGAGTCCTACGCGCTGGCCGTCGAGTCGCTGCGGGCGCGCGTGGGGATCCCGTCCTCGTTCCAGGCGCAGGGCGTCGCCGAGCAGGAGTTCCTCGCGCGGCTCGACGAGGTCGCCATGGGCGCGTACGAGGACCAGTGCGCCCCGGCGAACCCCCGGATGCCGATGATCGGCGACATGAAGGACCTCATGACTGCGGCCTACTACGGAACGTCCTTGGGCGACGTCCGGGCCCGCCGCAGCGAGCAGCCCACGACGGACCGGGTCCCCTCCCCCGCGTCGTAAGCAGCTCGCCCCCGACGCCCCGCCCACGCCTGCGTGGGCGGGGCGTCGGCCTTTCCCGGCGGGCGTGTCGCGGCGCCGACGGGCAGACTGTGGGACCGGCCCGACCCCGCCACGCTGCCGACCACCGGAGGAACGCATGCCCCGCCCGATCCGCCCCCGCCTCGCCCGCGTCGGAGCGCCCCTGGTCGCCGCCCTCCTCGCCGCCGGGCTGACCGCGTGCTCCGACGCCGACATCGACGGCGCCGCGCAGAAGGCCAAGGACGCCGCCACGCAGGCCCAGAGCGCGGTCGCCGACCTCAAGGCCCAGGTGGACGACGCCAAGGCCGAGGCCGACGCCGCCGCGCAGAAGATCACCGACCTCAAGGACCAGCTGGGCGACCTCGACGCCTCCGCGACCAAGGCCGTCACCGACGCGCAGTCCGCCGTGGCCGACGCGCAGGACGCGCTCGACAAGGCCAAGGCCGACGGCTCCGCCGCCTCGCAGCAGGCGCTGGCCGACGCCGAGGCCCAGGTGGCCGACGCCCAGAGCGAGCTCGACGCCGCCAAGGCGAACGCCACCGGGTCCGCGGCCGACGGCCTCAACCAGATCGCGCAGCAGCTGGCCACCCTGAGCGACAAGCTCAAGGCCGCCGGCAGCTGATCCCGACCGAAGGCCGGCATCGTGTGCCGGACGGCGATCCGTCGCGTGCTCGTCCTTCCCCCAGCGGCGGCGACGAACGTCGGCATCGTGTCTCCGGACGGCGATCCGTTGCGTGCCGATCGGGTGAATTCCGCCCCCGTCGGCGCGGGATGTTGTACCTGGAGCGGCACGTGCCGATCTTCTAGGTATGGCCGAACGTCAGGCGCAGCGGGTTCTGCGGCGACACCACGTGGAGTGGTGGATCGTCGCAGCCTGGGCGTCCCTTGCGCTGGTCGTGGTCGCGGGCCTCACCGCCGCGACCGGACTGGTGAGCTGAGCGCACGCGCTCCCCGACCCGTCGGCGACGGGTCGGCTCCCGGTCACCCCTAACCTCGTGCCATGACCGCACCTCGCTGGCAGGACGTCGCCCGCGCGACCGGGCTGATGGGCGACGACGGCGTCCCCCGGGCCACGGTGTTCGCCGAGATGTCCGCCCTCGCCGCGCGCACCGGTGCCGTCAACCTGGGCCAGGGCTTCCCGGACGTCGACGGCCCCGCCTCGATCGCCCGGGCGGCCGCCGACGCGATCGCGGCCGGGGCCAACCAGTACCCGCCCGGCCCGGGCATCCCGGCGCTGCGGCAGGCCGTCGCCGAGCACCAGGCGTCGAGGTACGGCCTGCGGTGGGACCCGGACACGCAGGTGCTGATCACCGCGGGGGCCACCGAGGCGATCGCCGCGACCGTGCTCGCGCTCGCGGGCCCGGGCGACGAGGTGCTCACGCTCGAGCCGTTCTACGACTCGTACGCCGCCGTCATCGCCCTGGCCGGCGCCGCCCACACGACGGCCCCGCTGCGCGCGACCCCGGACGGCTTCCGCCTCGACCTGGAGGCGCTGGCGGCGGCCTTCACGCCCCGGACCCGGCTCGTCCTGGTGAACACCCCGCACAACCCGACCGGCACGGTGCTGACGCGCGACGAGCTCGCGGCGATCGCCCGGCTGGCGGTCGCGCACGACGCCCTGGTGGTCACCGACGAGGTGTACGAGCACCTGGTGCTCGACGGGCACGGGGCCGTGCACGTGCCGATCGCCACCCTGCCGGGCATGGCGGAGCGGACCCTGACCATCTCGTCGGCGGGCAAGACGTTCTCGTTCACCGGCTGGAAGATCGGCTGGGTGACCGGGCCCGAGCACCTGGTCACCGCGGTGCGGACCGTCAAGCAGTTCCTCACCTACGTCAACGGCGCGCCGTTCCAGCCGGCGATCGCCTTCGCGCTGCGCGACCCCGACGTCGCCGCCTGGGTGGTCGAGCTCGCGGCGTCGCTGTCCCGGCGGCGGGACCTGCTCTGCGGCGGGCTCGAGGACGCCGGGTTCGCGGTGGTGCGGCCGCAGGGCACCTACTTCGTGCTGGCGGACGCGACGCCGCTCGGCTACGACGACGGCGCCGCGCTGTGCCGCGACCTGCCCGGGCTCGCCGGGGTCGTCGGGGTGCCCGTCACGGCCTTCACGCATGCCGGCTCGGAGGTCGACGCCGCGCTGCGGTCCTGGGTCCGGTTCACGTTCGTCAAGCGCGAGGAGGTGCTGGCGCAGGCCGTCGCGGGCCTGCACCGGCTCCACCGCGGCTGAGCTAGCGGGTCAGTCGCCGCCGGCCGACCGCGAGCGCCAGGCCCGCCCCCACCAGCGAGAACGCGACGAGCAGTCCGGTCACGGGGTCGGCGCCGGTGGTGGCCAGCGAGTCGGCGTGACCGCTGCGCCCCCCGATCCGCACGGACACCCGCAGCGTGCTCGGGGCGCGGGCGGCCGGTGCCGCGGCCGCAGGCGGCGCGGCGGGGACCGAGACCGTCACCTGGAGCACCGGGGCGGCGACCGTGGAGATCGGCGGCGGCGGGTAGGTCACCGTCATCGTCGCGGTCACGGTCTGGCCCGCGGTGTTCGTCACCTCGTACACCAGGTCGGCGTCGCCCTGGAAGCCGGGCACGGGCGTGAACACCACCGTCCCGGTGCTGACGCCGGTGCCGATCGTCCAGGTGCCCTCCCCGGGCACGGTCACCGAGCTCACCGGCAGGCCGCTGACCGGGTCGCGCAGCAGCACGCTGGCCGGGTCCCACGCCAGGTTGTCGCCCGGCACGTCGTTCACCAGCTCGGTGAGCGACGTCGGCGTCCCGGGCACCCCGGTGGCGGTGTCGTCGACCGCGTGCGCCCGCTGCACCGGCGCCGTCACGTGGATGGTCACCGTGGCGTCGGAGGTCTGGCCGGCCGAGTCGGTCGTCGTGTAGGTGAAGGTGTCGGTGCCGCCCCAGCCCGCCGGCGGCGTGTACGTGTAGCTGCCGTCCGGGGCGACGGTGACCGTGCCGTGGGCGGGGGTGCCGACGGCGGTCACCGTGAGGTCCGAGCCCGCGTCGTTGACCAGGACGCCGCTCGCGGTGCCCGTCGCCGCGACGTTGGCCGGGACCGTGCCGAGGTCGTCGTCGGCGGCCTGGGGGGTGACCGTGATGGTCACGGTGGCGCCGTCGGAGAGCAGGCCCGACGACGCGACGTACGTGAAGGTGTCGGTGCCCGAGAAGTCGTGGTCCGGCGTGTAGACCAGCGCGCCGGTGGGGTCCAGGGTGACCGTGCCGTGCGCCGGCGTCGACGCCGAGCCGGCCACCAGGGGGGTGCCCGAGTCGTTGGCCAGGACGCCCGCGGCCGGCACGGACAGCGGCGTGTTCACCGCGGTGGTCCAGGCGTCGTCGGCGGCGAGCGGGGTCACGGTGAGGTGCACGGTCGCGGTGGTGGTCTGGCCGTAGTCGTCGGTGGCCGTGTACTGGAACGAGTCCGTGCCGACGTAGCCGGCGACGGGCGTGTAGGTGAAGGAGCCGTCGGCGCCCGTCGTGACCGTGCCGTGCGCGGGGACGGTGGCGCTGAGCACCGAGAGCCGGGTGCCCGCGTCGTTGACCAGCACGCCGGCGGCGGGCACGACGAGCGGGGTGCCCACCGGCGTCGTACCGGTGTCGTCGGCCGCGACCGGCGCCGCCGGGACCGGGAGCACGTCGAGCGACGTGGCGGTCTGCCGCGACGGGAAGTACGTCCACACGTCGAGGCCCTTGGCGTCGCCGAGCGTGCCGCCCGTGGTCGGGCAGTACTGGTTGGCGTTGAGGCCGGCGCCGTCACCGAACGCGCGGGCGCCGGTCGTGCTGTCGACGCCGGCCGTCGGGTCCGCGAACAGCTGGGCGGGCAGCGGCGTCGAGAACGCCGCGCAGACCGTGCCCGAGGCGAGGTCGCCCACCCGGATGCCGGCGCTGGACAGGTACGTGCGGTCGTCGTAGAACACTCGCGTGCAGTTGGTCCCGGTGCTGGCGGCGCCGGTGAACGGGCACGTGGCGTTCGGCGGGTTGAGCAGCGTGATGCTCGGGCCGCCCTGCGTCGAGCTCTCCACGTCGAGCATGGGCGCGTGGTACTCCCCCGCCCGCAGCACGGCCCGCACCGCGTACCCGTTCTTCACCGGCAGCGCGATCCCGCTGTTGTCGTTGCCGTCCCACGTCACGGTGAACGTGCCCGCGGCGACCACCCCGCGCAGCGCGCGGTTGCCGGGCAGGCCGGGGTCGAAGTTCGTGCCGTCGCGCGAGATGACGATCTCGTAGGTGCCCCCGGAGCCCGCGTCGAGGCGGAAGGTGCCGCCCTGGCCCACGTAGCTGCCGTGGCTGGTGGCGAGGCCGGTGAAGTCGACTGCGCTCAGGGTCGGCGGCACCGGTGCGGTGGGGATGCCCAGGGCGCCCAGCGTCTCGGGGGCCAGCGGCTCGAACGACAGCGGGTACTGCGGCGGCGCCAGGTGGACGCCGCCCACCAGCGCGGGCAGCGTCTGCGGGGCGGACCCGATGCCGACCACGTCGTGGTTGAGCGGGGTGGTCCCGTCGGCGTCGAGGAACCCCTCGCGGTTGCCGTAGAAGACGAAGCCGTTGGGGTCGAAGCCGTGCGTGTCGACCGAGTAGCGGTAGCCGTCGAGCGTGTTCAGGTACAGCTTCATGGTGACCGGCCGCGGGTTGCCGCCGGTGAAGCCCGCCAGGACGTACGTGAACGCGCGGCCCGGGATGTCGACGACGGACGCGCCGTCGGTCCCCGCGCGCACGGTGAGGTCCCAGGCGTTGACCGAGGAGCCCGCGGCCGCCAGGAAGCCGCCGGCCGGGTCGAGGTGCCGGTCCGGCGTGCCGTCGGCGGCGTTCGCGGTACCCGCGGAGCCGAAGAACGCGACCCGGTACAGCCCGGTGGTGGGGACCGTGTACACGCACGGCACGTAGCCCGCGGTGTTCTGCGTGCCGTCGACGGACTGCGCGCGGGCCAGCTCCTGGATGCGCGTGGTGAGTCGGCCGACGGGGCTCGCCGCGTCCGGCCGGTGCGCCGCGCAGCTGAACCCGTTGGCGCCGTCGACCACGGCCGGCAGGGTGGCCGCCTCGGGGTCGGGCACCACGCCCGGGTTCCAGATCGCGATGTCGGCGCTGCCCGTCCCGACCGAGGACGAGCTCGTGAGGATCTGCTCGCCCGCCCGCGCGAACACCGTGAACAGCGTCCGGCGCTGGATCCGGGTGTCCCCCGCCGGGCCGTAGGCGTTGGTCCGCCACTCGAGCGCGGCACGGCACGGGTGGCTCGCATCGCACGGGGCGTCCGACGCGCCCACCCGCGGGAACAGGTCGGCGCTGCCGGACGCCGCGGCGGGCACAGCGGCGCCGCCGAGCGCGAGCACGGCGACGAGGAGGCTGAGCGCGAGGCGACGCAGCATGCGGGGTCGGTCCTTCCGGCGGCCTCGCACGCACCGGGGTTCTCCAGGGCGTGCGGTGGTCGAGGCGGGTCGACGCGCACGCTAGGGACATCCGCGCACCCGCGGCAGGGCCGGACGGGTCAGGGGCGGACGGAAGGGGAATTCACCCGCCGAGCTTGTCCTGGGATGGGCGAAACGCCTGGTCAGGGCGTTCACCCGGACGTGTGCGTCAGACCGCCCAGGCACCGTCGCGGTGGTACGCCGGGGTGGCCAGCGCGAGCACCAGCAGGGCTGCCACGGAGGCACCGACCATGACGGCCGCCATCGCCACGGCGTCGCCGCCGAGCAGGCCCGACAGGGGGCTGACGATGCCCGAGACGCCCGCCTGGGTCGCCCCGATCACCGCGGCGGCGGTGCCGGCGACCTCGCCGTGCCGGCTGAGCGCCAGCGCCGAGGCGTTGGGCGGCACGAAGTTCACCATCGCGAGGATGAGCCACAGGACGACGAGCAGGGCGATGAGGCCGCCCCAGCCGGTGATCGCGATGCCCAGCAGGACCAGCGTGAGCCCCAGCGACACCGGCAGCACCACGCGCACGATCCGGATGGGCGCCACCCGGCGCACCAGGGCCGCGTTGACCTGCGCGCCGGCCACCAGCCCCATCCCGTTCACCGCGAACAGCAGCGAGAACTGGTGGGCCGACAGCCCGTAGCCCTCGCGCAGCACGAACGGAGACGCCACCACGTAGCTCATGAGCACCGCGACGCCGAGCCCCGGCAGGATCGCGAGCGCCACGAAGTGCCGGTCCCTCAGCAGCTTGCGGTAGCCGCCCAGCGCGGCGGTCAGGCCGCCCTGCCGGCGCCGCTCCGGGGGCAGCGTCTCGGGCAGCCGGCGCCAGACCACGACCCAGAGCACGACGCCGAAGACGGCGAGCGCGCCGAACACCGCACGCCAGCCCCACTGCCCGGCGATGAGACCGCCGACGGACGGGGCGAACAGCGGCGCGACGCCGATCACGAGCATGAGCCGGGACATCAGGCGCGACGCGTCCGCGCCGACGAACCGGTCCCGGATGACCGCCATGGCGACCACGCTGGCCGACGCGTTGAAGAAGCCCTGCATGGTCCGCAGCGCGATGAGCGGCACGATCGCCGGGGCGAGCGCGCAGAGGATCGACGTCACCACGTGCAGCGAGACCCCGACGAGCACGGGCTTGCGGCGCCCGAACCGGTCCGAGAGCGGGCCGATCACCAGCTGGCCCACGGCGCCGCCGATGAGCATCGCGGTCATGGTCAGCTGCGCCGCGGTGGCCGACGTGTGCAGGTCGCGCGCCACGTCCGGCAGGGACGGCAGGTAGATGTCGGTCGAGATGGCGGGCAGGGCGCACATCAGGCCCAGCAGCAGCACGTACTTGGCGTTCGGGCGGTACTGCGGGGCGGGTGCGGCCGCGGTCACCGGCACCACTCCTGGGGGGACGACGCCGGCGGCCGGCGCGGGGCCGGTCGGTGCGGGAGGGGTGGGGCGGGAGCTCATCGGGGACGATTCTCCCACAAATAACGAATCGATTCGATGCGTGCGTGGGGTGACGCCTGGCACGCTGGTCCCATGTGCGGTCGCTATGCCTCCTTCCGCGAGGACCAGGCGCTGGCGGACGAGTTCGCCATCGCCACGGTCGCCGACGACGTCCGGCTGCTCGGCCCGTCCTGGAACGTCGCCCCCACCGACGGCGTCCGCATGGTCGTGGAGCGCGCCGACAAGGAGACCGGGGAGATCACCCGGCAGCTGCGCGTGGCGCGCTGGGGCCTGGTGCCGTCGTGGGCGAAGGACATCTCGGTGGGCAACCGGATGATCAACGCGCGCGTCGAGTCGCTGACGGACAAGCCGGCGTTCGCGCGGCCGTTCGCCGTGCGCCGCGCGCTGCTCCCGGCCGACGGCTACTACGAGTGGAAGAAGCCCGACCCCGGCGCCACCAGCAAGCGCAAGCAGCCGTTCTACCTGCACCCCGCCGACGGGGACGTCGTGGCGCTCGCGGGCCTGTACGAGTTCTGGAAGGACCCCGGCAAGGCCGACGACGACCCCGAGCGCTGGGTGGTCAGCGCCACGGTCATCACGCGCCCGGCGTCCGAGGAGCTCGCGCACATCCACGACCGGCAGCCCCTCATGCTCCGCGCCGAGACGTGGTCGGCGTGGCTCGACCCCGCGGTCGGGGCGGACGGCGCGCGCGAGCTGCTGGAGACGCCGCCCCCGGAGATCGTCGCCACCCCGGTCTCGACGGCCGTCAACGCGGTCGCCAACAACGGCCCGTCGCTGGTGGACGAGGTCGACCCCGAGGCCGAGGGCTAGCTTGGCCGCGCCGCCCGGAGCCGGACGGGCGCCACGGTCCCGATCCCCGCCAGCCGGCGCGCGGGCCGCGGCTCCAGCACGAACCGCGAGTCGGTCGCGAGCACGTCGGCGGTCCCCGCGTCGACCAGCACGGTGCTGGGGTCGGCGATGTCGGTCAGGCGCGCGGCGAGGTTCACGTCGGGGCCGAACACGTCGCCGAACCGCGACAGGACCCGCCCCCAGACGAACCCGACCCGGACGGGGGTCACGCCGCGCGCGCCCTCGAAGAGGCCGCCCGTGGTGGTCTCGCGGTCGACGTCGAGCTCCTTGCCCAACGCCTCCGCGAGGCCGAGCGCGATGACCGCGCCGGTGCCCGGGCTGTCGGCGACGAACAGGACGGCGTCGCCGATCGTCTTCACGACGCGCCCGCCGGACGCGGAGACGACGTCGCGCGCGGCGGCCTCGAACCGCTGGACGAACTGCGAGAGGTCGGTGGACCCCAGCCCGGCGGTGCGGCGCGTGAACGAGACCATGTCGGCGAACCCGACGGCGCGCGCGAGCGGCAGGGCCGAGCTGTCGGGGCCGGGCGCGCGGAGCTGACCGAACTCGCCGGCGTACCGGCCCGCGATGGCGGCGAGCTGGCGGCGGTACGAGTGCACCAGCTGGGCCTCGAGCACGGGCGCCAGGGAGGCCAGCCGGTCGAGGACGAGCAGCCGCGCGGTGGTGTCGTCGAGCTCGTACCGCCCGGCCATGTCCTCCACCAGCGCCTCGACCTGCCACAGCGCGAGGCGGTCGGAGGTGTGGCCGAGGGCGCGGGTCACGGTCATGACGGTGCGCAGGTCCAGGCCGTGGTCGCGGACCAGGGCCGCCGCGCGGTCGATGGCCTCGGCGTCGCGCTCGGTGTAGATCGGGTCGTCCGGGTCCGCGTGCGGCAGGCCCATGGTGGTCCAGAACCCACGGACCACGTCGACCTCGATGCCGGCCCGTGCGGCCAGGTCCCGGGCGCTCAGGGTGCGGGGGCCGCCCAGCAGCTCGGCGTCGAGCTCACCCACCGTCGACTCGACGTAGTCGAGGTCCTGCGATCGTTCGTCGGGCACGGGTCGAGGGTAGTTCACCCCGCTGCGCGGACGTGGCGCACGTCACCCGCGAGCACGCGGTGCTCGGCGCCGGCCTCGTCGACGACGACCAGCGCGCCATCGTCGTCGAGACGCTCGGCCACACCGCCCACCGAGCCGCCGCCCGGCAGCTCGACGAGCACGCGCGTGCCCAGCGTGCTGCACACCGCCGCGACCTGGTCGGCCAGCCCCGACGCGCGCGCGTCGCCGCCGGAGTCGCGCCACCGCTGGGCCACCTCGAGCTGGGCCGCGACGAGCGCGACGAGCATCCCCTCGCGGTCGACGTGCCGCGCGCCCGCGAGCGCGAGCGAGGTCGCGCTGGGCACCGGCAGCTGCTCGGCCGTCTGGCTCACGTTGATGCCGATGCCGATGACCACGGCGGGCGGCTGCCCGGCCGGCAGGGCGACCACCTCGGCCAGGATGCCGCCGATCTTGCGGGCCGCGCCCCAGCCCTCGACCTCGGTGTCGGCGGGCACCAGCAGGTCGTTGGGCCACTTCAGCGTCGCGGGGACACCCGCGGTCGCCCGCAGCGCGTTCACGGCCCCGAGGCCGGCGAGCAGCCCGATCCAGCCGAACGACGCCGCCGGCACGGGCGGGTGGACGACGAAGCTGCAGGTCAGCGAGGTTCCGCGCGGCGTCTCCCAGGTCCGTCCGGCGCGCCCGCGGCCGCCGGCCTGGTGCTCGGCCACGAGCACGCTCGCGTCCGGCCACGAGGTCGGGTCCGCGCGCAGGTCGTCCGCCAGGTCGGTGTTGGTGGACCGGGTCTCGTCGACCACCTCGACCCGCGTCAGCGGGCCCGCGGGCGCGAGCAGCAGGTCGCGGAGCTCGGCGACGCGCAGGGGGGGCATCGTGGGCACAGCGCCCATGATGTCGCGCGTTGTGGGAACCCGACACCCCGGCGGCGGCAACACCGTGATCCGCCTGCACGTGCATGGTGGGCATCGACAACTAGCCTCGGTCGGGTGACAGACACCGAACAGCCCGTCGAGACGGCCCTGCGGACCACCGCCGCCAAGCTGGCCGACCTCGCGTCGCGGTACGACGCCGCCGCGATCGCCGAGCAGGCCGCGGTCGACAAGCAGCACGCGCGCGGCAAGCGGTCCGCCCGCGAGCGCATCGAGCAGCTCCTCGACCAGGGGTCGTTCACCGAGGTCGACGCGTTCGTGCGCCACCGGTCCACCAACTTCGGCCTGGACAAGAAGCGGATCGAGGGCGACGGGGTCGTCGTCGGCCACGGCACGGTCGACGGCCGGCCGGTCTGCATCTACTCGCAGGACTTCACGGTCTTCGGCGGCAGCCTGGGCGAGGTGCACGGCCAGAAGATCACCAAGGTCATGGACCTGGCGCTGCGCACGGGCGTGCCGCTCATCGGCATCAGCGACGGCGGCGGGGCGCGCATCCAGGAGGGTGTCGCGGCCCTCACGCAGTTCGCGGAGATCTTCCGCCGCAACGTCGCCGCGTCCGGCGTCATCCCGCAGATCAGCCTCATCCTCGGTCCGTCGGCCGGCGGCGCGGTGTACTCCCCCGCGCTCACCGACTTCATCGTGATGGCCGACGGCACGTCCAACATGTTCATCACCGGCCCCGACGTCATCCGCGCGGTCACCGGCGAGGACGTGGGCTTCGAGGAGCTGGGCGGCGCGACCACCCACAACACCCGGTCGGGCGTCGCGCACTACATGGCCGCCGACGAGGACGACGCGTTCGACTACGTGCGGTCGCTGCTGACCTACCTGCCGCAGAACAACCTCACGGACCCGGTGACGTTCGACCACCACACGGACCTGTCCGTGACGGAGACGGACGAGGAGCTGGACACGCTGCTGCCCGACTCCGACAACCAGCCGTACGACATGCGCACGGTCATCGAGCACGTGCTGGACGACGGCGTACTCCTCGAGGTCCAGCCGTTGTACGCCCAGAACGTGCTCATCGGGTTCGGCCACGTCGAGGGCCACCCGGTCGGCATCGTGGCCAACCAGCCCATGTCGATGGCCGGCACGCTGGACATCAACGCCGCCGAGAAGGCCGCCCGCTTCGTGCGCACGTGCGACGCGTTCAACATCCCCGTGCTCACGTTCGTCGACGTCCCCGGGTTCCTGCCGGGAACCGATCAGGAGTGGAACGGCATCATCCGGCGCGGCGCCAAGCTCATCTACGCCTACGCCGAGGCCACCGTCCCGCTCGTCACCGTGATCACCCGCAAGGCGTACGGTGGCGCGTACATCGTCATGGGCTCCAAGCAGCTGGGCGCCGACGTGAACCTCGCCTGGCCCACGGCACAGATCGCGGTCATGGGCGCCGGGGGCGCGGTGAACATCCTCCAGCGCGGCGCGCTCTCGTCGGTCGCGCAGGCGGGTGGCGACGTCGAGGCCGAGCGGCGACGCCTGACGGCCGAGTACGAGGAGGCCATCGTGAACCCCTGGGACGCCGCCGACCGCGGCTACGTCGACGCGGTCATCCCGCCCGCGCAGACCCGGGCGGAGATCACCAAGGCCCTGCGGCTGCTGCGCACCAAGCGCGCCAGCCTGCCCCCCAAGAAGCACGGGAACATCCCGCTGTGAGCGAGCACGAGCACGAGCACGCCGACCACGACGAGCACGGTGGCCACGACGACCACGCGCACGGCCCCGAGCCGCTGGTGGGCGTCGACCCGACCGACCTGCACGCCGCCGTCGCCGCCCTGGCCGCCGCGCTGCACGGCTACGTCGACGTCGCGGTCGGGGTCCGGGCCGAGTTCGGGTCCACGGAGGCCGACGAGGACCCCCGGATCCTGGCGCTGGAGTCGGAGGTCGGCGGGCTGAACGCGCGGCTGTACGACCTGCTGCACGAGCGCCTGGGCCTGCACGCCGACCTCACGGGCATGTCCTGGGGCGACGACGAGCACGGCGACGCGGACGCACCCCCGAGCGACGCCGAGATCGACACGTTCCACCTCGGCTTCGTCGTCGGCCCCCCGCCGACCACGTCCGACCTGTCGCTCGACTCGGTGCTCGACCTGGTCGAGCAGGGCGGCGCCGACCTGGCGCAACGCCTGGTGGACGCCGGGTTCGAGGTCGGCGAGTGGGGCGTGTCGCGCGGCGCGGCGGTCGCGTTCGAGGAGGACGAGGACGACGACGAGGAGGACTCCGATGAGTGACGCCCACGTCCAGGTGGTCCGCGGCACGCCCGACGACATGGAGCTCGCCGCGCTGGTGGCGGGCCTGATGGCCGCCGCGTCCGAGCGGGCGCGCCTCGCCGAGCTGGGCGACCGGGCCGTCGCCGCTCCGTGGGCTGATCGGCGGCGCACGATGCGGGGCACCCGGGTCGGCCTGCGCCCCGGCCCCGACGCCTGGCGCTGGAGCCTGCGCGGCTGACGCGGAAAGCGCGTGCTACCGCCCGGTATCGTCGGGCGGGTGACTTCGACGACGACTTCCGCACAGACGCGCGCCGCCTCCCCGATCGACGTGATCGCCGAGGCCTACATCACCGAGCTCGCGACCCTCGATCCCCTGGGCGCCACGGCCATGGGCATCGCCGGGCACGACCACGAGATGACCGACCTCTCCCCCGCGGGCATCGAGGCCCGCGCCGACCTCGCCCGCCGGACGCTGGTGACCCTGGACGGCGTGGCGCCGACCGACGAGGTCGACCAGATCACGCTCGCGGCCATGCAGGAGCGCCTGGGCCTCGAGCTCGAGCTGCACGACGCGGGCGAGCTCCTGCGGGACCTGAACAACATCGCCTCGCCGGTGCAGAACCTGCGCGACATCTTCGACGTCATGCCGACCGGCGACGTCGAGGCCTGGTCCAACATCGCCGCCCGCCTCAACGCCCTGCCCACCGCGGTGGGCGGCTACATCGAGTCCCTGCGCCTCGCCGCGAGCACCGGCGGGGTGGCCGCCGTCCGCCAGGTCGAGGAGTGCGCCCGCCAGGCCGCCGAGCTGGCCGACCCCGAGACCTCGTTCTTCACCTCGTTCATCACGGGCGAGGCCGTCGACTCCGTGCTCGACGAGTCCGCCGCCTGCTCGCTGGTCCGCGCCGAGCTGGAGCACGGCGCCACGGCGGCCCGCCAGGCGTACGCCACGCTGGCCGCGTTCCTGTCCGACGAGCTCGCCCCGCAGGCCCCGCAGCAGGACGCCGCAGGCCGCGAGCGCTACGCCCTCTGGTCGCGCGCGTTCCTCGGCGCCACGGTGGACCTCGACGAGACGTACCGGTGGGGCCTCGAGGAGCTCGCGCGCGTGGTCGCCGAGCAGGAGGCCGTCGCCGCGCAGATCGCCGGCCCGGGGGCCACGGTCGCCGACGCGGTCGCCCTGCTCGACCAGGACCCGGCGCGCACGCTGCACGGCACCGACGCGCTCCAGGCCTGGATGCAGGAGACGTCCGACGCCGCCATCGACGCGCTCGACGGGGTGCACTTCGACATCCCGGTGCCGGTCCGGACGCTCGAGTGCAAGATCGCCCCGACGCAGATGGGCGGCATCTACTACACCGGCCCCAGCGACGACTTCAGCCGGCCCGGCCGCATGTGGTGGTCGGTGCCGCCGGAGGTCACCACGTTCAACACCTGGCGCGAGAAGACGACCGTCTACCACGAGGGCGTCCCGGGCCACCACCTCCAGGTCGGGCAGGCGGTGTTCCAGCGCGCGACGCTGAACACGTGGCGCCGCCTGGCGTGCTGGACGTCCGGCCACGGCGAGGGCTGGGCCCTGTACGCCGAGCGCCTCATGGCCGACCTCGGCTTCCTCGACGACCCGGGCGACCGGCTGGGCATGCTCGACGGCCAGCGGATGCGCGCGGCGCGCGTGGTCTTCGACCTCGGCGTGCACCTCGGCCTCGAGGCGCCGCAGGAGTGGGGCGGCGGCACCTGGGACGCCGACAAGGGCTGGGAGTTCCTCAAGGCCAACGTCAACATGCCCGAGGCGTTCATCCGGTTCGAGTGGAACCGGTACCTGGGCTGGCCGGGGCAGGCGCCCTCGTACAAGATCGGCCAGCGCCTGTGGGAGCAGACGCGGGACGCCGCCGCCGCGCAGGCGCAGGAGGCCGGCGAGGAGTTCGACATCCGCGCCTTCCACGCCCGCGCGCTCGGCATGGGCTCGCTGCCGCTGGACGTGCTGAAGACCGCGTTCGCCGGCTGACGACCGACGACGAAGGGCCGGTGGCGAGCAGCCACCGGCCCTTCGTGCACGCCGTCCCTCTCAGAGGAAGGACGAGCCGTACTTGAACACGATCGCGGCCGCCAGCAGCACGATCAGCGCCACGGTGACGAACCAGTCGTTGCCGTGCGCCACGAACCGCCGGGCGGACGGTCCCCAGCGACCGGGGAAGTTGATCACGTGGTCGCGCACGTTGAGCCGGGTCAGGCCGGCCCAGACCAGCGTCGTGGTCACCGTGATGAGCAGGCACCAGGGGCACAGCGCCTTGATGACGAAGTAGGCCTCGAAGAACAGCCACCACGCGAACAGGAAGCCGACCGTGTAGATCGCCTGCGCGGAGAGCATGAACCAGCGCGGGAACCGGACCCCGCCGAGGATCGCCACGGCGACGGTGATGACGACGGCCTCGGCGGCGATGCCCAGGAACGCGTTCGGGAAGAACTCGCCGAGGATGTGCGCCTGCCACGTCTGGGCCACGGCCTTGCAGTCGATGACGGAGTTGATCGAGCACCCGAGGTTGGCGTCCGGGTTCACCGCCAGCTTCAGCGCGTCGATCGACAGCACGAACGACGCCAGCAGGCCGAGCGCGCCGGAGATCACCATCTCGATCGCGGTCCGCGTCCGCCAGGCCTGCGTCGGCTTCTCGAGCAGGTCGGGGTCCGGGTCGACCTCGAAGTCGTCGTCGAACTCGTCGACCTGGTCGGCGACGTCGTCGTGCACGTCGTTCCCCGACGACCTCGTCGCGTCACCCACAGCGGCCTCCTCGTGACCTCGGGCCGGCGGTACCGCCCGCGCGCACCCGACCACAGCGCGCCCATTGTGCCCCGCCAGACCGTGTGCCGGGCCAGGACCTTCGGTCGCGGGACGAACTAGGCTCCCCACCCGTGACCCGACTGCTGCTCGCCTCCGCCTCCCCCGCCCGCCGCGCCACCCTGCAGGCGGCGGGGATCGGGCCGCTCGTCGCGGTCTCCACGGTCGACGAGGAGGCCGTCCTGGCCGCGGCGCGCGAGCGGTTCGGCGCGCTGGACCCGGCGGACGCGGTGCTGCTGCTGGCGCAGGCCAAGGTCGAGGACGTCTCGCGGCGCCTGCCCGAGGAGCTCGAGGACGCCGACGACCTGCTGCTGCTCGGCTGCGACTCCATGCTCGAGCTGGACGGGGAGCTCTACGGCAAGCCCACGGACGCCGAGGACGCCGCAACCCGCTGGCGGACGATGCGCGGCCGGACGGGCGTGCTGCACACCGGCCACTGGCTGATGGACGAGCGCGACGTGCCGGCGATGCTCGGCGCCACGTCGTCGACCACCGTGACGTTCGCGCACCTCTCCGACGAGGAGGTCGACGCCTACGTCGCCACGGGCGAGCCGCTCGCGGTGGCCGGCGCGTTCACCATCGACGGGCTGGGCGGCCCGTTCGTCGACAGGATCGAGGGCGACCACCACGGCGTCGTCGGGCTGAGCCTGCCGCTGCTGCGCGAGCTGCTCGGCGAGGTGGGCGTGAGCATCCCGAGCCTCTGGCGGAAGTCCTGACCTAGGTCCCAGGGAAGGGCGTTCCCGCCGGTGAACGATGTTCACGTGGGCCAGCCCGAGAGGCCCATCGGGGCCGGGTAGGCCGGGCCCGCGAGGGGCGTCCAAGGACATGACATGTCGACCGATACTGTTAGGAATAACCGCTTCGTCCGCGTTGCCGGCCTGCTGGCGATCATCGCCGGCGCCGTGTTTCTCGTCGCGGGCGGGGTGACGTGGGGAGCAGTCTCCAGCAACCTCAAGGCCGAGAAGATCACCGTCTCGCCCGACGCCGCCCACTTCGGCGGCGCGCTCGTCGACACCCCGTGGGAGGCGTTCGCCCAGGCGGACATCATCAAGCACCACGCACTGACGGCGACCGGCGGCCAGACGTACGCCGAGGTCTCCGGCCAGGCGAAGGCGCTCGGCGACAAGCTCACCGCTGACGGTGTGTCGGCCGCCGACCAGGCCAAGGACCCCGACCTCGCCAAGCTCAACGGCCTCAAGGCCGTCGTGATGAACGGCTCGTTCCTCCGCGCCTCGCTGTTCACCTCGGTCGTCGCCTTCGGTGTCGCCGCCCTGGTGATGGGCATCGGCGTGGTCTTCGGCCTCATCGGCTTCGCCCTGCGCCGCGTCGCACCGGCGACGGAGCCGATCGCACAGATCGCCGCGCCGGCCGACGAGAACGTCCTCGTCAAGGCCTGACCAGCACGCCCCGAGCCTGGTCCCCCCAAGGGGGCCGGGCTCGGTCGTGCTTGTGGCGTTCGGACAAGCGCGGCGCCGCAGGGACGTCATCGCGAGCACGTCACCTGAGGATCTCTACAAAACCGGCCCCGCGACGGGTGGTCGGATCCACAATCTTGGCAGGGCACGACCCATGGGCACCGGTCCGACCCGTGGCGGGCGTTACGGTGAGCCGTGCCCGCCATCTCGAAGGTCCTCGTCGCCAACCGCGGCGAGATCGCCGTCCGCATCGCCCGAGCCTGTCGCGACGCCGGGATCGGCTCCGTCGCCGTCTACGCCGACACCGACCGCGAGGCCCTGCACGTGCGGATCGCCGACGAGGCGTTCGCGCTCAACGGCGCCCGCGCCGCCGAGACCTACCTGGACATCGCCAAGCTGCTGGACGTCGCCCGCCGGTCCGGGGCGGACGCCGTGCACCCCGGCTACGGGTTCCTGGCCGAGAACGCCGCGTTCGCGCAGGCGGTGATCGACGCCGGCCTGGTGTGGATCGGTCCCCCTCCGTCGGCGATCGAGGCCCTGGGCGACAAGGTCAGCGCGCGGCACATCGCGCAGAAGGCGGGCGCGCCCCTGGTCGCGGGGACGTCCGACCCGGTGGCCGGCGTCGCCGAGATCCACGCGTTCGTCGCCGAGCACGGCCTGCCCGTGGCCATCAAGGCGGCGTTCGGCGGCGGTGGGCGCGGCCTGAAGGTGGCGCGCGAGTCGGCCGAGATCGACGAGATGTTCGAGTCGGCCACCCGCGAGGCCGTCGCGGCGTTCGGGCGCGGCGAGTGCTTCGTCGAGCGGTACCTGGACCGCCCCCGGCACGTCGAGACCCAGTGCCTGGCCGACGAGCACGGCACCGTGGTCGTCGTCTCGACGCGCGACTGCTCCCTGCAGCGTCGGCACCAGAAGCTCGTCGAGGAGGCGCCCGCGCCGTTCCTCACCGACGCGCAGCGCACGCAGCTGGTCGAGTCCTCGAAGGCGATCCTGCGCGAGGCCGGCTACGTCGGCGCCGGGACCTGCGAGTTCCTCGTCGCCGCCGACGGGACGATCTCGTTCCTCGAGGTCAACACGCGCCTGCAGGTGGAGCACCCGGTCACCGAGGAGATCAGCGGCATCGACCTGGTCCGCGAGCAGCTGCGCATCGCGGCCGGCGAGCCGCTCGGCTACGACCACGTGGAGACCCGCGGCCACTCGATCGAGTTCCGGATCAACGGCGAGGACCCCGGCGCGGGCTTCCTGCCGGCCCCCGGCCGCATCACCACGCTGCGGTTCCCCTCCGGTCCGGGCGTGCGGGTCGACTCCGGCGTGGTCGAGGGCGACAGCGTCTCCGGGCTCTTCGACTCGATGATCGCCAAGCTGATCGTCACCGGCGCCGACCGGCCGCAAGCCCTCGCCCGAGCCCGCCGGGCGCTGGCCGAGCTCGAGGTGGTCGGCATCCCGACCGTCGTGCCGTTCCACCGCGCGGTGCTCGACGCCGAGGCGTTCGCCCCGGCGGACCCCGCGCAGCCGTTCACCGTGCACACGCGCTGGATCGAGACCGAGTTCGCCGAGACGGTCGCCGCGCTGGCGCCCGCCACGCCGCAGGACGAGGACGAGGACGACGAGCCCGCGGCCCTCGAGCGCGTGGTGGTCGAGGTGGGCGGCAAGCGGCTCGAGGTCGTGCTGCCCGCCGCCCTCGCGCTGGGCCGCGGCCCGGGCGGTGCCGGTCGGGGCTCGAGCGGCCCGGGTGCGCGCCGCCCGGTGCGCCGGGCCGCCCGCGCCAACGGGGGCAGCAGCAACGGCACCACGCTGGCCTCCCCGATGCAGGGCACCATCGTCAAGGTGGCCGTCGCCGAGGGCGCTCAGGTGGCCGAGGGCGACCTGGTCGTGGTGCTCGAGGCGATGAAGATGGAGCAGCCGCTCCTGGCCCACCGCGCCGGGACGGTCACGTCGCTGACCGCGGGAGTCGGGTCGAGCGTCAGCGCCGGCACCGCCATCTGCGAGATCGTCGGCTGACCCCGGCGTGCCCGACGGACCTCCGCTCCACCGCGAGCGCCAGCCGGGCGACGGCTGGGTCGAGTGCGCGTGCGGCCGGCGCCACTGGGGCCTGTACGGCGCCGCGGGGCTCCTGCTCGCCCGGCGCGACGCCGACGGCACACCGACGGCCGTCGTGCTGCAGCACCGGGCCGTGTGGAGCGACCAGGGCGGCACCTGGGGCGTGCCCGGCGGCGCGCGGATGCCCGGCGAGTCGGCCGAGGACGCCGCGCTGCGCGAGGCCGAGGAGGAGGCCGGGATCGACCGGCTGTCGGTCCGGCTGCGCGAGTCGTCGGTCCTGCAGCACCCCGACTGGTCGTACACGACCGTGCTGGCCGACGAGATCACCCCGGTGCACCCGGCCGTGACCGACGCGGAGAGCGTCGAGCTGCGCTGGGTGCCGATCGACCAGGTGGCCGACCTGCCGCTGCTGCCCGCGTTCGCGGACGCGTGGCCGCACCTGCGCGAGCGGCTGGTCGCCCTCGGCCGGTGACGGGCCTCACAGAGCCGACTGCCGGACCCGTCTCGCGTTGGGGCCCCGCGCGGGGGTAGTGTCACCGCCGGTGAGGTAAGCCTTTCCTCATCCGATGCCCGAGCCGGGCATCCGCCCCTGCACCCGGAAGACGATCCATGGTCGCCAACTACCTGATCGGTCTGCGCGAAGGCCTCGAGGCCGCGCTGGTCGTGAGCATCCTCGTCGCCTACCTGGTCAAGTCCGGCCGGCGCGAGCAGCTCCCGGCCCTGTGGGCCGGCGTCGGGGTGGCGGTCGCGGCGTCGCTCGCGTTCGGGGCGATCCTCACGTTCGGGCCGTCGGGCCTGTCGTTCGAGGCGCAGGAGGCCATCGGCGGGACGCTCTCGATCATCGCGGTCGGCCTGGTCACCTGGATGATCTTCTGGATGGCGCGCACCGCCCGGCACCTCAAGGCGGACCTGCACCACAAGCTGGACGACGCCATCGGGGCCGGCAAGCAGGCGGTGCTCGTCGTCGCGATGCTGGCCGTGGGGCGCGAGGGCCTGGAGACCGCGCTGTTCCTGTGGGCCAGCGCGCAGGCGACCAGCGGCACCGCCGTCAACGCGACCCCGAACCTCGGCCCGCTGGTCGGCGCCGCGCTCGGCCTGGCCACCGCGGTCCTCTTCGGCTGGCTGCTCTACCGGGGCGCCCTGAAGCTCAACCTGCGCGTGTTCTTCGCCTGGACCGGGCTCTTCCTGGTGGTCGTCGCCGCGGGCGTGCTTTCCTACGGCGTGCACGACCTGCAGGAGGCCGGCATCCTGCCCGGCCTGAACAACCTCGCGTTCGACGTCTCCGCGACCATCCCGCCGAGCAGCTGGTACGGCACGCTCCTGCGCGGGGTCTTCAACTTCACGCCCGCCACGACGTGGCTCCAGCTGATCGCCTGGACCGCCTACCTCGTGCCCACGATGTTCTTCTTCATCCGCACCACCTGGGGCTCCGCGCCCGCCCGCCCGTCGGCCCCGGCCGTCGCGCCGGCCGTGCGCGCGACCGCCGCCTGACACTCGTCGACACCCGCTCCTTGAGGAGACCCATGTCCCGCCGCACGTCCGCCGTCGCCGCCGCCCTGGCCGCGCTCGTCCTGCCGCTGGTCGCCGCCTGCGTCCCCAACGACACGTCGACCCCGGGCGCGAGCGGCACCGCGGGCGCCCTCACGGTGACGTCGACCGCGGACGCGTGCGACCTCTCGGCCACCGAGGCCGACTCCGGCACGGTCCGGTTCTCCGTCACCAACGCGGGCGACGACGTCACCGAGTTCTACCTGCTCGGCGAGGACGGCCTGCGGGTCGTCGCCGAGGTCGAGAACGTCGGGCCGGGGCTGTCGCGCGACCTCATCGCGCAGCTGAAGCCGGGCACGTACTACACCTCCTGCAAGCCGGGCATGGTCGGCGACGGCATCCGCGCGACGTTCACCGTCCACGACAGCGGGGCGCAGGTGGGCCCGACCGGCGACACCGCCGACCAGCTCGCCGCGGCCGAGGAGTCCTACGTCGCGTACGTCAAGGACCAGGTCGGCGGCCTCATCGCGGGCACGCAGGCGTTCGCCGACGCCTACGCCGCGGGCGACGACGAGACCGCGAGGTCGCTCTACGCCGGCACGCGCGCGCACTGGGAGCGCATCGAGCCGGTCGCCGAGTCGTTCGGCGACCTGGACCCGAAGCTCGACCTGCGCGAGGCCGACGTCGAGCAGGGCACGCCGTGGACCGGCTGGCATCTCATCGAGAAGGACCTGTGGCAGCCCGCGGCCGACGCCAACGGCGGGGTGGCCTACGTGCCGCTGACCGCGGACCAGCGCGCCGCCGCCGCGGCCGACCTGGTGGCCAACACGCAGCAGCTGGTCGACGAGGTCAACGCCCCCGACTTCACGTTCCAGGCCTTCCAGATCGCCAACGGCGCCAAGGAGCTGCTCGACGAGGTGGCCACCGGCAAGGTCACCGGCGAGGAGGAGATCTGGTCGCACACCGACCTGTGGGACTTCCAGGCCAACGTCGACGGCGCCCGCGTGGGCTACGAGGTGCTGGCGGACGTCGTCCGGGCGCAGGACCCGGACCTGGCCGACACGCTGGCCACGCGCTTCGAGGAGCTGGACACGCTGCTGGCGGCCCAGGGCTCGCTGGACACCGGCTTCACCTCCTACGACAAGCTCACGGACGCGCAGGTCAAGCAGCTCGCCGCTGCGGTCGACGCGCTGTCCGAGCCCCTCTCCCAGCTCACCGCCACGGTGACGGGCGCCTGACCGAAGGAGTGCCCGTGCCCGCCCCCACGGACCCGCACGACGAGCCGACCGGCCTGTCCCGGCGCGCCCTGCTCGGGCTCGGCGGCGGACTGGCCGCCGTCGGCGTCGCCGCCGGCTTCGGTGTTGGCCGCGCGACCGCGCCGTCCGCCACCGCCGTGGCCCCGAGGGCCGCCGGCACCTACCCGTTCACGGGCGTGCACCAGGCCGGCATCGTCACGCCCGCGCAGGACCGCCTGTACCTGGCCGCGTTCGACCTGACGACGACCTCGCGCGACGAGCTGGTCGAGCTGCTGCGGCGGTGGACGACGATCGCCGCCCGGCTCACGCAGGGCCTGCCCGCGGGAGAGTTCGGGCCGGCGTCCGGGCCGTACGACGCCCCGCCGGACGACACCGGCGAGGCGGCCGACCTGCCGCCGGCCGGGCTGACCATCACGTTCGGGTTCGGTCGGTCGCTGTTCGTCGGCACGCCGTCGGCCGACGGCACGCCCGGCGAGGACCGGTTCGGCCTGGCGGACCGGCTGCCCGGGGGGCTGGTCGACCTCCCGCACTTCGCCGCGGACGACCTGGACCCCGCGCGCAGCGACGGCGACCTCGTGGTGCAGGCGTGCGCCGACGACCCGCAGATCGCTGTCCACGCGATCCGCAACCTGTCCCGCGCCGCGTTCGGCTCCGCGACCATCCGGTGGACGCAGCTGGGGTACGGGCGCACGTCGTCCACGAGCACCGCGCAGCGCACGCCCCGCAACCTGTTCGGGTTCAAGGACGGCACGGCCAACGTCAAGGCCGAGGAGACCGCGGCGCTGGAGGAGCACGTCTGGGTGCCCGCGGACGCGGCCGACGCCGACGACACCGACTCGGCCTGGCTCACGGGCGGCTCGTACCTCGTGGCGCGGCGGATCCGGATGCGCATCGAGACGTGGGACCGGACGTCGCTGCGCGAGCAGGAGAACCTCGTCGGGCGCACCAAGGGCGAGGGCGCTCCGCTGTCGGGCGGCACCGAGTTCACCGAGCCGGACTTCACCACGAAGGGCGCAGGCGGCGCCCCGCTGATCGCGGTCGACTCGCACGTGCGGCTGGCCCACCCGACCGAGAACGACGGCGTGCGGATGCTGCGCCGCGGCTACAACTTCACCGACGGCAACGACTCCCTGGGCCGCCTCGACGCGGGGCTGTTCTTCCTCGCGTTCGTCCGCGACCCGCGCACGCACTACATCCCCATGCAGACCGCGCTGTCCGGCAAGGACGCGCTCATGGAGTACCTCACGCACACGGGGTCGGGCCTGTTCGCGGTCCCGCCGGGCGTGCCGGACGGGTCGCTGGTCACGGGACCGGACGGCACACCGACCGTCACCGACGACAGCCCGTTCGTGGGGCAGCAGCTGTTCGCCTGACGGCGGGGGTAATCTCGCGCGCGTGACGACGACGCCGCCCGACGAGACCCCCGCCCGGACGCCGCCCGACGCCGGCACCCCGACCCGCGTGTGGCTCGTCGCCCTGCTCACGGTGATGTGCCTCGAGATGGTCCGGGCCAGCGGCCCGCTGCTGGACCGCGCCTTCGCGGCGGGGACGATCGATGCCGCGGCCGCCGCCCTGGGCACCTACGCCGGCGCAGGCCTCGTCGCGGCCGTCCTGCTGCTGGTCGTCGGGCGGACCTCCGGCACTCCCGACGCGCGCACCCTGCTGGTCGGTGCGGGCGCGCTGGCCGTGCTGCGCGTCGTGGTCCAGGCGCTGGACGGGCTCGCGCTGGACGTGGTCGGCCTGGTCACCGTCGCGGTGTCCGTCGGCGTGCTCACCCTCGCGGTCGCCTTCGTCGCCGGCCGGCCCGCGGGTGGCCGGCAGGCCGCGACGGGGCTCGTGCTGGGCTGCGGGCTGTCGGTGGGCCTGCAGCTGGTGCTCGGCACGTGGGACGCGCTCTGGCGCGACAGCTGGACCGGGTGGGCGGTCGCCGTGCTGCTCGCGCTCGCCGTCGTCGGCACTGCCCGCGGGCTCGTCGCGTTCACCACCCCGGAGTCGCAGGCCACGGGCCGCCCGCGCCGGCTGTGGGCGCTCGGGCTCTTCCTCGCGCTGGCCGCGATGATCGTCGCCAACCCGGCGTTCGTCGCCTCGCAGTCCGGGGTCGCGCTCGGCTGGGCGGGGCTCGCCGTGGTCGTCGCCAACGCCGCGGGCGCCTGGACGCTGCTGCGTGCCGACCCCTGGTCCGCGGGGGTCCGGGTGGGCGCCGCCGTGCTGCTCGTGGTCGGGGTCGCGTGCGCGCTGTGGCTCACCGGGATCGCTGCCCTGGTGGCGGTCGTCGTGCTCGAGCTCTGCGTGGGCATCGTGCTGTCCGCGGCCCTGAGCGCCCACCGGCCCGCCCCGCGCGGCATCCCGCGGACGGGAGCAGCGACGCTGGTGGTCGGCCTGGGCACCATCGGTCCGCTGCTGCTCTACATGCTCGACTACGACGTGCCGCTGCCCGTCGACAACGTCTGGGTCGTCGTGCTCGCGGGGCTCGGGCTCGCGCTGTCGGGCCTGCGCCGGCGCACGCCCGGCGCCGTCCCCGCGCTCACCAGCCCCGACCACCTGCCCACCCGGCTCAGCTCCGTGCGGCTGCTGATCCTGCCCGCGCTGGTCCTCGCGGTGCTCGGCCTGGTGCCGTCGACCACCAGCACCACGGGCGCCGAGGTGCCCGCGCGCGCCGCCGGCGACGAGATCACGCTGGTCGACTGGAACCTGCACTACGGCGTCTCGCCCGAGACGGCCGTCGACCTCGAGGGCATCGCGGCGACCATCGAGGCGCAGGACGCCGACGTGGTCACGCTGCAGGAGGTCGAGCGCGGCTGGGTGTTCGGCGGGGGCGCCGACATGGCCACCTGGCTGGCGCACCGGCTCGGCATGACCATCCACTTCGCGCCCGCCGCGGACCACCAGTTCGGCAACGCGGTGCTCGCGCGGTCCGGCCTCACCGACGCGGTGGTCCACCCGCTGCCCTACGGCGCCGGCCCCCAGAGCCGTTCGGCCCTCAGCACCACGCTGACCACGGCCTCCGGGGCGGACGTGCGGGTCACCTCGATCCACCTGCAGCACCGCGAGTCGAACACGCCCACCCGGCTCGAGCAGCTCAAGGCCCTGGCCGCGGCGGAGCCGGTCACGCCCCCGGCGGTGCTCGCGGGCGACCTCAACGCGGAGCCGGGCTGGCCCGAGATCCAGCTGCTCGAGGACGCCGGGTGGGTGCCGGCCGGCTCCACGGCGCCCACCTCGACAGCGGCCGACCCGACCGTGAAGATCGACTGGGTGTTCGGGCAGGGCGTGACGTTCGGCCACGCCACGGTGCTGACAGAGCCGCAGCAGTCGGACCACCTCCCGCTGGTGGCCACGTTCACCGTCGACGACTGACCCGAGTTGAACCGGGCATCGCCCGGGAGGACCCTCGACCCCATGACGTCCCGGCCGCCCCTGCCCGCCCGCCCTCGCGCCGACCCCGCCGCCGTGGTCGTCGGGCCGCACTATCGGATCACGGTGCTGACCGACGGGCTGCTGCGGCTCGAGCACTCCCCCGACGGCGGGTTCGAGGACCGGGCGTCGACGTTCGCGCTCAACCGGGCGCTCCCGGTGCCGTCGTTCCGGCTGGTCGAGACCGAGACGCACGTCGAGGTGCTCACCGACCGGCTGCACCTGGTCTACGACCGGCGCCCGTTCAGCACCAGCGGGCTCAGCGTCTCGGTGCTCGGCGGCATCAGCTCGTACCACTCGGTCTGGCGGTTCGGCTCCGAGGAGCCCGGTCTCGGCGGGACGGCGCGCACGCTCGACCTCGCCGACGGCGCCATCCCGCTGGAACCGGGCGTCGTGTCGCGGCAGGGGTTCGCGGTGCTCGACGACTCGCGCTCGATGGTCTTCGACGACGACGGCTGGGTGGCGCCCCGCGACGGCTCGCGGACCGACCTCTACGTCTTCGCGTACGGCCACGACCACCGGGCGGCCCTCCAGGCGCTGTACGCGGTCTCCGGGCCGACGCCCCTGCTCCCGCGGTTCGCGCTGGGCAACTGGTGGAGCCGGTTCCACCGGTACACCGCCGACAGCTACTCGGCCCTGCTCGACCGGTTCGCCTCCGAGGGCATCCCGTTCAGCGTGGCCGTGATCGACATGGACTGGCACGTCACGGACGTCGACCCCGCGCTCGGCAGCGGCTGGACCGGCTACACGTGGAACAGGGCGCTCTTCCCCGACCCGGCGACGTTCCTGGCCTCCGTGCACGAGCGGGGCCTGCGCGTGACGCTCAACGTGCACCCGGCCGACGGCGTGCGCACCCACGAGGACGCGTACCCGGCGATGGCCGCGGCGCTCGGCATCGAGTCCGGTGACCCGATCCCGTTCGACGTCACGGACCGGGAGTTCCTCGAGGCCTACTTCGACGTGCTGCACCGCGGCCTCGAGGACGACGGTGTCGACTTCTGGTGGCTCGACTGGCAGTCCGGCCCGCACTCGAGGGTCGCCGGCATCGACCCCCTGTGGATGCTCAACCACTTCCACTTCCTCGACAGCGCGCGCGACGGCCGTCGGCCCCTGACGTTCTCGCGCTACGCGGGCCCCGGCAGCCACCGCTACCCGGTCGGGTTCAGCGGCGACACCGTCATCTCGTGGGCGTCGCTGGCGTTCCAGCCGTACTTCACGGCCACCGCGTCGAACATCGGCTACGGCTGGTGGAGCCACGACATCGGCGGCCACATGTTCGGCGGCAAGGACGACGAGCTGGCCACCCGCTGGCTCCAGCTCGGGGTCTTCTCGCCGATCCTGCGGCTGCACTCGGGCGCCAACCCGTTCACGACGAAGGAGCCGTGGACGTTCGCGCCCGCCGCGCGCACCGTGATGACCGAGCACCTGCGCCTGCGCCACCGGCTGGTGCCCTACCTGCACACGATGAACCACCGCGCCTCGCGGGCCGGCCGGCCGCTGGTCGAGCCGCTCTACCACCAGTGGCCCGACGCGCCCGAGGCCTACGACCAGCCCCACCAGTTCCTGTTCGGCAGCCAGCTGGTGGTCGCCCCGCTGACGTCGCCCACCGACCCGCGCACCCGATTGGCCTCGGTCCGCGCCTGGCTGCCCGCCGGCACCTGGGTCGACGTGTTCACCGGGCTGGTCTACGACGGCGGCCGCGAGCTCCTGCTGCACCGCGACCTGTCGACCATCCCCGTGCTGGCGCCCGCCGGCGCGATCGTCCCCCTGGACGCCGCCGGGGTGCCCGCGAACGACCCCGTGAACCCCGCGGCGCTCGAGGTGCTGGTGGTCGTCGGGGCGGACGGGTCCTTCACGCTGGTCGAGGACGACGGGACCCCGGCCGGCACCGCGTCGACCCCGCTGACGTTCTCGCAGGCCACCGGCACGCTCACCGTCGGACCCGCGGTCGGCGCTCTGGACTGCCTGCCCGCGACCCGGTCGTGGACCGTGACGTTCGTGGCGTTCGACGGGTCACCCACGGCGACGATCGGCGGCCTCACTCTCGACGCGCTGGACGACGACACGGCGCCGTCCCTGGTGCGCACGGACGACCGCGTCTCGATCACGGTCGAGGACGTCCCGGTCGACGCCGTGCTCGCCGTCACGGTCGGCCCGGACCCCCGGCTCGGGCCGAACGACCTCGCGCGCCGCCTGTTCGCGCTGCTGGACCGCGCGCAGATCGGCTACGACCTCAAGGCGCGCATCCACGCGATCGCCACGTCCGACGCCCCGCTGTCGGTCCGGGTGAGCCACCTGCAGGCCCTGCCGCTGGACCCGCCGCTGTCGTCGGCGGTCCACGAGCTCCTGCTGGCCCGCCCCTGAGCCTCGACCACGCCATGAGTGCCGTCCGGGAGCCCGCAGACGTCACTCATGGCATGGTCGACCACCGCGAGCATGTGGTTGGACGGCTCATCCGGGCTCTTGGCGGGGTCAAGCACATGGTCGACGGCTGACGGGGCCGGATCGATCAAGGTCGGTCCGCGGGGTCGTGCTCGCCGGCCCGTGCGAGGTCGACCACGTCATGAGTGCCGTCTACCGGCCCGCAGACGTCACTCATCGCATGGTCGACCACCGCGCGCATGTGGTTGGACGGCTCATCCGGGCTCTTGGCGGGGTCAAGCACATGGTCGACAATCGGCGGTCCGCGAGGTCGTGCTGGCCAGCCCGTCAGGGGTCGACCACGTCATGAGTGCCGTCTAGCGGCCCGCAGACGTCACTCATGACTTGGTCGACCACCGCGAGCATGTGGTTGGACGGCTCATCCGGGCGAATGGCGGGGTCAACCACATGGTCGACGGCTGACAGGCCCGGACCGAGAGAGGTCGGTCCGCGGTCGTCGTTGGTCGGACCGACCCTCCGTTGCCGGTCAGTCCCAGTCGTCGTCGGTCGGACCGACCCTCCGCTGCGGTCAGTCCCAGTCGTCGGTCGGACCGACCCTCTGCGGGTCAGTCCTCGGCGCGGTGGTGGAGGATGCGGGCCACCTCGGCGATCGTGCCCGACATCGACGGGTAGACCGTGGCCGTCTCGGCCAGCTGGTCGGTCGTCAGGCGGTGGGTCACGGCCAGTGTCAGGGGGTAGATCGACTCGCTGGCGCGGGGTCCGACGACGACCGCGCCCAGCACGGTGCCGGTGGCGCCGTGGGCGAAGATCTTGATGAACCCGTCGCGGACGCCCAGCATCTTGGCGCGCGGGTTGCGGGCCAGCGGCAGCATGCTCACGGAGTACTTGACGCCCTGCTCCTGCAGCACCTTCTCGGACGAGCCCACGGTCGCGATCTCGGGCGACGTGAAGATGTTCGCGGAGACGCCGCGCAGCGACAGGGGCTTCACGGCGTCGCCGAGCGCGTGCGCCATGGCGAGCCGGCCCTGCATGGCGGCGACCGATGCGAGCGGCAGCACGCCGGTCACGTCGCCGGCCGCGTAGATGCCTCGCACGTTGGTGCGCGACACCTTGTCCACCTCGATGTGCCCCGACGGCGTGAGCCGGACGCCCGCCTCCTCCAGGCCCAGGCCCGAGCTCGTCGGGATCGAGCCGACGGCGAACAGCACGTGCGACCCCTCGATCACGCGGCCGTCGGACAGCGTGACCTCGACGCCGGTGGCGGTGCGGCGGGCGCCGGCGGCGCGCGACTGCGACATGACCGTCATGCCGCGGGTCTTGAACACGTCCTCGAGCAGCTGGGCGGCGTCCGCGTCCTCGCCGGGCAGCACGCGGTCGCGGCTGGACACCAGGACGACGTCGGCGCCGAGCGAGGTGTAGGCGCCGGCGAACTCGGCGCCGGTGACGCCGGAGCCGACCACGATGAGCCGCTCGGGCAGCGCGTTGAGGTCGTACAGCTGCGTCCAGGTGAGGATGCGCTCGCCGTCCGGCCGGGCCTCGGGCAGCGCGCGCGGCGTGGCGCCCGTGGCGACCAGGACGACGTCGGCGTCGAGCACCAGGTCGTCGGCGCCCTGCGGGGTGGTCACGGCGACCCTGGACGGGCCCTCCAGATGGCCGTGGCCGAGGATGATCCGCACGCCCTCGCGCTCGAGGCGAGCCCGGATGTCGGCGGACTGCGCGGCCGCGAGCGCCTTGACGCGGGTGTTGACGGCGGCGAGGTCGATGCGGTGCCGCAGCTCCTCGAGGGTGCCCCCGGACAGCGGCGTGCCGTCCAGCCGGATGCCCAGCTCGGGCGCGCGGTCGGCGATCGTCATCCACTCGGCGGTCGCGATCAGGGTCTTCGACGGGACGACGTCGGTCAGCACGGCGGCGCCGCCCATGCCGGCGGCCTCGACCACGGTGACGTCCGCGCCCAGGCGGCGACCGACAAGGGCCGCCTCGTACCCGCCCGGCCCACCGCCGATGACGACGACGCGAGGGGCGGGTGACTCGGGCGCGGGTGTGCTCACGAGCACCCATTCTGCCGGTCCGGCGCCGCGCGGCCAGGCGGACCGGGGGCGTTAGCCTCGGACCATGAGCGACGTCACACCCCTCCTCGACCTCGACGACCCCGCGACCGACCCGTTCGAGGTCGCCGCGCAGGCCGCCGCGTACATCGCACAGGCCACCGGCGTGGCGCGCCACGATGTCGCGCTCGTGCTCGGCTCCGGCTGGGGCGGGGCGGCCGAGCTGCTGGGCGAGACCGTCGCGGAGCTGCCCAGCCACGACGTCCCCGGGTTCTCCGCGCCGGCGGTCGTCGGGCACGTCGGCACCATCCGGTCCATCCGCATCGAGGGCACCGACCGGCACGCGCTGGTGCTGGGCTCGCGCACCCACCTGTACGAGGGCCGCGGGGTCCGCCGCGTGGTGCACGGGGTCCGCACGGCGGCCGCGACCGGGGCGTCGACGATCGTCCTGACCAACGGCTGCGGCGGGCTGAACCTCGCGTGGGGCCCCGGCACGCCCGTGCTCATCAGCGACCACATCAACCTCACGGCCACGTCGCCGCTCGAGGGCGCGACTTTCGTCGACCTGACCGACCTGTACTCGACCCGGCTGCGGGCCCTCGCGCGCGAGGTCGACGCGACCCTCGACGAGGGCGTGTACGTGCAGTTCCCCGGGCCGCACTACGAGACGCCGGCCGAGGTGCAGATGGCGGGGCGCATCGGCGGCGACCTGGTCGGCATGTCGACCACTCTCGAGGCGATCGCCGCCCGGCACGCCAAGCTCGAGGTGCTCGGCATCTCGCTGGTCACCAACCTGGCGGCCGGCATCAGCCCCGAGCCGCTCTCGCACGGCGAGGTGATCGAGGCCGGCCGCGCCGCAGGCCCGCGGATCAGCGCGCTGCTGGCCCAGATCGTCCGCCGCCTCTAGCAGGGGGAAGCGCCGACCCCGCGGCATGAGTACGTTTGGCCTCATGACCGGCGACGATGCGTGGGCAGGCCTCGAGGCGCGGGTGCAGGCGTGGATCGACGACGACCCCGATCCCCAGACTGCCGACGAGCTGCGCGGCCTGCTCGACCTGGCCCGCTCCGCACCCCCGGGGATCGCCCCCGGGCAGGAGCCCGACCCCACGCAGCGCCAGGAGCTCGACGCCCGGGCGGCGGCCCGCGCGGAGCTGGCGGACCGGTTCACCGGGCTGCTCCAGTTCGGCACGGCGGGCCTGCGCGGACGGCTCGGCGGCGGGCCGCACCGGATGAACCGCGCGGTCGTCATCCGCGCCGCGTCCGGGCTGGCCGACTACCTGCTCGGTGAGCTCGACGGCGTGCACCCCGCGCCGCGCGTGGTCATCGGCTACGACGCCCGGCACAAGTCGATCGACTTCGCGCGCGACTCGGCCGCGGTGCTGACGGCCGTGGGCATCGAGGTGCTGGTGCTCCCGTCGGCGCTGCCCACGCCGGTGCTGGCCTTCGCGGTCCGCCACCTGGGCGCGGACGCCGGGATCATGGTCACGGCGTCGCACAACCCGCCGCAGGACAACGGCTACAAGGTCTACCTCGGCGGGCGCGTGGTCACCGACTCGGGCCAGGGCGCCCAGATCGTGCCGCCGGCCGACGCCGCGATCGCCGCCGAGATCGCCCACGTGCCGTCGGTCGCGTCCGTGCCGCGGGCCGCGAGCGGCTGGACGATCCTCGGGCCGGAGGTGCTCGACGCCTACGTGCGCAACGTCGTCGCCCTCGCACCGACCGACGACGCCACGCGCGCGGCCGCGAGGCGCCTGCGCATCGTGCTCACCCCGCTGCACGGCGTCGGCGGGGAGGTCGCTCAGCGCGTGCTTGCCGAGGCCGGGTTCACCGACGTGCTGGTGGTACCGGAGCAGGCGGAGCCGGACGGCGACTTCCCCAGCATCGCGTTCCCCAACCCGGAGGAGCCGGGCGCGATCGACCTGGCCATCGGCCTGGCCAGCGACGAGCGCGCCGACCTGGTGATCGCGCTGGACCCCGACGCGGACCGCTGCGGCGTCGGCGCGCAGGACCTGCGCCACCGCTCGTTCCGCGGCCCGGACACCGCGGAGGCCGAGGGCTGGCGCATCCTGCACGGCGACGAGACGGGTTCGCTGCTGGGCGCCACGCTGGCGGCGCGCGGGGGCAGCCCGAACGGCTCGTACTTCGCCAGCTCGATCGTCTCGTCGCGCCTGCTGGGCAAGATCGCGAGCGCCGCGGGCTACGGCTACGCGCAGACGCTCACCGGGTTCAAGTGGATCTCCCGGGTGGACGGCCTGGTGTTCGGGTACGAGGAGGCGCTCGGCTACTGCGTCGACCCGGCGCACGTGCGCGACAAGGACGGCATCTCGGCGGCGCTGCTCGTGGCGGGCCTGGCGGCGCGGCTCAAGGCGGAGGGCCGCACGATCGTCGACGCCCTCGACGACCTCGCCCGCGCGCACGGCCTGCACCTGACCGACCAGGTCAGCGCGCGGTTCGTCGACCTGGAGCAGATCGGCCAGACGGTGCACCGCGTGCGCAGCCGGCCGCCGACGACGCTCGGCGGGTCGCGCGTCACCGAGGTCGTGGACCTGGCCGCGGGCACCGACGACGACCGCGACGGACTGCCGCCCACCGAGGGGCTGCGGCTGCTCACCGCGGACGGCACGCGCGTCGTGGTGCGCCCCAGCGGCACGGAGCCGAAGGTCAAGTGCTACCTCGAGGTGGTCCTGCCGGTGGACCCGGCGGCCGACCACAGGGCCGTCGGCCGGGTGCGCGCGGAGGCCCGGGCGCGGCTCGACTCGGTGGCCTCGGACGTGCGGGCGGCGCTCGGCATCTAGCGGGTCCGGGAGCAGCTCACCTGCGGGACCAGCAGCGCGCTGTCGTCCGGTGCGGTCCCCTGGACCCCGAAGGTCGTCGTCGCGCCGTCGCGCAGCGCGCCGTTGTAGCTCATGTTCTCCGCCGTCACCTGCGAGCCGCTCACGCCAAGGTTCGCGTTCCACACGTTGATGATCTGCTCGCCCGGCGGGATCGACCAGGTGACGGCCCAGCCCTCCACGCCGGTGCTCCCCGCGGTCACCACCACCTGCCCCTGGAACCAGCTCTGCCCGTGCGAGGACCAGTGGTGGGTCACCGAGTAGGTGGCGGTGCACGCGCTGGCGGGCACCGGCTCCGGCGGCGCGACGCCCCCCTCGGTCGGGGTCACGGCGGGCGGCGGCGGCGTGGCGGTGGCGTGCGGCCGCGGCGTCGCGGTCGGGGTGGCGGCGGGCCTCGTCGGGGCGGTCGGCTCGGGTGCGGGGGGCGGCGTCGGGGTCGGCGTCGGGGTCGGCGCCGGGACCGAGGTCAGGGTCAGGTCGCCGGGCGCGAAGGACGTCGGGACGACGTTCGTGTCGGGCAGCGCCGGGCGCCCGTCGCAGGTCCGGGCCGGGTCATAGGTGGCGTACCCGCCCGCCGCGCAGGTGAAGCCCACGACGGCGTCGCCGGAGACCACCACCGTGCCGCTGAGCCGGGCGGTCGACCGCACGAGGGCGACGTCGCGCACCACCGCCGCACCCTCGACGACGGCACCGGCCTCGACCCACGCCCGGCCCTCGATCCGGGCGTCGCCGCGCACCTGGGCGTCGCCCCGCACGACCGCGTCGGGGCTGACGAACGCGGTCGGGTCGACGGTCGCGGCGTCGTCCACCCAGCCGCCGCCGTTGGGGTGCCGGTGGCCGCCGTCCACCGCCGGCGCCGAGGCGTCGTCGGCCACGGTCGCGCCGGACAGCCGGAACTCGTAGGGGTAGCGCGCCACGTCGCCGAACCCGTCGGTCGAGGCGTGCGGGTGGTTCCGGGTCGGCGTGCCGACGACGACGAGGTACACCTCCCGCTCCCCGGCGCGCAGCGCGAACTGCACCTCCTGGTCGAGGCTCTCCGTGACGGGGCTGTACCGCGGGGTGCCGCTGCCGAGCGCGACGAAGCCGAAGCTCAGGCCGGCGTCGGGCGCGTCGGTGTGCCCCCGCAGCCGCAGGTGGAGGTCGCGCGCACCGGGATCGACGGCCAGCCGCACGACCGTGTAGCCGTAGTCGGACGGCGCGAACCCGTCCAGCACGCGGTAGTGGCCCGGGTCGTCGGCGACGGCCTCGACCGGCGTGGTCCGGTCCGCCACCAGCACCGGGTCGAGGTCCGCGACGGCCGCCGCGATCGCGCTCCGGTCGGAGAAGTCCCACGCGACCGTGCGCAGCGCGTACTCGGCCACCCGGCGGTTCAGGTCGGACTGGCTCAGGCCGGTGAGCCGCCGGTACGCGCTGAGCGGGTCCTCGCCGGCCCGGGCCTCGCGCCAGAGACCGCCCAGCAGCTGCTCGCCGTCGCGCTCCGCCAGGTACTGCAGCAGCAGCCAGCTGCCGTCCCCCGTCCGCGGGCTCGACCAGGGCAGCTGCGGGCTGCGCACCAGGTCCGCCGTGCTCCCGATGCCGCCCGGCGCGGCCACCGTGGCGAGGTAGGCCGCGCTCGCGGACCTGAACGTCGCGGCGTCGTCGGATGCGAAGCCGCGACCGGGCGCGTCGAGGGCCGCGAACCCCTGCACCATCTCGGCGAACCCCCGCGCCAGCTCCCACGACGGGTCGAACTCCGACCCCCCGGCGGCCGCGGGACCGGTCGCCGACTCGTGCCCGCGCGCGGTGAGCGCCGACACCTCCACGCGCAGCAGCCCGACGCCGTCCGTGACGCTCCCGGTGGCCCCCCGCGGCTGCTGCGACAGGCCGCCCGCCAGGGGCACCACGACGTCGCCGTCCGGCGAGCCGGGTCCGTCCGACCACGTGCCGTCGACGACGACCACGACCTTGTGCCGGGCGACCGCCCCGTCCTCGGCCACGACGCCGAGGTCGTGCACGTCCAGCGCGTACAGGGCGTCCAGCTGCGCCACGGCACGGTCGGCGTCGAACCGCAGCCCCGCCGGCGCCACTCGGGGGTCCGCACCCGCCCGGTCGCCCCACGCCAGGACCACGTCCCGGCCCTCCCGCACATGAGCGCCGGCCCATGACTCCGACCACGCCGACGGCACCACGAGGGTCTTGTGCGCACGGACGTCGAGCACGGCGGCGGCGAGCCCGGACCCGGCGGCCAGCGCGGTCACGAGCACGGCAGCGAGCGTCGCGCCGCGACCCCAACGACCCATGCCCGCCTGTCCCCTCGCCGTGGCGCTCCGCCGGCGCGCCCCACTGTCGCCGACGCCCCCCGACGAGTCAATCTCGGGCAGAACGACCGAAAGGGTGAATCCGCCCGCGTGCTCATATGAGCAAAGATCCCTACGAGTGTTGCACTCGAGATGCGGGGGTGCCTACCCTGGAGAGGCCGAGAGGAACGTGATGATCGAGTCGGACGAGCTGCTGTCCATCCGCGCTGCCGAGCTGTACTACGAGGACGACAAGACCCAGGACGAGATCGGGTCCATCCTTCGGCTCACGCGCTGGAAGGTCGGTCGGCTGCTCGCCCAGGCCAAGGCCGACGGCTTCATCCGGATCGAGATCGTGCACCCGCGGGCCCGCCGGCTGCCCATCGAGCGCCGGCTGCGCGAGACCTGCGGCCTGGCCGACGCGATCGTCGTGTCCACCGCGGGCGTCGACGGCGAGGACGAGGTGCAGTCCCGCGTCGCGCAGGCCGCCGCCGACTACCTCACGGCCCTGCGGCCGGTGCCGCGCACGCTCGGCATCAGCTGGGGCCGGACCCTGCACGAGATCTCGCTGCACCTCGAGGACGGCTGGGCGGCCGGCGTCGACGTCGTGCAGATCAACGGCGGCGTCAGCCTCACGCGCCGGGCCGGCACGGCGGCGACCACCGCGGTCACCATCGCGCAGAAGGGCCGGGGGCAGGCGGCGCTGCTGCCCAGCCCGGCGATCCTCGAGCACCGCGAGACCAAGCGGGCCATCGAGTCGGACCGCGCGGTCGGCGCGGTGCTCGCCCACGCCCGCGCCGCCGACGCCTACCTCTTCAGCGCGGGGCCGGCCGACGAGAGCTCCGTGCTCGTGGACAGCGGCTACCTCACGGCGGACGACGTCGCGGGGCTCGTGCGCCGGGGCGCGGTCGGCGACGTGGTCGGGCGGTACATCGACGCCACCGGCGCCGTCGTCGACCACGAGCTCGACGAGCGGACCGTCGGCCTCCCGCTCGAGAGCCTGCGGGCCGCGACGCTCAGCATCGCCGTCATCACCGGAGCGGCCAAGCACGCCGTTGCCCGCGCCGTCGTCGGCAGCGGGCTGTGCACCGTGCTCGTGACCGACGACGGGACGGCGGAGAACCTCATCACCACCCAGGCACGGACCAGCGAAGGACAGCGAGGCTCAGCATGACAGGCACCCAGATCGCTCCCACCGACCGCGCACTCGCGGTGATCGGCGGTGAGGCGAACGACGCCAACCTGCGGCGCTACCTGCACGGCATCCCGGGCGTCGACGCCGTCGGGCTCGAGCAGCGGGCGGCCGGGCTCGGCACGCGCTCGATCAAGACCACCTCGAAGGCCTGGGCGCTCGACCGGATCATCGGGCTGATCGACCTGACCACGCTCGAGGGCGCAGACACGCCCGGCAAGGTGCGTTCGCTCGTCGCCAAGGCCGTCACGCCCGACCCGGCCGACCCCGGCTGCCCGCGCGTCGCCGCGGTGTGCGTGTACGGCGACATGGTCCCGCACGCGGTGCAGGCGCTCGGCGCGCTGCACGGCGACCCCGACGACGGCCGGATCGCGGTCGCCGCCGTGGCCACCGCGTTCCCCAGCGGCCGCGCGTCCCGGTCCATCAAGCTCGAGGACACCGCGGACGCCGTCGCCGCGGGGGCCGACGAGATCGACATGGTCATCGACCGCGGCGCGTTCCTGGCCGGCCGCTACGGCCAGGTCTACGACGAGATCGTCGCCGTCAAGGAGGCCTGCCGCCGCACCGACGGCACGTACGCCCACCTCAAGGTGATCCTCGAGACCGGCGAGCTGACCACCTACGACAACGTGCGCCGGGCGTCGTGGCTCTCGATCCTCGCGGGCGGCGACTTCATCAAGACGTCCACCGGCAAGGTCGCGCCGGCCGCGACGCTGCCGGTCACGCTGCTCATGCTCGAGGTCGTGCGCGACTGGCACCGGCTCAGCGGCGAGAAGGTCGGCGTCAAGCCGGCCGGCGGCATCCGGGCGTCCAAGGACGCGATCAAGTACCTGGTGACGGTCGCCGAGACGGTCGGCGAGGAGTGGCTGACGCCGCACCTGTTCCGGTTCGGCGCCTCGAGCCTGCTCAACGACGTGCTGCTGCAGCGCCAGAAGATGACGACCGGTCACTACTCCGGTCCCGACTACGTCACGATCGACTGAAGGGCCCACTGATGTCATTCCTCGAGTACGCCCCGGCGCCCGAGTCCCAGGCGATCCTCAACCTGCGCAGCGAGTACGGCCTGTTCATCGGCGGCGAGTTCCGCGAGGGGCACGGCACGCCGTTCGCCTCCATCTCGCCCGCCACCGAGAAGCACGTCGCGACCATCGCGACCGCCGACGAGGCCGACGTGGACGCCGCGGTCGCCGCGGCCCGGCGCGCCTACGACAAGGTCTGGTCCCGCATGTCCGGGTCCGACCGCGGCAAGTACCTGTTCCGGATCGCCCGGCTGCTGCAGGAGCGCTCGCGCGAGCTCGCCGTGGCCGAGAGCCTGGACAACGGCAAGCCCATCAAGGAGAGCCGCGACGTCGATGTCCCGCTGGTCGCCGCGTGGTTCTTCTACTACGCCGGCTGGGCCGACAAGCTCGACCACGTCGGCCTCGGCGCCAACCCGGCCCCGCTCGGCGTCGCCGCGCAGGTGATCCCGTGGAACTTCCCGCTGCTCATGCTCGCGTGGAAGATCGCCCCGGCGCTGGCCGCGGGCAACACCGTGGTGCTCAAGCCGGCCGAGACCACCTCGCTGACCGCGCTGCTGTTCGCCGAGATCGTGCAGCAGGCGGACCTGCCGCCCGGCGTCGTCAACATCATCACGGGCGCGGGCGACACCGGTGCGACGCTGGTCGGGCACGGCGACGTCGACAAGGTCGCCTTCACGGGCTCCACGTCGGTGGGCCGCGCGATCGCCAAGCAGGTGGCCGGCACGCAGAAGAAGCTCACGCTGGAGCTGGGCGGCAAGGCCGCGAACATCGTGTTCGACGACGCGCCGATCGACCAGGCCATCGAGGGCATCGTCAACGGGATCTTCTTCAACCAGGGGCACGTCTGCTGCGCCGGCAGCCGCCTGCTGGTGCAGGAGTCGGTCCACGACGAGGTGGTCGACCGGCTCAAGGCCCGGCTGTCGACCCTGCGCCTGGGCGACCCGCTGGACAAGAACACCGACATCGGCGCGATCAACAGCGCCGAGCAGCTCCAGCGCATCCGCGAGCTGAGCGACGTCGGCGAGGCCGAGGGCGCCGACCGCTGGACCGCGGCCTGCACCATCCCGGAGAACGGGTTCTGGTACGCGCCGACCATCTTCACCAACGTCTCCACCAGCCACCGGATCGCCCGCGAGGAGATCTTCGGGCCCGTGCTGAGCGTGCTCACGTTCCGCACGCCGGCCGAGGCGATCGCCAAGGCCAACAACACGCCGTACGGCCTGTCCGCCGGCATCTGGACCGACAAGGGCAGCCGCATCCTCGCGGTCGCGGACAAGCTCCGCGCGGGCGTGATCTGGGCCAACACCTTCAATCGGTTCGACCCGTCCAGCCCCTTCGGCGGCTACAAAGAGTCCGGGTACGGCCGCGAGGGCGGTCGGCACGGCATCGCCGCGTACCTCAAGAACGGAGCCACCAAGTGAGCCGCCTCGCCGTGCCCAAGACCTACAAGCTCTACATCGGCGGAGCCTTCCCGCGCAGCGAGTCGGGTCGCACGTACGAGATCGTCGGCGCCAAGGGGGCGTTCCTGGCCAACGCCGCGAAGGCGTCCCGCAAGGACGCCCGCGACGCGGTGGTCGCCGCCCGCGCGGCCGTCGGCGGCTGGGCCGGCGCGACCGCGTACAACCGCGGCCAGGTGCTCTACCGCGTGGCCGAGATCCTGGAGGGCCGCCGGGCGCAGTTCGTGGCCGAGATCGTCGACGCCGAGGGCGTGACCTCCGCGGCCGCGACCGCGCAGGTGGACGCCGCCATCGACCGCTGGGTCTGGTACGCGGGCTGGTGCGACAAGTACGCCCAGGTGGCCGGCAACGCCAACCCCGTCGCCGGGCCGTACTTCAACATCTCGGTGCCGGAGCCCACGGGCGTCGTCGCGGTCATCGCGCCGCAGGACTCCTCGCTGCTGGGCCTCGTGTCCGCGATCGCGCCGGCGCTCGTCGGCGGCAACACGGTCGTCGTCGTGGCCAGCGAGAAGCTGCCGCTGTCGGCGATCAGCCTGTCCGAGGTGCTCGCCACCAGCGACGTGCCCAAGGGCGTCGTCAACGTGCTGACCGGCTCACCGGCCGAGATCGCCCCGTGGCTGGCCAGCCACGCGGACGTCAACGCCCTCGACCTGGTCGGCGCGGGCGACCTGGACTGGATCGACCTGCAGATCGCGGCGGCCGACACGCTCAAGCGCGTGCTGCCGCCCGAGAACGGCCCTGGCGCGGCGGCGCCGTCGCTGGACCGCATCACCGCGTTCTCGGAGACGAAGACGGTCTGGCACACGAAGGGCCTGATCTAGGGACCGCGAAGGCCCGCACCCGAGGGGGTGCGGGCCTTCGTCGTGCTCAGGCGCGGTGCCGGCTCCCGCGGGCGCTCGCGTAGGCCGGGAGCAGGACCTGCTCGATGAGGGCCGTCCGCTCGTCGTGGTGCAGGAACGTGTGCTGGGCCGCGGTGACCGCGACGTCGCGCAGGTCGGCGAGCGTCCAGCCGGCCTCCTCGACCAGCAGCGTCAGCTCGCGGGTCATCGAGGTGCCGGACTGCAGGCGGTTGTCGGTGTTGACGGTCACCGCGAACCCGAGGTCCCGCAGCCGGGAGATGGGGTGGGTGGCCACCGACTCGGCGGCGCCCGTCTGCACGTTGGAGGAGGGGCAGAGCTCGAGCGGGATGCGCCGGTCGCGCACCCAGTGGGCCAGCGTGCCCAGCCTGTCGCCCAGCTCGTCGGTGCTGATGTCCTCGACCAGGCGGACGCCGTGCCCGATGCGCAGCGCGCGGCCGACGTGGATCGCGTCGGCGATCGACTCCGGCCCGACCGCCTCGCCCGCGTGCACCGTCGCCGGGAAGTCCGCCTCGGACAGGGTGGCGAACGCGCTGGCCAGCCGCGAGGCCGGGAACCCGATCTCGGCGCCCGCGATGTCGAAGCCGACCACGCCGTTGTCGCGGTTCTCCAGCGCCAGCGCGGCGATCTCGTCGCCGCGGTCCGCGTGCCGCATCGCGGTGATGAGCGTGCCGATGCGGATCGAGCGGCCCTGCGCCGCCGCCTCGGCGACGCCCTCGGCGAACCCGGCCTGCACCGCGTCGACCACCTGCTGGAGCGAGAGCCCCTTGCTCAGGTGCTGCTCCGGCGCGTACCGCTGCTCGGCGTAGACCACGCCGTCGGCGGCCAGGTCGAGCGCCGACTCGCGGGCGACGCGGCGCAGCCCGTCCTCGGTCTGCATGACCGCGACCGTGTGGTCGAACGTCTCGAGGTACCGCACCAGGGTGCCCGAGCTGGCGGCCTCGACGAACCAGCGGCCCAGCTCGTCGGCGTCGGTCGTCGGCAGCTCGTGGCCGACCTCCGCGGCCAGCTCGACCAGCGTCGCGGGGCGCAGGCCTCCGTCGAGGTGGTCGTGCAGCACGACCTTGGGCAGTCCGGGGATCAGTGCGACGAGCGAGGCGACGGCATCGGTGGCCTCGGGCGTGTCGGAAGGGGAGGTCATGCGCTCACGGTAGCGGGACACGCGTGCGCGGGCTCGCTCTCAGCCGTCGGCCCCCTCGTCGTCGGGCACCTCGGTGTCCTGCTCGACCACGTCCGCCTCGTCGGCCCGGCCGTCCCGGTCGGCGCGCGCGAACCCCGGCTCGTACTCCTCGGGGTCGGTGGCGTCGTCGGCGTCCTCGACGTCGTCGTCGCCGAGCCGCCGGGGCACGTCCAGGTCCACGGGCGCCAGGCCGGCGTCCCGCCACGAGTCCTTGCCGGGCACGGTGGTCATCACCCCATCGTGCTCCCGTCGGCGCGTGCCCGGAAGGGTCAGGCGTCGATGCGGTCGATCACCAGGGGCCGGTCCGGCACGGCCGTCCCCGCGGGGGCCACGACGACCGCGCCGGCGAGCGCCTCGCGCGCGCGGCCGAACCGCTCGGGGGTGTCGGTGTGCAGCGTCATCAGCGGCTGGCCGGCCCGCACCACGTCGCCGGGCTTGGCGTGCAGCTCGACGCCCGCCCCCGCCTGCACCGGGTCCTCCTTGCGCGCGCGGCCCGCCCCGAGGCGCCACGCGGCGATGCCGACGGCGTACGCGTCCAGCTCGGTCAGCACGCCGTCGGCCTCCGCGAGCACCTGCTCGGTCTCGCGGGCCACCGGCAGGGTCGCGTCCGGGTCCCCGCCCTGGGCCGCGATCATGCGCTTCCACGCGTCCATCGCCCGGCCGTCGGTCAGGGCCGCCGCGACGTCGTCGACGGGGCGCCCGGCGGCGGCGAGCATCTCGCGCGCCAGCGCCACCGTGAGCTCGACCACGTCCGCCGGTCCCCCGCCCGCCAGCACCTCGACCGACTCGCGCACCTCGAGCGCGTTGCCCGCGGTGAGCCCGAGCGGCGTCGACATGTCTGTGAGCAGCGCGACGGTCCGCACGCCCGCGTCGGTGCCCAGCGCCACCATCGTGCGGGCCAGCTCGCGGGCCTTGTCGACGTCCTTCATGAACGCGCCCGAGCCCACCTTGACGTCGAGCACCAGCGCGCCCGTGCCCTCGGCGATCTTCTTGCTCATGATCGAGCTGGCGATCAGCGGGATGGCCTCGACCGTGCCCGTGACGTCGCGCAGCGCGTAGAGCTTGCGGTCGGCGGGGGCCAGGCCCGAGCCGGCCTGGCAGATGACCGCGCCCACGTCGTCCAGCTGCGCCATCATCTCGTCGTTGCTCAGCGCCGCGCGCCAGCCCGGGATCGACTCGAGCTTGTCCAGCGTGCCGCCCGTGTGGCCCAGCCCGCGGCCCGAGAGCTGCGGGACCGCGACGCCGAACACGGCCACCAGCGGGGCCAGCGGCAGCGTGATCTTGTCCCCCACGCCGCCGGTCGAGTGCTTGTCCGCCGTCGGCCGCGAGAGCCCCGAGAAGTCCATCCGCTCGCCGCTCGCGATCATCGCGGCGGTCCACCGGGCGATCTCCGTGCGGTCCATGCCGTTGAGCAGGATCGCCATGTTCAGCGCCGACATCTGCTCCTCGGCCACGACGCCGCGGGTGTACGCGTCGATGACCCAGTCGATCTGCGCGTCGGACAGCCGGTGCCCGTCGCGCTTGGTGACGATGACGTCGACGGCGTCGAAGGCCTCGGTGCTCACTTGCGTTCCTCCAGGTCGGCGGGCCCGAACGCGTCCGGGAGCACCTCGGTCATCGGCTTGATGCCGTGGGTGGTCTCCACCAGCAGCCGGGCTCCCCCGTGCTCCCACAGCAGCTGGCGGCAGCGGCCGCACGGCATGAGCACGTTGCCGTGCTTGTCCACGCAGGTGAACGCGACCAGCCGCCCGCCGCCCGAGACGTGCAGGCCAGAGACCAGCGCGCACTCGGCGCACAGCGTGACGCCGTAGGAGGCGTTCTCCACGTTGCAGCCGACCACCACGCGCCCGTCGTCGACCAGCGCCGCGGCGCCGACCGGGAACTGCGAGTACGGCGCGTAGGCCCGGTGCATGACCTCGGTGGCGGCCTCCCGGAGGGCGGCCCAGTCGATCTCGGTGTCGGTGGACACGGCGCGGCTCACTTCGTGTAGGGGATGCCCTCGGCGGCCGGCGGGCGCACGCGTCCGACCAGCCCCGCGACGGCGAAGATCGTCACGATGTAGGGCGTCATCAGCATGATCTGGCTGGGGATCGGCGTCTGGATGATGCTCAGCTGCAGCTGCAGGTTGTTGGCGAACCCGAACAGCAGGGCCGCCGCGAGGGCGCCCTTCGGGCTCCAGCGGCCCAGGATCATGGCGGCGAGGGCGATGTACCCCTTGCCGTTGGTCATCTCCTTGCCGAACGCCAGCCCGGCCGCGACCGTGAAGAACGCGCCACCGAGACCGGCCACCGCGCCGCCCAGCACGGTCGAGCGCAGCCGCGTGCGGTTGACCTTGATGCCGACCGTGTCCGCCGCCTTGGGGTGCTCGCCCACGGACCGCAGGCGCAGGCCCCAGCGGGACCGGAACACCATGATCTGCAGCAGGATCACGACGACGTACATGATGTAGACGAGCACCGTCTGGCGGAACAGCACCGGGCCGATGATCGGGATCTGCGACAGCACCGGGATGCTGATCACGGGCAGGCCCGGCGGGTTGTTCCACGTGTCCGGGTTCTGCTTGAGCACCGTGGAGAACAGGTAGCTGGTCACGCCGATCACCAGCACGTTGAGCACGACGCCGACGATGATCTGGTTGACCACGTACTTGATGGCGAAGAGCACGAGCAGCAGGCCCACCAGGGCGCCCGCGATCGGGGCCGCGATCAAGCCGGCGTAGGCGCTGCCGGTGAGGGTGGCGACGACGGCCGCGAGGAACGCGCCGCCCAGCAGCTGGCCCTCGATCGCGATGTTGATGATGCCCGACCGCTCGCACAGCAGGCCCGCGAGGGCGCCGAACACCAGCGGGATCGCCAGGAACAGCGAACCCTGCAGCAGGCCCGTGAGGGGCAGGCCGCTGGTCTTGCCGGCCACCGCCCACACCAGGAACGCGAACACCATGAAGACGCCGTACAGGATGGGCAGCCACGGGCCCACCTTGCGGCGCTGCCGGGTGGCGTTGAACGAGATCCCGGCGAGCACCAGCGCGCCGAGGCACAGCAGGGTCGCGGTGAGCTTCGACGGCACCGAGAAGGGCTCGAAGCGCACGAAGTCCTTGGTGGTGGAGACGGCGAACGTGCTGACGTCCCCGGCCTTGCCGAGGAGCCCGAATACCACCAGGCCGACCAGCGCGACGGCCGCGTAGGCGATCGGCGCGTGCCAGCGGATGGGCGGCAGGACCAGCTCGCCCGCGGGGCGGGCGGACGCCGCCGGGGCGTCGATCGTGGGGGCGCTCACGCGCTGACCTCCTTCGCGGCGACGGGGACGACCGGCTTCGGTGCGCGGGGCGTGTCCGGCGAGGGCAGGCGGAACACGGACCGGACCAGCGGCGGGGCCGCGATGAACAGGACGATGAGCGACTGCACCACGAGCACGATGTCGATGGGCGTCCCGGTGCGCGCCTGCATGACGACGCCGCCGGCGCGCAGCGCGCCGAACAGGATGCCTGCGAACACCGTGCCCAGCGGCTTGGACCGGCCGAGCAGGGCCACCGTGATGGCGTCGAACCCGTAGCTCGCCGCGACCCCGGCCGTGAGCACCCGCTCGGTGCCCAGCACCTGCGCCGAGCCCGCGAGGCCCGCGAAGGCACCCGCCGTGAGCATGACCCAGATGTACGTCGAGTTGACCGAGATGCCGGCGGTGCGCGCGGCGTGCGGGTTGGACCCCACGGCGCGGAACCGGAACCCGATGGTCGACCGCTCCATGAGCCACCAGGTGAACACCGCGGCCGCGATCGCGACGAGGAAGCCCACGTGCAGCCGGTAGCCGCTGCCGAGCAGGAGCGGGTACGCCGCGCTGTCCGGGATGGGCGGGCTCACCGGGTTGTTGCTGCCCGGGCGCTGGAACGCGTCGAGGCTCAGCAGGTACGCCACGAGGTACACGGCGATGTTGTTGAGCATGATCGTGACGATGACCTCGTGCGCACCGGTGCGCGCCTTGAGCACGCCGGCGATGCCGGCCCACAGGGCACCACCGAGCGCCGCGCCGAGCACGCAGAGCAGGAGGTGCAGGCCCGGGGGGAGGTCGAACGCGAACCCGATGTACCCGGCGAAGATGCCACCGAGGATGATCTGGCCCTGGGCGCCGATGTTGAACAGGCCGGCGCGGAAGCCGATGCCGAGCCCGAGGCCCGCGAGGATCAGCGGCGTCGCCACCGTGAGCGTCTCGGTGAGCGGGCGGATGGCTCGCGCGAACGTCGCCGCGCGGGGGTCGAAGATCGCGCCGGCGAACAGGGCCGCATAGGCCTCGGAGACGGCCGACCAGGCCGCGGACAGCAGGTCGCCGGGCCGCGAGAAGAAGTAGCCCGCGGCGGCTTGGACGTCGGGGTCGGCCGCCGCGATGAGCAGCCCGCCCAGGATCAGCGCGAGCACGATCGCGAGCAGCGAGACCAGCCAGCTGCTCGAGAGGATCTCGTGCAGGACCCGGTTGCCACCCTCGGGCGCGTCGGGCGCCGCGGGCTCCGTGACGCCCGTCTGCCCGGGCGGCGGGACGGCCGCGGCGGGCAGCGGTTCCGGGGTGTGGCTGCTCACAGCTCCTCCTGGGGAAACTCCGTGGACGCGGTGTCCGTCGTGGGTGCGTCCGGAGCCCCGGCCTCGAGGTCCAGCCCGCCCAGCGTGGTGTGGTGCTCGGCGGCCTGGCGCACGGCGTCCTCGAGCGGCACGCCGGCCATCATCAGGCCGAGCACGTCGCGGTCGGTGCCGCCAGGCACGTTGCCGACGATGCGGCCGCGGTACATCACGAGGATGCGGTCGGCCAGCGCCAGCACCTCGTCCAGCTCGGTCGACACGATGATCACGGGGGTGCCGTTGTCGCGCTCCTGGACGATCCGGGTGTGCACGAACTCGATCGACCCGACGTCCAGGCCGCGGGTCGGCTGCGACGCGATGAGCAGCCGCAGCGGTCGCGACATCTCCCGCGCCAGCACGACCTTCTGCTGGTTGCCGCCGGACAGGGTGCTCGCGTGCGCGTCGATCGACCCGGTCCGCACGTCGAACTCCGCGATCCGCTTCTCGGCGTTCTCGCGCACCGCGGCGGGACGCAGGGCGACGCCGCGCGCGAAGGGCTCGTACCGGTGCAGGTCGAGGATGAGGTTCTCCGCGATGGAGAAGTCGGCGATGACGCCGTCGGTCGAGCGGTCCTCCGGGACGAAGCCGAGGCCCGCGTGGAGCACGTCCTCGACGGACCGGCCGACCAGCTCGACGCCGTCCAGCTGCACGGAGCCGGCGACGGGCGCCTGGAGCCCCAGCATGACCTCGGTGAGCTCGGTCTGGCCGTTGCCCTGCACGCCGGCGACCGCGACGATCTCGCCGCGCGCGACGTCGAACGAGACGTCGTCGACCTGCCGCACGCCGGCCTCGTCGATGACCGTGAGGTTGCGCACCTGCACGGTGACCTCGCCGGGCACGGCCTGCGTGCGCGCGACCCCGAGCTCGACCGAGCGGCCCACCATGAGGGAGGCGAGCTCGGTCTCGCTGCTGGTCGGGTCGGCCGAGCCGACCACCTTGCCGCGCCGGATGACCGTGATGCGGTCGGCGACGGCGCGGACCTCGCGCAGCTTGTGGGTGATGAAGACGATGGACGTCCCTGACTCCTTGAGCTGGCGCATGATCCCGATCAGCTCGTCGGTCTCCTGCGGCGTCAGCACGGCGGTGGGCTCGTCGAGGATGAGGACCTTGGCGTGCCGCGAGAGGGCCTTGATGATCTCGACGCGCTGCTGGACGCCGACGGGCAGGTCCTCGATGTAGGCGTCGGGGTCGACGTGGAACCCGAACTGGTCGGAGATCTCCTTGACCCGGCGGCGCGCCTCGGGAAGGTCGATCAGGCCGCCGCCGCGCACGGGCTCGTGCCCGAGCACCACGTTCTCCGCGACGGTGAAGACGGGGACCAGCATGAAGTGCTGGTGGACCATGCCGATCCCGGCACCCATGGCGTCCCCGGGCCCGGCGAAGTTCACGGGCACGTCGTCGACCAGGATCCGGCCGTCGTCGGGGTCGTACAGGCCGTAGAGCACGTTCATGAGCGTGCTCTTGCCGGCGCCGTTCTCCCCGAGCAGGGCATGGATCTCACCGGGCTCCACGACCAGGTCGATGTGGTCGTTGGCGACCAACGACCCGAAGGTCTTGGTGATGCCCTGCAGCTCTAGCTTCACCGGTCGTCTCCTTCGACGTCACGACTGTTCTCAGACACTATCCATCTCCCCGAGCGGTGGGCGCCGGACAGGCCGACGGCCCGGGCGCTGGGCCCGGGCCGTCGGACTGGGGTGGTGCGTCAGATCACTTCGGGGAGGCCGCGGACTCCACGACGATGTCGCCGGAGATGATCGCGGCCTTGAGCTCCTCGACCTTCGCCTTGACGTCGTCCGAGACCTTGGAGTCGAAGTCGTGGAACGGGGCCAGACCGAGGCCCTCGTTCTCCAGCGTGCCGACGTACGGGTCGGACGTGAACTTGCCGTCCACGGCCTCGCTGATCGTGTCGAAGACGGCCGGGCCGATCTCCTTCATGACCGAGGTGAGGACGATCGGGCCGTACGAGGTGGTCTCGAACCAGTCGGCGTCGACGCCGACGATCGCGACGTTGCCGGCCGCCTGCGCGACGGACGCCGTGCCCAGACCGACCGGACCGGCGACGGGCATGATGATGTCCGCGCCCTGGTCGATGAACGACTGGCCGATGTTCTTGCCGTCGTCCTGGCTGTCGAAGTTGCCGGCGAAGACGCCGGTCTGCGCCGCCTTGTCCCAGCCGAGGAGCTGGACGGACTTGCCGCTGTCCTCGTTGTACTTGGCGATGCCGTCGGCGAAGCCGTCCATGAAGATGGTGACGGACGGGATCTGGATGCCGCCGAACGTGGCGACCTTGCCGGTGGTCGACTGCGCCGCGGCCACGTAGCCCGCGAGGTAGGCCGACTGCGCCGTGTCGAAGAGGATCGGCTTGGCGTTGTCGATGGTGACCGGGTTGAAGTCGGCGTCCGAGAACGCGCTGTCGACGAGCGCGAACTTGATGTCCGGGTTCGCCTCGGCGGCCGTCTGGATCGGGTCCTCGAGCAGGAAGCCGACGCCGATGATCAGGTTGCAGTTCTCGGCGACCAGGCTGTCGATGTTCGGCGTGTAGTCGGTGTCGGCGGAGGACTCGACGTGCGCCTCGGTGATGCCGAGCTCGTCCTTGGCCTTCATGAGGCCCTCGAAGCCGGCCTGGTTGAACGACTTGTCGTCGAAGCCGCCCGCGTCCGAGACCATGCAGGCCTTGAAGTCGACGGAGGCAGCGGTCGAACCGGAGCTGCCCGGCGTCGACGTGTCCTCGGGGGCACTCCCACACGCCGCAAGCGCAAGGGCGACCGCCCCGCCGAGCGCGGCCACTCGAATGATCTTCTTCACGCGACTCTCCTGAATCTCGTCAGCAGCCGGTCCGGCTTGGGCCGACCGTGCGATTGGCACGACGGTGTGCCACCACAGGTCTGGGGCTGCCCGGCATTGATGCTCGGACCATAACGAGCGCGACGTGTCGTGCAGGTTACCGGTGGGTATCCGTGCAGGTTCCGTTACCGACTTGGTATGTCGGCCCAGGTGGCGGACGTGCCGTCTCAGCCTGCGAGAAGGGCGGCGCGGGCCAGGAAGAGTGCCCCGACCTCGACCGCGCGCTCGTCCACCCGGAGGTCACCCTGGTGGATGTCGAACGTCCGGCCGCCCGGCGTGCGCGTGCCGAGCCGCGCCATCGCGCCCGGCACCTTGGTCAGGTACCAGGCGAAGTCCTCGCCGCCGAGCGACTGCTCGGTCAGCAGCACCGAGTTCGGGCCCAGCACGTCGCGCGCGGCGGCCTCGAGCACGGAGGTCGCGTGCTCGGCGTTCTCCACCGGCGGGACCCCGCGGTGGTGCCGCACGTCGACGGTGACCCCCAGGGGCGCGACCACCTGCTCGACCGCGGAGTGGAACACCTCGGAGGCCTTCTCCCACGCGCGCACGTCGAGGCAGCGCAGCGTGCCCTTGACCACGCCGGTCGACGGGATCGCGTTGTGCGCGGCGCCGGCCTGGACGGCCCCCCACGTGAGGTTGACGCCCGAGCGCGGGTCCAGCCGCCGGCCCAGGATCGCCGGCACCTGCGTGATGACCTGGCCGAGCGCGAAGACAACGTCACCCGTCAGGTGCGGGCGCGACGTGTGCCCGCCGGGCCCGGAGACCGTCACCGTGACCTCGTCGCTCGCCGACGTGATGGGTCCGATGCGCGTGCCCACCTGGCCCACGTCGACCTTCGGGTCGCAGTGGAAGGAGTAGATCTGCCCGACCCCGTCCAGGCCGCCCGCCGCGAGCACGTCGAGGGCTCCCCCGGGCTGCACCTCCTCGGCGGGCTGGAACACCAGCCGGACGCCCGTGGTCAGCTCGTCGGACAGCTGCGCGAGGACCAGGCCCGCGCCCAGCACCGCGGCGGTGTGCACGTCGTGCCCGCAGGCGTGCGTGACGCCGCGCACGGTCGAGGCCCACGGGACCCCGCTGGTGTCGTGCACCGGGAGCCCGTCGAGGTCCGCCCGCAGCGCGATGCGCTTGCGGCCCGACGTCAGCGGGCTCGGCCCGAGGTCGCACACCAGGCCGCTGCCCGGGAGCAGCTGCGGCTCGAGGCCGGCCGCACGCAGCCGCTCGGCGACGAGCTTCGTGGTGCGGACCTCCGTGCGCCCGAGCTCGGGGTGGGCGTGGATGTCGCGGCGGATGGCCACCAGCTCGTCGCGCAGCTCGGCGACCAGCGCGGCGAGGCGCGCCGACACGGGCTCCACCGGGTCCGGGCGGAGGCTGGTCAGCGGGGCGACGACGGGCAGGAGGGGGGCGGGCGGCACGCCCTCGACCTTAACCGCGACGGCGGGGACGGGCCGAGGGTGTCCGCGTCAGAGCAGGTCCTCGCGGCCCGCGGCGCGCCAGCCGTCGACCGCGGACTTCACGGACTGCGCGTGCGCCCGCGTGGTCACCAGGACCGCGTCGGGGGTGTCGACCACCACCGCGTCCGGCAGCCCGAGCACCGTGACCGCGCGGCCCGCACCCGGGACGACGAACGCCCCCGCCGCGTCGAGCCGCAGCACGGCGGTCTCGTCGCCGAGCGTGTCCCCGGGCAGCAGCTGGGCGAGCGAGTCGAAGTCGCCGACGTCGTCCCACGTGAAGTCGCCGGGCACGACGGCCACGCCGCCCGCGGCGGCCACGGGCTCCGCGATCGCGTGGTCGATGGCGATCTTGGTCAGGCCGGGCCACACGCGCTCCAGCACCTCGCCACGCGCATGGGAGTCCCAGGCGGCGGCGATCTCGCGCAGGCCGGCCGCGAGCGCGGGGAGCTGCGCGGCCAGGTGGTCCAGCAGCACGCGCGCCCGGACGAGGAACATGCCCGCGTTCCACCGATACTCCCCGGTCGCCAGGTACGCGGTCGCGGTCTCAGCGTCGGGCTTCTCCGTGAACCCCGACGCGTGCGCGACCGTGGGCGCGCCGTCGAGGCCCAGCAGGGCACCGGACCGGACGTAGCCGAAGGCCGTGGACGGGCCGGTCGCGGCGATCCCGAGGGTCACCACGTAGCCCGCGCGGGCGGCGACCACCCCCTCGCGCACGGCCCGGTGGAACGCCTCGGAGCCGTCGATGACGTGGTCCGCGGCGAACGACCCGAGCACGACGTCCTCGCCGTGGCGCTCCAGGAGCACCGCGGCCGCCAGCCCGATCGCCGCCATGGAGTCACGCGGCGACGGCTCGGCCAGCACGTCGTCGGCCCCCAGCTCGGGCAGCTGGTCCGCGACGGCGACCGCGTGGCGCGCGCCCGTGACCACGAGGACCCCGCCCGCACCGGTCAGCGGCAGCAGCCGGTCGACCGTCGCCTGCAGCAGGGTGCGCCCGGACCCCGTGAGGTCGAGCAGGAACTTCGGGTGCCCCGCGCGGGACAGGGGCCACAGGCGGGTGCCCGCACCACCGGCCGGGACGACGGCGTGGAAACCGGGGATCGCTGAGGGCATGGGGGCCAGGGTATCGGCCGCGCACGCCGGCTCTGCGCTGTGCAATACCTCACAGCGGGGGCCCTAGGGCCCTTGCCGACGGGTTGCGTACTGATCGGTTCACTACAGTTGACGCGACAAGGACGCCGTCGTCCGACCCTCTTCCTCGCCAGGAGGCCCCCCAGTGCCTGCAGCGACCTCCGAACGCGGAGCGCCGTCCGAACGCAAGGTGCCCGCCGGAACGCTCTACCGCGGCCGAGAAGGCATGTGGTCGTGGGTCGCGCACCGAGTGACCGGCGTCGCGATCTTCTTCTTCCTGCTCGTCCACGTGCTCGACACGTCTCTGGTGCGCATCTCGCCCGAGGCCTACAACGACGTCATCGGCACGTACAAGAACCCGATCATGGGTCTGGGCGAGGCCGGCCTCGTCGCCGCCATCGTGTTCCACGCCTTCAACGGCCTGCGGATCATCCTGGTCGACTTCTGGGCCAAGGGCCCCAAGTACCAGCGCGTGATGCTCTGGGTGGTGCTCGGCCTGTTCGTCGTGACCATGGCCGGCTTCCTGCCGCGCCACCTCATGCACGTGTTCGGGGGCGAGTGATGACCACGATCGCCGACCCCAAGGCCCCGCGGCCCCCCAAGCCGCGCCCGGCGCGCCTGACCACGCGCGGCAACACCGAGCTCTACGGCTGGGTGTTCATGCGGGCGTCCGGCGTCGTCCTGCTCGTGCTGATCTTCGGGCACCTGTTCGTCAACCTGGTGGCCGGCGAGGGCGTCAAGGCCATCGACTTCGGGTTCGTGGCCGGCAAGTGGGCGTCCCCGTTCTGGCAGGTCTGGGACCTGCTCATGCTCTGGCTCGCGATGATCCACGGCACCAACGGCGTCCGCACGATCATCAACGACTACGCGGAGCGCGATCACCTGCGGCTCGTCCTCAAGGGCCTGCTGTACCTCGCGTTCGCCATCGTCGTCGTGCTCGGCACGCTCGTCATCTTCACGTTCGACCCGTGCCCCACCGGTGCGACCGCGGACCTGCTCCCGTCGTTCTGCACGGCGTCCTGACGACTGACCTCCTCCAGAGACAGGAAGGCATCGACCCCGATGCAGACCCACCAGTACGACGTCGTGATCGTCGGCGCGGGCGGCGCCGGCATGCGCGCGGCCCTCGAGTCCTCGACGCGCGTGCGCACGGCCGTCATCTCCAAGCTCTACCCGACGCGCTCCCACACGGGTGCGGCGCAGGGCGGCATGTGCGCCGCGCTGGCCAACGTCGAGGAGGACAACTGGGAGTGGCACACGTTCGACACCGTCAAGGGCGGTGACTACCTGGTGGACCAGGACGCTGCCGAGGTGATGGCCAAGGAGGCCATCGACGCGGTGCTCGACCTGGAGAAGATGGGCCTGCCCTTCAACCGCACGCCCGAGGGCAAGATCGACCAGCGCCGGTTCGGCGGGCACACCCGCAACCACGGCGAGGCCGCCGTGCGCCGGTCCTGCTACGCCGCCGACCGCACGGGTCACATGATCTTGCAGACGCTCTACCAGCAGTGCGTGAAGAACGAGGTCGAGTTCTACAACGAGTTCTACGTGCTCGACCTGCTGGTGGACCACGACCTCGCGGCCGGCCACGTGCCGGACGGCGAGGAGGTCAACGTCTCGGGCGTCGTCGCGTACGAGCTGGCCACGGGCGAGATCCACGTCTTCCGGGCCAAGTCCGTCGTGCTGGCCACCGGCGGCGCCGGGAAGATCTACAAGACGACGTCGAACGCCCACACGCTCACGGGCGACGGCATGGCGCTGGCGTACCGCCGCGGCATCCCGCTGGAGGACATGGAGTTCTTCCAGTTCCACCCGACCGGCCTGGCGGGCCTCGGCATCCTCCTGTCGGAGGCCGCGCGCGGCGAGGGCGGCATCCTGCGCAACTCCGAGGGCGAGCGCTTCATGGAGCGCTACGCCCCCACCATCAAGGACCTCGCACCGCGCGACATCGTCGCCCGCTCGATGGCCAACGAGGTGCGCGAGGGTCGCGGCGCCGGTCCCAACAAGGACTACGTGCTGCTCGACCTCACGCACCTCGAGCCGGCGCACATCGACGCCAAGCTGCCGGACATCACGGAGTTCGCGCGCACCTACCTCGGCATCGAGCCGTACACCGAGCCCGTGCCCGTGTACCCGACCGCGCACTACGCGATGGGTGGCATCCCCACCAACATCGAGGCCGAGGTGCTGCGCAACTCCACCGACGTCATCCGGGGCCTCTACGCCGCCGGCGAGGTCGCGTGCGTGAGCGTGCACGGCTCCAACCGCCTGGGCACCAACTCGCTGCTCGACATCAACGTGTTCGGCAAGCGCGCCGGCATCTCGGCCGCCGCCTACGCGCTGCAGGCGTCGTTCGTCGAGCTCCCCGAGGACCCGGCGGCCACCGTCGTCGCCGGCCTCGAGGAGATCCGCACGCGGCCCGACGGCGAGCGCGTGGCGGACATCCGCAAGGCGCTGCAGGAGAGCATGGACCTCAACGCCCAGGTGTTCCGCACGTCCGAGTCGCTCACGCAGGCGCTCGACGACATCAAGGCCCTGCAGAAGCGGTTCCGGCACGTGTCCGTGCAGGACAAGAGCCGGATGTTCAACACCGACCTGCTCGAGGCCGTCGAGCTGGGCTTCCTGCTCGACATCGCGGAGACGGTCGTCGTCGGCGCCCTGAACCGCGACGAGTCCCGCGGTGGCCACTTCCGCGAGGACTTCCCCGACCGGGACGACAAGAACTACATGCGCCACACGATGGCCTACCGGCGGCCGCTGCCCGTCAAGGGGCACCGCCTGTGGGGCAGCGAGGGCGACGGCGACCACAAGGGCTCGTTCGCGCACACCACGCTGTTCGACGACTACCAGCTCGTGCTGGGCTCCAAGCCCGTCACGATGACCCGCTACCAGCCGATGGAGCGTAAGTACTGATGACTGCTGTGCTCGACGCGCCCTCGGCGGCTCCCGTGATCCCGTCCTTCGACGTCACCCTCAAGGTCCGGCGCTACCTGCCCGGCGACGACGGCGCCGCCGCCGAGCCGTACTGGGACGAGTTCACGGTCCGCGCCCACGGCACCGACCGCGTGCTCGACGCGCTGCACAAGGTGAAGTGGGAGGAGGACGGCTCGCTGACGTTCCGCCGCTCCTGCGCCCACGGCGTGTGCGGCTCCGACGCCATGCGCATCAACGGCCGCAACCGCCTGGCCTGCAAGACCCTGCTCAAGGACCTCGACCTCAAGAAGCCGATCACGGTCGAGCCCATCAAGGGCCTGCCGGTGATCAAGGACCTGGTCGTCGACATGGAGCCGTTCTTCGCCTCCTACCGCGAGATCATGCCGTTCCTCATCACCACCGGGAACGAGCCCACCAAGGAGCGCCTGCAGAGCGCCGAGCAGCGCGCACGGTTCGACGACACCACCAAGTGCATCCTCTGCGCCGCGTGCACGTCCTCGTGCCCGGTGTTCTGGACCGACGGGCAGTACTTCGGCCCCGCCGCCATCGTCAACGCGCACCGGTTCATCTTCGACAGCCGCGACGAGGGGGGCGCCCAGCGCCTTGAGATCCTCAACGACAAGGAGGGCGTGTGGCGCTGCCGCACCACCTTCAACTGCACCGAGGCCTGCCCGCGCGGCATCGAGGTGACCAAGGCGATCCAGGAGGTCAAGCGCGCGATGATCACCCGCGCGTTCTGACGCACCCGCGCGCCGTCTGACGCGCACGAGGGCACGCACCCCACCCGGGTGCGTGCCCTCGCTGCGTAAGGAGTTCACGCGTCGGCGGCGGGCCCACGCCCCGTGGAGTTCACGCACTCCAACCCCCCGCGTGCGTGCCCTCGCCGTGAGGAGTTCACGCCACCCCACCGCGTGCGGCCCCTCGTCCCGTGAAGAGTTCGTTGCGGTGAGCGCAACCAACTCTTCACGCGAGCGGCGAGCGGGTCGCGCGAGGAGTGGAAACGGGTCGCGCGCGGGGCGTGCCGCGCGCGATGATCGCCCGTGCCTTCCCGCTCCGCGCCACCCGGCCCCGACCGCGACCACGAGGTCCCGCTGCCCGGCGGGAACGTCGGCGGTGCCGTCCGCGTGGGTGACACCGTGCGCCGGCCCACCGGCCCGTGGACGCCCGCGGTGCACGAGCTGCTCGGGTTCCTGGCCGACGCGGGCCTCCCCCTGGTCCCCCGGGTTCTCGGGGTCGACGAGCGCGGCCGCGAGATCCTCTCGTTCCTGCCCGGACGGGTGCTCGAGATCGGCCGCGAGGCGCTGACCGACGCCCAGGTCCGGTCGGCCATGCGCTGGCTGCGGGAGTACCACGCGGTTGTCGCCGGCTTCCCGCGGGAGAGCCGGCGGTGGCGGTTCGTCGAGCGGGCACTCGGGCCCGGCGAGATCGTCTGCCACCACGACAGCGCGTTGTACAACATGGCGTTCGACGGCGACGAGCTGGCCGGGGTGTTCGACTGGGACGTCGCCGGCCCGGGGATCCCGCTGGACGACGTGGCGATCTTCGCGTGGAACACCGCGGTGCTGTTCCCCGAGACCGACGCCGGCGAGGTCGTCCACGTGCTGCGCACCATCGCCGCCGGCTACGGCGGGCTGGACCCGCGCGCCGTGCTGGACCACGTCGTCGTCCGCATGACGGCGGCGGCCGACCGGATCGCCGCGGCGCAGGCGGCGGGTGACCCGGGGATGCTGCGGCTCGGCGAGATCGGCGAGCCCGCGGCGACGCGTGCCCGCCTCGCGGTCCTCGGCGCCAGGCTGCCCGAGCTCCACGCGGCGCTCGACGGGGCCGGGACGGGGCGGACCTAGCGCGGGTCACGGGGCCGCGCGCCCTCCTCGACGTACGGCGGGTCCGCCGTCCAGGCGGCCGCGAGCAGCATGATCCGGGCGATCAGGTTGACCCAGACCAGCAGGGTGACGAGCACCGCGACGGACGTGAAGAGCGGGTTCTTGCTCACGCTCCCCGCGACCACCGTCGTGCCGAGGGTCCGCACGATCCCGAGCCCGGCGGCCGCGATCGCGGCACCCCGGAGGAGGTCCCGCCACGGCGGGTTCTCGGCCGCGAGCACCTTGACGACGAGCACGAAGAGCGCGGCGTCGACGACGAACGCGACGAGGATGCCGAGCGCCCTGAGCACGGCGGAGGTCAGCCCGCTCCAGCCGAGTGCGTCGAGGATCCACGACGCGACCGTCCCCGCGCCCGTGGTCAGCGTCGCCGACAGCAGCACCGCGAACCCCATCCCGACGAACCCGCCGAGGTCGCGCGCCTTGCCGATCATCGGGTTGCCCGCGGCGTCGGAGGCGAACATCGCCCGCACCGACCTGCGCAGGGCGGTCATCGCCGCGATGGCGCTGAGCAGCAGGACCACGGCGGCGACGACGCCCGCCGTGGTCAGGCTGGTGGACAGCTCGAGCGTCCCGGGGTCGATCGCACCCTCGCCGTTGCCGGTGTCCAGCAGGTGGGGGTACGTCGTGTCGACGGCGTGCACCACCCGCGCGCGCAGCTCGTCGTTGTCGCCGAGCACCGCGACGAACGCCGTGTACCCGATGGTCAGCGCGGCGAACACGGAGAACAGCGCCGCGTACGCGACGCCGCCCGCGAGCACGCCGCCGCTGCGGGCACGGAAGCGCGCGTTCGCACGCCCGGGTCGGGAGTGCTTCCACCGCGCGACCAGCTCCTTGCCGTGGCCGACGAGCGTCCGCTCACCGGTCCGTCCTGCACGCGTCCCGACCGGCGGGCTCGTCTCGGCTGCCATGCGCCGACCCTAGGGCGACCCCAGGAGCCGGTACAGGCGGGTCACGCGCCGGGCGCCCCCGAGGTCGCGGCGGCGGGCTCGGCCAGCGGCGGGTCGGCCGTCCACGCCGCGGCCAGCAGCACGATGCGCGCGATGAGGTTGATCCAGACCAGCAGCGTGACGATGACCGCAACCGACGTGAACAACGGGTTCTTGCCCACGCTGCCGGCGACCACCGAGGTGCCGAGGATCCGGACGATCCCGATGCCGACGCCCGCGATGACCGCCCCCCACCGCAGGTCGCGCCAGGGCGGGTCCTCGCCGGCCAGCACCTTGACGATCAGCAGGAACGTGGCGGCGTCGATGACGAACGCGACCAGGATGCCGACCCCGCGCAGCACGAGCGTGGTCCAGCTGCCCCAGCCGAGGGCGTCGAGGATCCACGACGCCGCGCTGGCCACCCCGGTGGTCACCAGGGCCGAGAGCAGCACCGCGAACGCCATGCCGGCGAACCCACCGAGCTCGCGCGCCTTGCCAAGCACCGCGTTCCCGCCGGCGCCCTCGTCGGCGAACATCGCCCGCACCGCGGTACGCAGGGCCGCCATGGCAGCGATCGCGCTGAGCAGCAGGACGACGACCGCGACGATGCCGGTGACCGTGAGGCCGCCGCTCAGCGTGAGCGAGTCGGGGTCGATCATGCCCTGGCCGTCACCGGTGTCGATCAGCCCGGGCAGCGAGGCGTTCACGGAGGCGAGGACCTTCTCGCGCAGCGCGTCGTTGCCGCCGAGCACCGCCATGAAGATCGTGTAGCCGATGGTCAGCGCCGCGAACACCGAGAACAGCGCCGCGTACGCGATGCCGCCCGTGAGCACCCCGCCGCCGCGCGCCCCGAACCGGGCGTTGGCCCGGGCCGGCCGCGTGCGCTTCCACCACGCGAGCAACGCCTTCGCCCTGCCCACCAGGGAGCTCCTGGGGGCGGCGTCCGGCGGGTCCGCCGCGACGGCGGTCGCGCGCGCGTGGGCCGCACCCGCACCCGCGGCCGGACCGGTCTGGTCGGCCTGCGCTCGGGTGTCGTCGGCCGTCATGCCCCGACCCTAGGTCGCGCGGATGACCTCGGCATCTGCGGGCGAACCGGTGAGGCTGAAGTCACGGGCGGGCCGCCACACGCCGTCGTCGCCGTGCGCATAGCTGTGGAAGCTGTCGACGACGAACGAGGCGTCGAAGTCGGCCAGCCCGTCGAACGCGGCGTCGAGCCGGTCGTCCGGCACCTCGTGCGCGACCGTGACGTGCGGGTGGTAGACGAAGCGCAGCTCCTGGGACAGCAGGCCGGACCGGACGCTGCTCTCCAGCCCCTCGCACCCGGCCACACCCTCGGCCACCTGCACGAACACCACGGGCGAGACCGGCCGGAACGTGCCCGTGCCCCGCAGCCGCACGACGAACGGCGCGTGCTGCGCGGCCACCTCCGCCAGGTGCTCGTCGACGGAGGTGATCTCGTCGTGCTCGATCACGGTGGGCCCGAGGAGCGTGATGTGCGGCGGGATGAAGTCGGCCCACGGGTCGCCGAACCGCGCCCGCGCGGTCTGGAGCACCGTGCCGTAGGGCTCGGGCACGGTGATGGCGACGCCGATCCGGACCTGGTCGCCGGATCGCTCCGGCAGCCTCACGCGCCGACCCGGGCGCGGGACCGGCGCGGCAGCAGCCCGCTGCGGTCGTACAGGCGCTCGAGCGTGCCGGCCGCCAGCTCGCTCGCGCGGTCGGCGCCGTCGGCCAGGATGTCGTCCAGCGACGCCGGGTCCGCCAGGTAGCCGTGCACGCGCGCCTGGAAGGGCGTGAGGAAGTCGACCACCACGGCGGCCAGGTCGACCTTGAGGTCGCCGTAGCCCTTGCCCGCGTAGTCGGCCTCGAGCGCGGGGATGTCCCGGCCGGTGAGGGCCGAGTAGATGGTGAGCAGGTTGGACACGCCCGGCTTGCCCTCGGGGTCGAACCGGATCTCGCGCCCGGCGTCCGTCACCGCGGACCGGATCCGCTTGGCGACCACCTTGGGGTCGTCCAGCAGCTCGATCAGGCCGTTCGGGCTCTCGGCCGACTTGCTCATCTTGGCCGTCGGGTCCTGCAGGTCGTAGATCTTGGCGGTGGCCTTGACGATGTGCGGCTCCGGCACCACCACGGTGTCCGGCCCGAACCGGGAGTTCAGGCGCTGCGCCAGGTCCCGCGTGAGCTCGAGGTGCTGGCGCTGGTCCTCGCCCACGGGCACCAGGTTGGTGTCGTAGAGGAGGATGTCCGCCGCCATGAGCACCGGGTACGTGAACAGCCCGACCGTGGTGCCCTCGGTCCCGTGCTTGCCCGACTTGTCCTTGAACTGCGTCATCCGGTTGGCCTCGCCGAACGCGGTGTGGCACGACAGCAACCAGGCGAGCTCGGCGTGCTCGGGCACCTGGGACTGCACGAAGAGGATCGAGCGCTCGGGGTCCACGCCGGCCGCGAGGTACTGCGCGGCCGTGCGCCGGGTGCGGTCGCGCAGCACGGACGGGTCGGGGCTCACGGTCAGCGCGTGCAGGTCGACCACGCAGTAGATCGCGTCGTGGTCCTCCTGCAGGGCGACCCACTGGGTCAGCGCGCCGAGGTAGTTGCCCAGCTGGAGGGAGTCGGACGTGGGCTGCATCCCGGAGAAGATGCGCGACTGCTGGGGCGCCAAGACCATCGGACCATTCTGTCAGGGCGGGAGCACCCGGCTGGCGGGTGTCGTCCCGGGGGGCGGGAGGGGTGTGCGCGGGGCCGGTGTCAGGTCGCCTCGTCGTCGTACGGCGACGGGGTCGGCGGGCTCGCGGCCGCGGCTGCCGCCACGCCCCCGGTGGCCGCGCGGGCCGCGGCGGCGCCGGTCACCGGTCGGGTCGCCGGGGTGCTCACGGGTCGGACGGGGTCGTCCTCGAGGAGCGCGTCGCGCACGATCCGGCGCGGGTCGTACTTGCGCGGGTCGAGCGCCGACCAGTCGACGTCGCCGACCTCGTCGCCCAGCTCCTCGTCCACCCGCGCCTTGGCCTCCCGGAGGAACGCCCGGCCCTTGCGGACCCACTGGCCCAGCTGCTCGGCGTAGCCCGGCAACCGCTCGGGGCCGATGACCAGCGCGGCGACGACGAGCAGCACGAGCAGCTCTCCGCCGTTGATCCCGAACACCGGGTCAGACTACCTCCCGGTCCTGGACGCGGCGGTCCGTCCCCCGGTCACTCCGGGGCGGACTCGTCGAGCTTGACGCGGACGTCGCGCTCGCTGGATCCGCTGCGCACGTGCAGGACGATCGTGTCGCCCGGGGTCCGCGCGCGAATGGCCACGACGAGCTCGTCCGGGTCGGTCACGGGCCGTCCGTCGATGGCCAGGATCACGTCGCCCGGGTGGATGCCGGCCCGCTCGGCCGGCCCGTTCGCGGTGACCGGCGACTGCCCCGACTGCGGGTCGGTGGACACCTGCACGCCCTCGCCGGTGTACCGCTGGTCCAGCAGCACGCCGATGATCGGGTACGTGGCGTGACCGGTCTCGATCAGCTGGTCGGACGTGCGGCGCACCTGGTTGGACGGGATGGCGAACCCGAGCCCGATGCTGCCGCCGACGAGCGCGGTCGAGCCCGGAGGCTGCGCGATGGCCGAGTTGATGCCGATCACCTCGCCCGCCGCGTTCACCAGCGGGCCACCGGAGTTGCCGGGGTTGATGGCGGCGTCGGTCTGGATCGCGTTGATGAACGCCTGGGCGTCCGCGCCCGACTCGCCCGCCGACACCGGGCGGTTGAGCGCGCTGACGATGCCCGTGGTCACCGTGCCGGCCAGCCCGAGCGGGGCACCGACCGCCACGACCGGGTCCCCGACCACGACCTGGTCCGAGTCCCCGAGCAGCAGCGGCGTCAGGCCGTCGACCTCGACCTTGAGCACGGCCAGGTCGTAGTCGGTGGTGCTGCCGACGATGGTCGCCGCCTGCTCGCTGCCGTCCACGAACGTCACCGTGATGGTGGTCGACGCGGCCTCCTTGGCCTGCGCGATCACGTGGTTGTTGGTCACCAGGTACCCGTCGCCGCGCAGCACGAAGCCCGAGCCGGTGGCGCTGCCCTGCGGCCCGTCCACCTGGATCGACACGACGCTGGGCAGGATGTCCGCCGCGATCCCGGCCACCGAGTCCGGCGCGCGCTCGATGGTGCCGGCGCCCGCGGCGGCCACCGGCAGACCGGCGTCGGCCAGGTGGTCGTCCTTCGAGAGCCGCCCGCCGACGACACCGCCGACCGCGCCCGCGGCGAGCGCCAGGACGATCAGCGGGACCACCCAGGCGACCGAGAGGGTGCGCCGGCGCCGGCGGTGCAGGACGACGGTGTGCGGCACACCGGACGGGCCCTGGGGCTCCCCGGCCGGAGGGGTCGCGGCGCCCTCCGGGGCACCCTGCCAGTGCGCGGGCTGCTGCGTGGCCGGGCCGTCCGGGTTGGGCGGCGCGTACGGGGACGGCGGTGCGTACGGCGAGGGCGCCGCGTAGGGCGTCGGCGGGGTGTACGGGGCCGCGGAGCCGTGCGGCACGGACCAGTGCGTGCCCGGCGCGTGCGCGCGCGCCGCCGGGACCTGCGGGGACTCCGCGGGGACGGCCGGGGCCGGGGCGTCGGGCTCGGGGGCAGGGGTCCCCTGCTCAGCCCAGACGGGCCAGGCGGGCGCGGGCGCCGACGCCGGCGCCGGGACGGCGGGCTGGTCGGCCGGCTGCTCCGGCGTCGCGGGAAGGTCGCGGCGGCCCGACGGCGAGGTGGGGGGCCGCGAGGTGTACGTCCTGTCCTACGAGCCTCGAACGGCCATGACGACCCCCGACGACGACGCCCAGCCGGCC
>NZ_JBGFQZ010000015.1:0-76421 GCF_041295535.1 Cellulomonas sp. ICMP 17802 | reverse complement strand
GCGCCCGGCGGCGCGACTGGGCCGTCGCCGTCGCGCGCGCCCGCGGGCAGGCCGTGCCGGGCACCTCCCCGCTCCCCTGACCTACCCGCAGACCGCCAGGCCTGCTACCGTTGGTGAATCAACGATCGGAGATGAATAGATATGTCCCAACAACCTCGGTTCGGCGCCGGGCTGTGGCACTTCGCCAGCTACGTCGACCGCTACGCCGTGGACGGGTACGCGCCGCCCGTGACCACGCTCGAGCAGATCGCCCGTGCCGGCGAGGTCCAGGACCTCTCGGTCGTCGACGTGCCCTACCCGTTCACGCCGGGCGTCACCGTCGACCAGGTGCGGGCCGCGCTCAAGGAGAACGGCCTCGAGGCGATCGGCGTCACGCCCGAGATCTACATGCGCCGGTTCAGCAAGGGAGCCTTCACCAACCCCGACCCCGCGATCCGCGCCGAGGCCCTCGTGGTGCTCAACGAGGCGGCGCAGGTGGTGCGCGAGCTGGGCGCCACCTACCTCAAGGTGTGGCCCGGCCAGGACGGCTGGGACTACCCGTTCCAGGTCGACCACCACACCCAGTGGGAGCTCGCCGTGTCCGGCATGCGCGAGCTCGCGCTGGCGAACCCCGACCTCAAGATCGTCATCGAGTACAAGCCGCGCGAGCCGCGCAACAAGATGTTCTGGGACTCCGCCGCCAAGACGGTGCTCGGCATCAAGGCCATGGGCGTGGACAACGTCGGCGTGCTGCTCGACTTCGGCCACGCGCTCTTCGGGGGCGAGTCGCCCGCGGCGGCGGCCCAGCTGCTCATCGACCACGGCCTGCTGTGGGCCATGGACGTCAACGACAACCTGCGCAGCTGGGACGACGACATGGTCGTCGGCACCGTGCACCCGGTCGAGGTCTTCGAGTTCTTCTACACGTTGAAGATCAACGGCTGGGAGGGCGTCTGGCAGCTCGACCAGTTCCCGTTCCGCGAGGACACCGTCGAGGCCGCGAACCTCTCGATCCGGTTCCTCAAGGGGATCCACCGCGCGCTGGACGAGCTCGACATCGACGCGCTGCGCGCGGCGCAGGACCGCCAGGACGCCATGGGCGCCCAGAAGCTGGTCCAGGACGCGCTCTTCTCCTGCCTGCGGGAGGAGTCATGACCGTCGAGGAAGACCTGGTCCCGCAGGTCCACCCGGAGACCGCACCCGACTCGCTGCCCGTCCTCGGGCGGGTGCCGGCCGGCGCCGACCGCGCGGCCGTGCTCGCGCACCTCGCCGAGGCGTCCCGGCAGGTCCGGCGCCGGGACATCCAGATGATCCGGTCGGCCGGCCTCGGCCACATCGGCGGCGAGTTCTCCGTGATCGACATCCTGGTCACCCTGTACCTGCACGCGCTGCGGGTCTCCCCCGAGACGCTGGACGACCCCGACCGCGACCGGTTCATCCTGTCCAAGGGGCACGCCGCGGCCGCCCTCTACACGACGCTCGCCGTCGCGGGATACCTGCCGCCGGCGCAGCTCGACACGTTCATGCAGCCGATGTCGCAGCTCAACGGGCACCCGGCGCGCACCAAGATCGCGGCCGTCGAGGCCAGCACCGGGCCGCTCGGGCACGGGCTGCCCATCGCGGTCGGCACCGCGATCGCCGGCCGCCTGGACGGCTCCGACCGGCGCACGTTCGTGGTCGTCGGTGACGGCGAGCTGCAGGAGGGCTCCAACTGGGAGGCCCTCATGACGGCGGGCAACCACCGGCTGGAGCACCTGTGCGTGATCGTCGACCGCAACCGCCTGCAGCAGGGCGCGCGCGTGGCGGACACCAACGACCTCGAGCCGCTGCCCGACAAGCTGGCGGCGTTCGGCCTGGAGGTCGTCGAGGTCGACGGGCACGACCACGGCGCTCTGGCCGACGCGTTCGCGGCCGTCCCGGCGGCGTCGGGCAAGCCGACCGCCGTCATCGCCCACACGTTCAAGGGCCACCCCATCTCGTTCATGTCGGACGACGTCGCCTGGCACCACAAGGTGCCGTCGCCGGAGCAGGTGGCCACCGCGCTCGACGAGCTGGAGACCTCATGAGCACCACAGCACCCCCGCAGCTGCACGACTGCCGCGACGCGTACGTCGCGACCCTCGTGGAGCTGGCCGAGCAGGACCCCCGGATCGTCGCGGTGGTCAACGACTCGGTCGGCTCGAGCAAGCTGGGCCCGTTCGGCGCGAAGTTCGGCGAGCGGCTGGTCAACGTCGGCATCGCCGAGCAGGACATGGTCGGCGTCGCCGCCGGCCTGGCCAACGGCGGCAAGATCCCGTTCGTCTCGGCGGCGGCCTGCTTCCTCACGGCGCGCGCCATGGAGCAGATCAAGGTCGACGCCGCCTACTCCCAGCACCACGTCGTGCTGTGCGGGATGAGCCCGGGCATGGCCTACGGAGAGCTCGGCCCGACGCACCACTCGATCGAGGACCTGGCGTGGCTGCGAGCGATCCCCGGGCTGACGGTGATCGTGCCGAGCGACCCCGAGGAGACCGCGCAGGCCGTCCGGTGGGCCGCGCAGCACGACGGACCGGTCTTCCTGCGGATCAGCCGCATGGGCGTGCCCGACGTGAACCCCGAGGGCTACCAGTTCGTGCCGGGTCGCGCCGTGACCCTGCGCGACGGCACGGACGTGACCCTGATCGCCACCGGCACGGTGGTGTCCCGGGCGCTCGCGGCCGCCGACCTGCTCGCCGCGTCCGGCGTGAGCGCGCGGGTGCTCTCGATGCCCACGATCAAGCCGCTCGACGACGACGCCGTCCTGGCCGCGGCCCGCGAGACCGGCGCGATCGTCACCGTCGAGGAGGCCCTGACCAGCGGGCTCGGCGGCGCGGTCGCGGAGCTGGTGGTCCGCCACCACCCCGTGCCGATGAGGTTCGTCGGCGTGCCCGACACCTTCGCGCCGACGGGGTCGGTCGAGTGGCTGCTGGACCACTTCGGCATCAGCCCGCAGGGGGTGGCGGACGCCGCGCGCGACGTCCTGGGCCGCTGACCGGGCCGGCCGACCCCGACGCTATGCTGCGGGACGCATGACGTGTCGGTGCTGAATGGAACCGATGGACTCACGAGGAGGACGACGGTGGCATTCGGCGGGGCGAGCACCGCGGCACGCCGGGGCGGCCAGTCCGACGAGCACGTGCGCCTCATGGCGAAGGTCGCGCGGATGTACCACGAGAAGGGGCTGCGACAGGCGGACATCGCCGCCGAGCTGCACATCTCGCAGCCGCGCGTGTCCCGGTTGCTCAAGCAGGCGGTCGAGTCGGGCGTCGTCCGCACCACCGTGAGCCTGCCGGCCGGCGTCCACACGGACCTCGAGGACCGCCTGGAGGCGGCCTACGGGCTCGCCGAGGCGGTCGTCGTGGAGGCCGGCGGGTCCGAGTCGGACGTGCTGCGCGCGCTGGGCAGCGCCGCGGCCGTCTACCTGGAGACCACCTTCATCGGCGGGGACGAGGTCGGCATCTCCTCGTGGAGCGCGTCGCTCCTCGCCGCCGTCGAGGCCATGCGGCCGTCGAGCACCCCGGTGGTCTCGGACGTCGTGCAGCTGGTGGGCGGCGTCGGCGAGCCGCGCGTGCAGGTCGACGCCACCCGGCTGCTCACCCGGCTCGCGTCGGTCACCGGCGCGGCGCCGATCTTCCTGCCCTCCCCCGGCCTGCTGGGCAGCGCGGAGGCCCGGCGGAGCCTCATGGCGGACCCGGCCGTCGAGCAGGTCACCTCGCTGTGGCCCGCCCTGACCACCGCGCTGGTCGGCATCGGCGCGCTCGAGCCCTCGCCCCTGCTGCAGCAGAGCGGCAACAGCATCTCCGCGGTCGACCAGGCGGCGCTGCGCGCGGCGGGGGCCGTGGGCGACGTCTGCCTGCGCTACTTCGACGCCGCCGGCGAGCCCGTGACCACCGAGTTCGACGAGCGCGTCATCGGCATCACGCCCGAGGCGCTCCGCCTGATCCCCCGCCGCATCGCGGTGGCCGGCGGCAGCCGCAAGCTCGCCGCCGTCCGGGGCGCCCTGCGTGGTCGCTGGGTCACCGTGCTGATCACCGACGTGGACAGCGCCCGAGCACTGGTCGAGAGCGCGTGACCGGCTCGCTCGTCAGCGACGCGATCGACGCGATCCGCGCGGGTCGTCCCGTCGTGGTGACCGACCATCCGGGCCGGGAGGACGAGGGCGACCTCGTGGTGGCCGCCCGGCACGCGACCCGCGAGGTCGTCGCTTTCATGATGGACCAGTGCCGGGGGCTCATCTGCGTCCCGGTCACCGCCGAGCGCGCGGCCCTGCTCGACCTGCCGCCGATGGTCCCCGACAACCAGGAGAGCCTCCGCACGGCGTTCACTGTCTCGGTCGACGCCACCGCGGGCATCACCACCGGGATCTCCGCCGCCGACCGCGCGGCCACGATCGACGTGCTGTGGCGGCCGGGCTCGACGGCCACCGACCTGGTCCGGCCCGGGCACGTGTTCCCCCTGGTCGCCCACCCCGGCGGCGTCGTCGCCCGACCCGGTCACACCGAGGCCGCGATCGACCTCGCCGTCCTCGCGGGCCTCGAGCCCGCCGGCGTCATCTGCGAGATCGCCGACCGGGACGGCGCGATGCTGCGCGGCGCGCGGCTGCGGCGGTTCTCGCGGCGGCACGGCCTGGTCCAGGTGTCGATCGACGAGCTCGCCGACCACCTGCGGTCGTGACCGGCCGGAGCCACGCGGAGCGACATCTCCCCCCGCTCGGGCCCGCGCGCCAGTAGCCTCGTGGCGGACGGGCACCGTCGCCCGCACCCGCTGCGCAGCCGACCTCCGGCCGCGTCCTCACAGGTCAGTCGTGGTGCCCGGGAGGCTCGATGGCCGTCGGTCCGGACCAGGTGGTCGCGCGGCCGGGCGCCTTCATGCGGGTCTGGTCGTCGGCGGCGGGCGCCCCGCGGCTGCGCCGGCCGACCGACGTCCTCCTGCTCATCGCCTCCGTCGTCGCCCTCGGCCTGCTCGCCCTGGCGGCGCCGGGACCGTCCGGCGCCGACGAGGCCATCGACACCGTGCTCGCGCGGCTCGAGCCCGTGTTCGGCTGGCTGTGGAGCATCGCCTACGCGGTCCTCACCCTGTGGGCGGTCGGCGTCGTCCTGCTGGCCGCCCTGAGCCGGGGACGACGCCGGCTCCTGGTCGACCAGCTGACGGCGTCCGTGCTCGCGTTCGGCGCGGCGATGGGCGTCGGGGCCCTCGCGGGGACCGACCCGTCCGCGATCGTCGACGGCATGGTCTCGTCCGGCCCGCCGGTGGTCTACGTCGCCACCCGGGTCGCCGTCGTCACCGCGGTCGTCGTGGCGTCCTCGCCGCACCTGGCCAGGCCCTGGAGGTACGTCGGCCGGGCCGTCGTCGCCCTGGGCGCCGTGGCCGCGATCGGCCTCGGCGCCACCAACCTGCTCGGCGCGAGCGGGGCGATCGCGGTCGGGATCGCCGCGGCCGCGGTCGCCCACCTCCTCCTGGGCTCCCCGCAGGGACGTCTGACCACGGCTCAGGTGCAGGTGGCGCTGGCCGACATCGGGGTGCCGACGACGAGCGTGTCCTGGGCCGCGAGCCGGACGGCGGCCGACGTGCTCGTCGCCGGCTCCGACCGGGGCGCCGAGCTCCTGGTCAAGGTCTACGGGCGCGACTCGTGGGACAGCCAGGTCGTGGGATCGGCCTGGACCGCCCTGACGCGGCGCGGCGAGCGTGCGCACGTGTGGGGCACGCGCCGGTCCCGCGTCGAGCACGAGGCGCTGTTCACCCTGCTCGCCGCCCAGGCCGGCGTGCCGACGCTCGACGTCGTCGCGGTGGGCACCGCCGACCAGGGCGACGCGCTGCTGGTGACCAGCTGCCCCCGCGCCAGGCTCGACGACCTCGACGCCGGCCTCCTGGACGACGAGCTGCTCGCCGGCCTGTGGCGTGCCGTGGTCACGCTGAACGACGCGGGGATCGCGCACGGACGGATCGAGAGCAGGACGCTCGTCGTGCGGGCCGACGGCATGGCCGCCCTCGCGGACTTCGACGCCGCCGCCCGCGTGGTCGACGCCGGCGACCCCCTCGCCGACCAGGCCCGCCTCCTGGTCGTCACGGCGGTGTCCGTCGGCCCGGAGCGCGCGCTCGCCGCCGCCGTCGCGGCCGTGGGCGTCGACCACCTGGCCGAGGTGCTGCCCTACCTGCAGCCGGCCGCGCTGGGGAGCCGGACGCGCGCCGACGTGCGTGACGCGAGCTGGACGCTGGAGGACCTGCGCGCGGCGGCCGTCGCGGCGGCGGGGGTCGAGGAACCGCCGCTCGAACGACTCCGGCGCGTGACCCCGGCCTCGATCGGTCGCCTCGTCCTGATGGGACTGCTTGTCTACCTGCTCGTCACGCTCCTCGCCGGTGTCGACGTGGCGAGCGTCGCCGCCGCGCTGAAGTCGGCGGACTGGGTGTGGCTGCTGGCCGCGCTGCTGGTGTCGCCGCTCATCCAGGCGTCGCTCGCGGGCGCGACCATGGGCGCGGCGACCGCCCGGCTGCGGTACGTCCCCGTGCTCATGCTGCAGTACTCGATCCAGTTCATCTCCCTGGTGCTCCCCGCGACCGCCGCCCGGCTCGCCCTCGAGGTCCGGTTCTTCCAGAAGTTCGGCATCCCCGCCGCCACGGCGCTCTCGTTCGGGCTCATCGACAGCGTCAGCGGGTTCGTGGTCCAGGTCGCGCTGATCGTGCTCATCCTCGTGAGCGGCCTGCCCGGCTTCACGTCGAGCCTCGTCACCGGGTCCGGCGGCACCTCGGGCTCCGGCTCGACCAGCACGTCGCTCGTGGCCGTGCTGGTCGCGGTGATCGTCGTCGGCATCATCGTCACCGTGGCCGTCCCGCGCCTGCGCCACCGCGTCACCGCCCTGGTCCCGCGGGTCCGGTCTGCGCTCGCGGAGCAGGCGCACTCGGCGCACTCGGCGCTCGGCGTGCTGCGCCGGCCGGGCAAGGTGTCCGCGATGCTCGGGGGCAACCTCGGTGCGCAGCTGCTGCAGGCCGCCGTGCTCGGCCTCTGCCTGCACGCCTTCGGCGAGACGGCGTCGTTCTCGCAGCTCATCCTCATCAACACCGCGGTGAGCCTGTTCTCCGGGCTCATGCCCGTCCCGGGCGGCATGGGGGTGGCCGAGGCCGGCTTCACGGCCGGCCTGCAGGCCGTCGGTGTGCCCAGCGCGATCGCCGTCTCGACGGCCATCACCTTCCGGCTCGTGACGTTCTACCTGCCACCGCTGTGGGGAGCGGCGGCGATGCGCTGGCTGCGCCGGCAGGAGTACGTCTGACCGGTCACGGCCCCCAGCACAGGCAGAACGGGTGGCCGGCCGGGTCGGCGTACACCTGGAACCCGTCGGGCGTCGAGAAGTCGTCGGCGGCCTGCAGCAGGACGGCCCCGACGGCCAGGGCGTGCTCGTGCGCCTCGTGGATGTCGTCGACGTACAGGTCGAGGTGGAGCTGCTGCTGCTCGCCGTCCGGCCAGTCGGGCCGGACGTGGTTCGGGGCCGGCTGGAACTCGAGCCGCGGCTCGCCGTCGACCAGGACCGTGTACCAGTCCTCGTCCGCACGCACCGTGCCGCCCAGCAGCGCCGCCCAGAACGCGCTCTCGACCTCGAGGTCCGGGGCGTCGAACACCACCACCTGTCGCCTGATCTTCATGCAGGCATCGTGGCACCGGTGGCCCCGCAGAATCTCGCCCGGGACGCGCCCGGTCGATCGGGTCGACAATCGAGGTGCGGGCGTCGAGCCCGTTTCAGGGGCGGGCCGCCCGGGCTCGTCCCGGCCCGGGCGATGAGGTGAGCCACGATGCACGCAGAGGTCGGTGACAAGGTCGTCATCCACGGCCGCACGGTGGGGACGGCGGACCGCAGCGGGACCGTGATCGAGGCGCGGGGCGCCGACGGCCCCTACGTCGTCCGGTTCGACGACGGGCACGAGACGCTCGTGTTCCCCGGGCCCGACCTCACGGTGACGCCGAGGAGCGCCTGACGCGGCAGCGGGCCGTCGCCTCCGGGGCGCCCGGCGGGCACACTCGGGGCATGGACCCGCACCCGTCCTGGGTACTGCACGTCGACCTCGACCAGTTCGTCGCGGCCGTCGAGGTGCTGCGCCGGCCGGAGCTGGCCGGGCGGGCGGTCGTCGTGGGCGGCCGCGGCGACCCCACCGAGCGCGGTGTCGTGTCGACCGCGTCCTACGAGGCGCGCGAGTTCGGCGTGCACTCCGGGATGCCGCTGCGGATCGCCGCGCGCAAGCTGCCCGACGGCGTGTTCCTGCCGGTGGACGCCCCGGAGTACGAGGCCGCCTCGGAGCGGGTGATGGCGACGCTGCGCTCGCTCGGCGTCGTGGTCGAGGTGCTCGGCTGGGACGAGGCCTTCCTCGGTGCGCAGACCGACGACCCCGAGGGCCTCGCGCGGCAGGCGCAGGACGCGGTGCTGCGCGAGACCCGGCTGCACTGCTCCGTGGGCATCGGCGACAACAAGGTCCGGGCGAAGATCGCCACCGAGTTCGGCAAGCCGGCCGGCGTCTTCCGGCTGACGGCCGAGAACTGGTTCGCGGTGATGGGTCATCGCCCGACCACCGAGCTCTGGGGCGTGGGGACCAAGGTGTCGCGCCGGCTCTCCTCGCTGGGCGTCGCGACGGTGCTCGAGCTCGCCGAGGCGCCGGTGGACGCGCTCGTGGCGGAGTTCGGGCCGCGGATGGGCGTCTGGTACCACGAGCTCGGCCAGGGCCTCGGGCCGAGCACGGTCGACGACAGCCCGTGGGTGCCGCGCGGGCACAGCCGCGAGACCACGTTCCAGCAGAACCTCACCACCCCCGACCAGGTGCGGGACGCGATCCGCGAGCTGGCCCTCGGGGTGGTGGACGACACCGCGCAGGACGGCCGACCGGTGATCCGCGTCGCGCTCAAGGTGCGCTACGCACCGTTCGTCACCCGGTCCATGAGCCGCAAGCTCCCGGAGCCGACGCGCGACGCCGCCGTCGTCGTCGACGCGGCCATGGCGCTCGCGGAGAAGCTGGAGGACAGGGAGGTCCGGCTGCTCGGCGTGCGCGCCGAGATGGCGATGCCCGACGAGGCCGACCCGGCGGACCGGACGCCGGTGCGCGGCCGGATCTGAGGGGCGCGACGGTCAGCCGGCGAGCGCCGCCCGCAGGAACGCGATGTCCTCCGCCTGGCTCTCGGCGGGCGTCTCGACGAGCGCGTCGCACCTTGCCTCTCGCACCACGTGGGCGATGAGCTCGGGCGGGATCGTGCCGGTCGCGTAGCCCGCGTGCCGGTCGCGCGCCGAGCCCTGGGGGTCGCGCGAGCTGTTGGCGTGCACGAGGTCGACCCGGCCCGTGATGGCGCGCACCCGGTCGACCAGGGTCTCGAGGTCCTCGCCGGCCGCCCACGCGTGGCACGTGTCGAGGCACAGGCCCACGTCGTACTCGCCGATCGCGTCCCACAGCAGCGCGATCCGGTCGAGCGTCCGGGCGCACGCGTTCTCCCCGCCCGCCGTGTTCTCGACGAGCACGCGCACCGGGAACGTCGCGCGCTCGAAGGTCTTGCGCCAGTTGTCGATGCCGACCGCGATGTCGTCGCCGTCCCCCACGTGGCCGCCGTGCACCACGAGGCCGCGCGCACCGAGGGCCGCCGCGGCCGCGGTGTGCTGCGCGACCATGTTCCGGCTCGGGATGCGGATCCGGTTGTTGGTGGACGCCACGTTCACCAGGTAGGGCGCGTGCGCGTACACGCCCAGGCCCGACGCGACCAGCGCCTCGGCGTCCGCGCGGGGCGTCGGCTTCTTCCACCCCTGCGGGTCGGCCAGGAACAGCTGGACGCACTGCGCGTCCAGCTCCGCGGCCGTCTCGACCGGGTCGTCTCCGCGCACGTGGGCGCCGATCAGCACCACCGGATCTCCTTCGCTCGGGGTTGGCGCCAGGTTAGCGACGTCCGGCAGCCGCTGCTGGCATCCTCGACGACGAACGCGTCGTCGGACTGCTCCCGGAGGTGCTCGTGGGTCTCGCCCGTGCCGGGACCGGTCGACGCCTGCGCGCGCTGCCCGGCATCGTCGAGGCGCTGCCGTGGTGGGCGTCGGCGCTGGTCGGGGTCGGCGCCGTGGTGCTGGGGTTCCTGCTGCTCACGCGGCCGCTGAGCTCGCTCGGCGTGCTCACCGTCTACATCTGCCTCAGCTGTCTGGCGTCCGGGGTCCGCGACCTGGTGCGGGGCGACGCCGCGCTGCTCGGCGCGGCCTGGGCTCTGCTCGGGGTCGCGGTGCTCGTCCGGCTCGGCACCTCGATCGAGCTGCTGCCGCGCGTGCTCGGGGTCGCGCTGCTCGTCTCCGGCGTCGCGAGGCTCCTCGAGGTCCGGCGCCCCGACACCGCCGACGCCCGCGTCGCGTCCGCGCTCTTCGGCGTCGCCGACCTGGTCTTCGGCGTGCTCGCGCTCGCCTGGCCCGACGTGACGCTGCTCGTCGTGGCGGTGCTGTTCGGGGCGCGCACCGTGCTCTTCGGGCTCGCGCAGGTGGGCGACGCTCTCAGGCGCCGTCGCGGATCCGACGACCGGCCGTCCCCGACGCGCGGCCCGCTGCGCCGATGGGCACGCACGGGGGGCGCCGTCGCGGTGGCCCTCCTCGCGGTCGGCGCGCTGGTGGTCAGCGGCCGGATCGACGCGGCCTCCCCCGTGGTCGACGACTTCTACTCGGCCCCGAGCGACGTCCCGACGACACCCGGCGTGCTGCTGCGCAGCGAGCCCTTCACGCGCGAGGTGCCCGCCGACGCCCGCGCCTGGCGCATCCTCTACACGACCACGCGCGACGAGGGCGAGCCCGCCGTGGCCAGCGGGATCGTCCTGGTGCCCCGCACCGGCGCGGAGCACCCGGTGATCGCCTGGGCGCACGGGACCACCGGCTACGCCGAGGGCTGCGCGCCCAGCCTGCTGCCGGAGCCGTTCGCGTCGGGCGGCCTGCCCGCGCTCGACCAGGCGGTGGCGCGGGGCTGGGCCCTGGTGGCCACCGACTACGTGGGCCTGGGCACCGCCGGCCCGCACCCGTACCTCATCGGCCAGGGCGAGGCGCGGTCGGTGCTCGACGCCGTGCGGGCGGCCCGGCAGCTGGAGACCGCGTCGCTGGCCGACCGGACCGTCGTGTGGGGGCACTCGCAGGGCGGTCACGCGGCGCTGTGGACCGGCCAGGTCCAGCCCACCTACGCCCCCGACGTGCCGCTGTCCGGCGTCGCCGCCATGGCGCCGGCCGCGGACACCCTGGCCATCACCGAGCACCTGCCGGACGTCACCGGAGGCTCGGTCTTCGCCTCGTTCGTCATCGAGGCCTACGCGGCCACCTACCCCGACGTCGACGTCGACGCCCTCGTGATCCCGCACGCGCGCACGCTGGTCCGGGAGATGGCCACCCGCTGCCTGTCCGAGCCGGGAGTGCTGGTCTCGGTGCTGAGCGCCCTGTCGATCAGCCGGGACCGACCGATCTTCGCCGTCGACCCCACCACGGGCGTCTTCGGGCAGCGGCTCGCGCAGAACACCCCGACCGGGCCGGTCGAGGCGCCCCTGCTCGTCGCCCAGGGGCTGGCCGACCCGCTGATCCCGCCGGACGCGCAGCAGGCCTACGTCGCCCGGCTCGAGGCGTCGGGCCAGGCGCTCGACTACCGCACCTACGCGGGCCGCGACCACATGGGCCTGGTCGCCGACGACTCGCCCTTCATCCCCGAGCTGCTCGCGTGGACCGCCGAGCGGTTCGCGAGCACCGGCGGCTGATCACCCCGCCAGTCGGGCTGCCACGAGCGGGCACTGGAACGGGTCCCGCGCCGCGAGGCCGACCTGGTTGAGGTAGCGCACGACGATCCCGTAGGACTTCCCGAGCGTGGTCTCCGTGTACGCGACGTCGTGGTCGAGGCAGAACTGGCGCACGATCGGCCGGACGGCCCGCAGGGCAGGGCTCGGCATGCTGGGGAACAGGTGGTGCTCGATCTGGTAGTTGAGCCCGCCCATGAACACGTCGAGGAACCTGCCTCCGCGCACGTTGCGGCTGAGCAGCACCTGGCGGTGCAGGAAGCCGAGCTTGAGCGACGCCGGCACGATCGGCATGCCCTTGTGGTTCGGGGCGAAGGTCGCGCCCATGTAGAGGCCGAACAGCCCGAGCTGGACGCCGAGGAACGCGAACGCCATGCCGACGGGCAGCAACCAGAAGACGACGCCGACGTACCCGCCGAGCCGCAGGGCGAGGAAGCTCAGCTCGACGGCGCGCCGCTTGACCGGCGACCGGCCGAGGACCGTCCGCAGGCTCGCGACGTGCAGGTTCAGGCCCTCGAGCAGCAGGAGCGGGAAGAAGAGCCACCCCTGGCGCTGCGCGAACCACCCGGCGAACCCGGTGCGCGGCTTCACCAGGTCGGCCGTGGTGAACACCAGCGCCCCGGGCGCGATGTCGCCGTCGGCACCGAGCGTGTTGGGCTTGGCGTGGTGGCGGCTGTGCTTGCGGTTCCACCACCCGTAGCTCATGCCGGCGTAGAGGTTGGCGATCACGAGGCTCGCCCAGTCGTTCCAGCGCCCGGACCGGAAGATCTGGCGGTGCGCGGCGTCGTGCCCGAGGAACATGACCTGCCCGAGCGCCACCGCGACCCCGGCGGCCACCAGCAGCTGCCACCAGGAGTCGCCGATCAGCAGGAAGGCGGCGCCCAGCCCGACCAGCACGGCGCTGAGCAGCACGAACCGGACCCAGTAGAAGGCGTACCGGCGCCGGAGCAGCCCGCTGCCCTGCACGGCGTGCATCAGCTCGGTGAAGTCGCTGCCGGCCGAGCGGGTGGTCGGCGACGCGGTGGGGATGGTCATCAGGGCTCCTGCTGCCGCCGTGTCGACGGTCGGCGTGGGGACGGGGGGCCCAGTCCTGACCTGTCCTCACGGTAACCCCGCCACCCCCTGCCGCAAGCGGAGGACGCGGGCGTACGCTGGCCGACAAGGTCCGGAGGCGGCCGTCGATCGACGCACAGGAGCGTTGAGATGACAGCGCCGCACTTTCACGTCCTCACCAGCCGCCCGGACGTCGCCCTCATCGAGGCCGAGGGCGAGCTCTGGGCGCCCGACGTCGCCGAGCTGCGCGAGGAGATGCGCTCGCTGGTCGCCGGCGGCTGCCGGACGATCGAGCTCGACCTCTCGCGGGCGGCGCCCGGCTTCCTGGCGGGCGAGCTGGTGACCGAGGTGGTCAACCAGACCTCGGAGTCGTGCGCCGTGCTCGTCGACGGGTGGCGGCCGGGCACCGGCGACGACGCACCTGCGACGGCACCCCCCGAGCTCCGCGACGTCCCATGAAGCTGCTGCCCGAGACGTTCGTCGCCCTGCGCCGCCTGGGCGAGACGTCCGACCGCGACTTCGTCTCGACGATGGTCCGTGCCGGCGAGCGCCTGCGGCTCGAGGTGCCGTCGTGCGTCGGGTTCAGCTACTCGCTGCTCGGTGAGCACCTGACCTTCACGGTCGTCGCCACCGACCGCGAGGTCGCGCTCCTCGAGTCCGCGCCCACCGGGGAGCCGTGCGCTCCCGGCACCGACGTCCTGGACGAGGTGGCCTGGCGCGAGCTCTCGACGGTCGCGTCCGAGCACGGCGTCCGGAGCACCCTGTCGATGCCGGTCGTCGAGGGTGGCACGCTCGTGGGGATGGTCAACGTGTACGCGGGTCTGTCCGCGGGGTTCGCCGGGCACGAGGCGAAGGTGGCCGAGATCCTCGGCGCCAGCGCCCCGGACGGCACCGCCAACGCCGACCTCGCGTTCCGTTCCCTGGCCGAGGCGTCGCACGCACCGCGACTGCTGGACGACCGGCGCGAGATCGACCGGGCGGTGGGCTCGATCGGGTCGGCCGCCGGCATCCCCCTGGCCGTCGCCCGGACGCGTCTGGACCGAGCCGCCGCGCAGGTCGGGATCACCTCTGTCCAGGCCGCGCGGGCCGTCCTACGATCACGAGATCGGTGACCCGGCCGGCGCCGTCGAGACGATCCAGTCCTCGCCGCACCGACCCGCATGACGCTTGACGGAGAGACATGTACGACCCGCTGGACCGCGCCGCAGTCATCACCGAGCTGCAGAACCTGCTGCTCGAGACCCCTGCCCTGCACGAGTTCGTCGAGGGGATCGCGCAGGCGGCCGCGTCCCACATCGGGCCCGCGGCGTCCGCGACGGTCTCGATGCAGCGCGACGGCCGGCCGGACGCGGTCGCGGCGAGCGACACCCTCGCGGCCGCGTGCGACCAGGTCGAGTACGCGGCCGACGACGGACCGTGCCTCGATGCCCTGCGCCACGGCTCGGTGGTCCGCTCCGACGACCTCGCCGGCGACGAGCGATGGGACCAGTGGCGTGCGGCGGCGCGGGCGCGAGGCTTCGGCTCGATCCTCGCCGTCCCCCGCCCCGTGCGCCACGGGGTCGTCATCGCCCTGAACCTCTACGCGCGGCCGACGCACGTCTGGGACGACGCCGTGCTGTCGGTGGCGCACATGTACGCGGACGAGATCGCGCGGACCATGCGCCTGTACCTGCGCGGCACCGACCAGGCCGAGCTCAACGCGGACCTGCGCGCGGCCATCGTCTCCCGGTCCGTGATCGACCAGGCGATCGGCGTGATCATGGCGCAGAACCGCTGCTCCGAGGACGACGCGATCGCGATCCTGCGGACGGCGTCGCAGCACCGCAACATCAAGCTGCGCGACGTCGCCGCCACCGTCGTCGAGTCGGTCGCCGGCGCGCCTCCGAAGGACGTCGAGACGTTCCGCGAGCGGCCGACCTGACGCCGGTCGCACGAAGATGGGCAAACCGGGGCTTTCTGCGAACTTCACCCCATTTCACCCTGTCGCCGCCGCCCGTCGCACGCCAAGGTGGGGTCTATCCGTCTGGTGAACGGCGGGCTCGACGAGCCTGCGCGCGGGGCCGTCGATCACCGTCGAGCCGTTCGCGGTACGACGCGAACCACGGGACAGGGCAGGGGCAGCCCGCGGGTCAGGGGCCGAGGGAAGGTGATGACCCTCGTGAGCACGGTGATGGTCGTCGACGACGAGGAGCGCATCCGCACCCTCGTCAGCCGCTCCCTCGCCTCGGCCGGCCACCACGTCGTGTCCGCGGCCGACGGTTTCCGCGCACTCGAGCGGCTCGCGTCCGAGGACGTGGACCTGGTGCTGCTGGACCTGGTCATGCCGCGGTGCAACGGCCTCACCGTGCTGTCGTCGATGCGCCAGCGCGAGGACCCCACCCCCGTGATCGTCCTGACCGGGGTGACGGACGTGGCCACTCGCGTGCAGGCCCTCGACCGCGGAGCCGTCGACGTCGTCGCCAAGCCGTTCTCGCTCGTCGAGCTGCTCGCCCGCACCAGGCGCCACCTCGGGGCCTCGACCGTCACCCGCGCGGAGCCGCGGTTCGTGAGCGCGGGCGGCATCCGCCTCGACCTGGAGCGCCGCTCCGTGACCCTCGGCGACCGCGAGGTGTCGCTCACCGAGCGGGAGTCCTCCCTGCTGGCCCACCTGATGCGCCGGCGCGGCGAGGTCTGCCGGCGCTCGGAGCTCGTGCACGACGTCTGGGGCCTGGACTTCGACCCCGGCAGCAACGTGGTCGAGGTCTGCGTCCGGCGGCTGCGCAACAAGCTGCAGCCCGACCCCCCGATCGAGACGATCCGTCGTGTCGGCTACTGCTTCTCCGCCGAGTGACCGTCGGTCCCGCGGGGACCTCTACTACCCGTGGCTCGTGCTGGCGGGCCTGTGCACGGGGCTCATGTGGGCGTCGCCGGGCAACGAGACGATCCCGTACCACGTCGCGTGGGCCGCGTTCGCGCTCCTCTACGGGCTGGGCAACTGGCGGCAGGCCCGGGCCGTCACCGGTCTCGCCCTCTACACGGTCGCCACCGGCATCGTCCTGGTCGCCCGGGCGGCGACGGGCGTGCTCAGCTGGCAGGAGACGGCCGAGATCCCCCTCATGTCGGTGCTCATGGTGCTCATGGTCTGGCACGTCCGGCGCCGGCAGGTCGCGCTGGCCGAGCTGACGGTCATGGCCGAGCGCGAGCGCAAGCAGGCCCGGGACACCCAGCGGCTGACCCGCCTGACGTCCCACGAGATGCGCACCCCGCTGACCATCGCGCGCGGCTACGTCGAGCTGCTGCTGAGCAAGGAGCAGGACCCCGAGCAGGTGCACGACCTGACGGTCGTCGAGGACGAGCTGCACCGGCTGACCCGGGTGACCGAGCGGCTCGTGCGGGTCATCCGGCTGCAGGGCGGCGGCGAGGTCCAGCCCGTGAACCTCGACGAGATCCTGCGCGAGACGGCGGAGCGCTGGACGCCGGTGGCGGACCGCACCTGGGTGGTCGAGGCCCACGCCGGGTGGTACGTGGGCTCGGCCGAGCGGCTCCGCGCCTGCTTGGACACCCTGATCGAGAACGCCGTCCGGTACACCGAGGACGGCGGCACGGTGCGCCTGATCGGCGCGCGGGAGGCCGACCAGGTCGTGGTGGGGGTGGCCGACTCCGGGTCGGGCCTGAGCGACGAGCTGGTCGAGGTTCTCAACGGCCCTCCCGACGACGACCTGCAGACTCCCCGCGACGAGCTCTCGCAGACGGGGCTCGGGCTGAGCCTGGTGCGCGGGCTCGTGTCCGCCCGGGGCGGCCGGATGATGGCCGGGCGCTCGACCGAGGGCGGCGCTCTCATGCTCATGATGGTGCCCGCGGGCACCCGGACGATCACCCCGCCGGACGGGCCCGCCGACCGCGGTGCGGTGGCCGGCGGTCCGAGGTCGGCCGAGCTCCTCGGGGTCGACACGCCCATGTGACGAGCCCTCCCGGCCGGCCGCGAACCTGTGCGTCCCACATGACCGGGCTGTGACGACCCGATGACACTTCGGTCAGGAACTCCTCCGGGCTCCGCCGCGACCGCTTCCATGGAGGCGCTGAGACAGCCCTCCGGCATGACCGCCGGGGGCGGAGCAGCGCCGCCTGGAAGGTGTGGCCATGCGCGGACACGGGTCGGGAAGCGGTTCGGTCAGCCCTCGCTCCGGAGGGGCCGGTCACCGACCGTCCGCGGCCGGACCGGGAGGGGCTCAGCACGGCGGGCACCGCCGGGTCCCGGCCCTGCGGGCGGCGCTCGTCGCCGTGGCCACCGCCCTGGTCTCCGGGCTCGCCACCCTGTCCCCCACGATCGCTCCCGTGGCGCACGCCGCCACGACCTGCCCGGCCGCCGGCTGTGCGGTCACCGTGGACGCCCGGGACCTGCCGTCCGGCGCTCCGCTCGGCAACTTCACCTACATCATCAACGTCGACAACACGAAGCTGCCCGACGACCCGCTGGCCGTGAGCACGCAGAGCAACAGCGCGATCGTCGCGGAGGGCAACCAGGACCGGACGGCCGTGAACCTGCCGGCGGGCCGGTACCTGATCTCGGTGCGGTCGCTGGACCACAAGATGTGGGGCAAGCACATCACGGTGCCCAACCCGGCCACGCCCGACGGCTCGCTGAACGCCCGGATCGACCTGTCGGTGCAGAGCGGCGACCACCCGCTGCCGCTGGGCAAGATCCGCGTGTTCGTGTTCCAGGACAACGCCTGGGCCAACGGCGCCCCGGACACCGAGGAAGGCGGCCTGCAGGGCTTCCAGGTCGGCCTGGAGGAGCAGACCCACAGCGCGGTGACCGTCGACTACAACAACGACCCGCTCTGCGGGGGCACATGCCTCACCGCCGACGACGGCTTCGTGCAGCTGGACAACCTCGGACCCGCGACGTACTTCATCGACGTCCACCCGCCCGCGGGGCCCTGCAACTCCGACCCGACCAGCCAGTGGTACCAGACGACGACGATCGACGGCGGCCTGCAGCTGCTCGCGTCCGTCGAGGAGGGCAGCGACGGGACGGGTGCGCCCGGCGAGCAGCTGTGGGAGGCCCCGAACAACCGCACGGCGTACTGGTTCGGGTTCGTCTGCGCTCCGCAGGCGTTCGCCACGCCCGGGACCGGCGAGATCACGGGGACCGCGCTCAACTGGGTCGAGTGGGCCCCGTACACCACGGGCACGTTCAACGACCCGGTCGAGAACGCGTTCGTCGCCCTCTCCGACTCCACCACGGACCGGACCGTCTACGTCGGCCAGGCCGACGGCAGCGGCAGCTTCGACATCCAGAACGTGCCGGCGGGCAGCTACAACCTGGCGGTCTGGGACGAGCAGCTCAGCTACATCATGCGGTTCAAGCCAGTCACGGTCGCTGCGGGCGAGACCGTCGACGTCAACGAGACCGGCGACGACGGGAGCGTCGGACTGGGTGTCTCGCGCTGGTTCGGCTGGCTCGACGGCCACGTGTACAAGGACACCAACGGGAACGGGAAGCGGGATCCCGGCGAGCCGACGATCGCGAACACCGACGTCGACCAGCGGTGGCGCGACGGCTCCATCAAGGAGGCCACGTTCACCGACTCGCAGGGCTACTACTCCTACCCGACCGCCGAGGGCGGCGCGCTCGGCCGGTGGTTCGTGAACGAGCAGGGCTTCGCCCGGTTCTCCGCCTACCCAGGCCCGTCGCTGCACGACGAGATCACCGACGCCGTGACCCCCTCGTGCTCCGTGGTCCCGCCCACGCTCGCGCCCGCCAACCCCTGCATCCCCACCGACCAGGGCGGCGGCCTGCTCACCAACCAGCTGCTCCTCGAAGGACACCGCAGCACCGTGGACTGGGGCAAGCGCGACTACCCGCCCGGCACGCCCGGCCAGATCGTCGGCATCACCTACTTCTCGACCACCCGCAACGAGTTCGACGCGCGGTTCCAGGCGCACGAGGACTACGAGCCGGCGATCCCCGACGTCACCGTGCTGCTCGAGGGCCTCGGTCCGGACGGCCAGCCCAACACGGCCGACGACACGATCCTCAACAAGTACGTCACCGACCACTGGCAGCAGCCGAGCGCGGACCAGGACCCGCAGGCGGACGGCAACGCGTTCACGCAGAGCTGCAACCCGATCCGCGACTTCTCCGGAACCGAGGTCACGGGCCAGTTCGCCGCGAAGATCGGACCGAACTGCCTCGAGGTGCCGCTCACCGGAGCGCACACCAAGGACGGCGCGTTCGACGGCGGCTACGCGTTCGCCGACTACTGCCCGAACGGCTACGACACGGCGGCCGACGACGGCACCTGCACGGGCGGGTCCGACCCCGTCCCGCTGGTCGCCGGCACCTACATCACGCACGTGGTCATGCCCAAGGACGCCCAGGACACCCGACCCTGCAACCCCGCGAACACCGACGGGTTCAAGGCCGTCAGCAGCGCCAAGGGCGTCATCCCCGGCGACGGCGAGGGCTGCCTCTACCGGCCCGTCCGTGAGGAGGACGTCAACGTCGACCTGGGCAACAAGTTCACGCCCGCGATCCCGCCGCCCGCGTGCACCGGCGACGACCACGTCATCGACCAGACCTCCCTGGTGACGCGCAGCACGTACTACGGCGTCGCGGGTGCGCACGCGCCCCTGTGCGACAAGCGCCTCGTCGTGCTGACCAACGGCCAGAACGCCAACGCCGACTTCAACATGATGACGAACTTCCGCACCGACCCCAACGGGACCGACGCGGCCGACGCCCGCACGGGCGACGTCCCCGAGCCGGGCCGCCTGGTCGGGCAGGTGTTCAACGACATCTACTTCGAGCGCAACCTGGCGTCCCCCTGGTACGGCGAGCCCCGGCCGATCGTCGGCATCCCGGTAGGCATCTACGCGCGCGTGGACACCGTCTGCCCGCAGGATCAGCCCGGCTGCGCCACGCCCAACGTGAACCTGCCGTACGACGCCAACAACTGGCGCCTGCTCACGACGGTGACCACGAGCCCCGACGGCTCGTTCGAGGCGCTGGTGCCGTCGACCGAGACGTTCAACTGCCCGATCCCGCAGGGCCCCTGCCCGGGCATGTACCTGGTCAAGGTCGACGACCCGGGCTCGAAGGCGCAGCCGAACGCCGGCTACAACCCGAACCTGCTGACCGCGACGACCCCGGCCGAGGCCTGGCCGGGCCTGACCACCCAGCTCGACCTCCCGCTCGACCCGATCTCGGGGACGGGCTGCGAGGACCCGGCCGTGCCGGCCCGCCCGGAGGTTCTCCAGGTGTCCACGCCGTACGTGCCGAACGCGGTCGCCGCGAACGGCGGCAACGCGGCGAACCCGCGGCGCATCACGATCCAGGCCGACTTCATCGGCACGGCCGGACCGACCGGGGCTACCGGCGGGCGCGTGACGCTCACGGACGACCGGACGGGCGGAGTGACCACCCTCACGCGCGCCAACGGCGGCATCGTCAGCTGGACCCCCGGGTCCGGCGCCATCCCGGACACCATCGTCATCCAGGTCCCGGCGCTGAGCCTCACGTTCCCGGCCGGCCAGAAGCAGCTCGCCATCACGACGGCGAACGCCAACGGCGGCGTGTCCAGCGTCAACGGGATCACCGTGCACGCCCTCGGCACGGGCGGCGGGGTCACCTACAACCCGCCCGTGGTCAACGTGGCCGCGCCCCCGCCGGGCGCCGGCACGGACGCGCACGCCATCCAGAACGCGATCGACGGCGCGGCCGCCGGCAGCCTGCTGGTGCTCCGCCCGGGCGTCTACAACGAGAACGTCGTGCAGTGGAAGCCCCTGAAGATCCAGGGCCTGGGGGCCGGCGGCATCATCGGCGCCCACGAGCTGCAGGCACGCGATCCCGAGGACCCGCGCTTCCACATCACCGGATCCGTCATCGACGGCCGCTACTTCCAGCAGAACGCGACGGCCTACGACGCGGTCATCGCCGCGCACGCGCCGTACGCGGTCGACGCGACCCTGCCCGCCATCCTGCGCGGCGCGGACCTGACCCTGGTGGCGAAGACCACCACGGCGTACGACGTGCCGAGCGGCGCGATCGGCGTCTTCAGCGCGGCGCGGACCGACGGCGTCGGCCTCATGACCGGCCAGGGCGAGGGCGCCGGCGGCATCCAGGTGCAGGCCAACGTCAACAACCTCCAGGTGACCAACACCGTGCTCGAGAACAACGGCGGCGTCGTCGCCGGCGGCATCGCCGTCGGGCAGCCGTACGCGCCCACGAGCCACAACTACAACGTCCGCATGGCCTACGACCGGTTCCTCGGCAACGGCGGCCTCACGCAGGCGGGCGGCGTCGGGATCTTCGACGGCTCGAACAACTACGAGCTGGCCAACAGCATCGTCTGCTCGAACTTCAGCGTGAACTACGGTGCCGGCGTCTCGCACATCGGGCTGAGCCCGAACGGCAGCATCCACGACAACCAGATCTACTACAACGACTCCGTCGACTCCGGCGGCGGCCTCGCGATCGAGTCCGAGCTGCCCGTCGGCGGCGGCCTCGGCGCGGGCACCGGCCCGGTCAACGTCGACCGCAACCTGCTCGCGGCCAACTTCAGCGGCGACGACGGCGGCGCGGTCTTCGTCCTCGACGCGCTGACCGCGGCGATCAACCTCCGCGACAACCTGGTGGTCGACAACGGGGCCGCGGACATCGCCGGCGGCATCATGCTCGACGACTCCTCCAACGTGCGGATCATCAGCACGACGGTCGCCAACAACGTGTCGACCGCCTCGTCGGAGAACTCGGACGGCCTGCCGCACTCCGCCGGCCTCGCGTCCGAGGCCAACGACCCGCTGTTCCAGGCGACGCTGCCCGCCGGTTCACCCGACTTCTCGCGGCCGGCCGCACTCTTCGACAACGTCTTCTGGAACAACACGGCGTACACCCTGAGCCAGCCCGGCCCGGGCGCGACGCTGGTCAACCAGGGCGTCATCGACCTCGAGATCCACGGGACGACCAACAACGCCGACACGTTCACACCGCGCTACTCCGACCTCACCAACGGCCAGATCCTCGGGCCGGACGGGGTGCAGCGCCCGGTGCCGGCCGGCCAGGGCAACATCAGCGTGGACCCGCTCTTCGTCAACCCGATCGGCATCACCAACGAGCTGACCGTGACCGGCTCCCGGCTCGACCCGCAGACCGCCGCGGTGACGCTCACCGCCGGCGACCCGCCCGTCGGCCTGACGAGCGACTTCCACCTCACGGGGGCCTCGCCGGTGGTCGACCGCGGCGTGCGCTGCTCGAACACCGCCTTCCCCGCTCCTGCCACCGCACTGAACGCGTGCACCGGTGGCGGCATCCAGGCGCCGACGCTCTCGCCCGCGCTCGGTGGCCTGGGCGACTACGACGGCCAGTACCGGCCGATGCTCCGCACCCTGCGGGTCAGGACGCCGTGGGACCTGGGTGCCGACGAGCTGGTCGGCGTCCCGGTCGTCCTGCCCTGACCGGCCCGATCGACCGTCATCGCCTCGAAGGAGGGTGACATGGACCATCGCCAGAACGGCCTCGACCGGAGGGCATTCCTCCAGTTCATGGGTCTTGGCGCCGTGGGGACGGTCGTCGCTGCCGACGTCGTCGGGCAGGGTCTCGTGGTGCCCGCGTCGGCGGCCACCTCCACGCTCTCCCTGATCGCGACCGACGGGTACATCAGCGTGCCCGGCCGCGAGGGCAACCCGCTCTACATCTTCGGGTTCGTCCCGGTGGACCCGAACCTGTCCGTCTCGCAGCTGATCTCCACCTACAAGGGCCACGCGAAGCACACCGCCCCGACGCTGGACTTCAAGCAGAACGACGACATCAAGATCACGCTGACCAACCTCGGCCTGGTGCAGCGCCCCGACCTCACGGACTCGCACACCATCCACTGGCACGGCTTCGACGTGCCGTCACCGCTGAACGACGGCGTGCCCGAGGTGTCCGTCGCCGTCCCGATCGCCAAGCAGTTCACGTACTTCTACCGCCCTCACCGGGAGGGCACGTACATGTACCACTGCCACTTCGAGGACGTCGAGCACGTGCAGATGGGCATGACCGGCATCGTCTTCGTGCGCCCGCTGCAGGACGGCACGCCTGTCGGCGGGTTCACGAAGTTCGCCTACAACGACGGTGACGGGTCGACGGGCTACCACCGGCACTTCGCCATCCTGCTCAACGAGCTGTGGCGGAACTTCCACGACGGCGACCGGGACATCCAGGAGTCGATCGCGACGGACTACGACCCTCAGTGGTTCACGCTGAACGGCCGCGCGTACCCGCAGACCCTGCTGCCCAACGACTCGCCGAGCCTGCCGCCGACCTCCCGCATCGCCACCCCGAACCCGAACTACGGCGACGTGGCCGACTACAGCCAGCCCAACTCGGCGCTCGTCCAGGTGAACCCGGGCGACCGGGTCCTGCTCCGGCTGGCGAACCTCGGCTACCAGCAGCACGCCATGCAGCTGCCGGGGATCCCGATGCACGTCATCGGCCAGGACGCCTCGCTGCTGCGCAACGGCGGCGTCGGCGGCGTGGACACCTCGTACTGGACGAACACCCTCTACATCGGGCCCGGTGAGGCGCGCGACGTCCTCTTCGACGCGCCCCCCTACGACCCGGCCCGGCCGTCGGGGTCGGACACGCGGGGCAGCTACAACGTGTACGTCTTCAAGAACCGCGACTGGCGCAGGCTCACCAACTTCGGAGCACCTCCCGGCGCGGGCGGGATGATGACCGAGGTCCGCGTCTACCAGACCCCTCTCCCCGCACAGACCGTCGTGAGCCAGACCTATGTCTGAGCGTGCGGCGACCCCGCGTCACGGAGAGAAGACCACGATGAGGCCACGAGCCCGGCACGCCGCCGCCGTCGCCGCCCTGGCGGCCGCGCTGGTGACCGCCGCGCCGTCGCCGGCCCTCGCCCTGCCGCCGGACGCGCCGAAGACCGGCATGGTGTGCACGCCGGGCACGGTGGTCGGCAGCACGCACACGTTCAACCTGGTCGCGCGCACGGGCTACATCGACACGCCGGACGGCAACAGCGTCTTCATGTGGAGCTACGCCAACGCGGACGCCCCGGACAACGGCGCCTTCCAGAGCCCCGGTCCGGTGCTGTGCGCCACGCAGGGACAGACCGTCGTCGTCAACCTCACCAACACCCTGCCGGAGGCGTCGGGCCTCGTGTTCCCCGGCCAGGACGGCGCCGTCACGGCGACGGGAGGGACACCCGGCCTGCTCACCACCGAGGCCGCGCCCACCTCGGGCACCGTGAGCTACAGCTTCGTGGCCGGCAGCCCCGGCACGTACCTGTACGAGAGCGGCTCGGACGTCGCCAAGCAGGTCGAGATGGGCCTGTTCGGCGCGCTCATCGTCCGCCCGAGCCTGGGCGCGGGCTTCGCCTACGGCGCGTCGACCGCGTTCGACCCCGGGCGTGAGTACCTCCTGCTGCTCAACGAGATCGACCCCGACCTCCACCACGCGGTCGAGACCGCGGGCACCTACGACCTCAACGCCCAGCGCGACCGGTACTTCGCCATCAACGGGCGCGAGTTCCCCGACACCGTGCAGGACAACGGCACGGCCCTGCTGCCCCGCCAGCCGTACGGCTCGCTCGTGCGGATCCGGCCGAACACGTCGCCGAGCACCCTGCCCGCGCTGGTCCGGATGATCAACGTCGGGCTGCTCAACCACCCGTTCCACCCGCACGGCAACCACACCACCCAGATCGCGCAGGACGGCCGACCCGTGGTCGCGACCGAGCACTTCGGCGAGACGATCGGCTCGGGGCAGACCGAGGACTTCCTGCTGCGCTGGGACGACGCCGACGGCTGGAGCCCGACCAACGCGTTCCCGGTCACTCCCCCGAACTACCGGAACGTGTTCTTCAAGGACGGCAACACCTACTACAGCGGCAGCCCGTACCTGGGCTACAGCGGGACCCTGCCCACGGGCACGGTGTCGCAGAACGTGTGCGGCGAGTGGTACTTCCCCTGGCACAGCCACGCTCTGAACGAGTTCACCAACTTCGACCAGGGCTTCGGCGGCATGGGGACCCTGCTGCGGGTCGACCCGTCCGGCGGCTGCACCGCCTACCCCACGTCGACCAGCATCGTCGGCGGCACGCTCAAGACCGGCACCGTCACGGCGCTCGGGGTCGACGACACCAGCTACTACCAGGTGAACCCCCGGACGACGACGCGGCCGACCGCGACCACGGCGGGCGCCACAACCATCACGGTCGCCTCCGCCGCTGGCTTCCCGACCACGGGCACCTACGCCGTCCGGATCGACAACGAGGTCCTGCTGGTCACGGGCGGTCAGGGGACGACCACCTGGACGGTCGCCCGCGGGCAGCTCGGCACGAGCGCAGCGACCCACCTGAGCGGAGCGACGATCACCGCGCTGGCCGACGACTGGTACGGCGGGTTCACGTCCGTGCCGGCCGGCAGCCAGAACCTCAAGGTGACCTACAAGGGCGCCGACTGCGCGACGACGACGGGCACCACCTGCGCGACCCTCACCACCAACGTGCCGCAGCAGACCGTCAAGATCTGCGACTGGACCGTGGGCGGGGCGGCAGGCTGCGCCACGGCGACGTCGGCCGGGTGGGTGACGCTGCCCGCGCCGCCGGCCCAGCCCCAGGGCGTGGGCTCGGCCGACGTCAGCTCGACCTGGACCGTGCCCAACCCGGCGACCGCCTACATCGGCACCGGGGCGAACACCGGTCAGATCCGGGTGCTGGTGCACAGCCAGCGCTTCACCGCACCCTCGCCGACCCCCTTCTCGACGTGGGGGAACCTCCTCAAGATCACGTACGACGCGCCATGACCAGGCACGAGCAGACCCGGAGGTGGGCGATGCCTGCACCCCTGCGCACGAGGATCACCGCACTCGTCGCGCTCGTCCTGGCCCTGGCGGGGCTCACCGTCGCCGTCCCGGCGGCGTCGGCCGCCCCGGTCGCCGTGTCCCTGTGCGCCGAGGCGGGCAGCGTGACGCTGCCCGGCGAACCCGCCGCCGTCCCGATCTGGGGCTTCGGTGTCGCGACGACGCCGGGTGACTGCTCGACCGCCACGCCGAGCCTGCCCGGCCCGGTCCTGTCGGTCACCGAGGGCGACACCGTCTCGATCTCGGTCGTCAACGCCCTGCCGCCCGGGACGAGCGGCGTGCCGCACACGATCTCGTTCGAGGCGCCGGGCATCGCGTTCGACCCCGGTCCGACGGACGCGCCGGTCGGCGGGACCGTGACGCGCACGTTCACCGCGGGCGCGCCGGGGACGTACGTCTACGAGAGCGGCGGCGACGCGGGCCGGCAGGAGGCCATGGGCCTGTACGGCGCGCTCGTCGTGCGACCGACCACGGCGGGCCAGGCCTACGACACGGCGGCGTCGGCCTACGACGTCGAGGCCGTGCTCGTGCTGAGCGCCGTGGACCCGGCGTTCAACGCGGCACCGGACACGTTCGACCTGCACGCCTACCGGGCGACGTCGTGGCTGATCGGCGGCAAGCCCTACCCGCAGACGGCGCCGGTGATCGCCACGGCGGGCCAGCGGGTGCTGCTGCGCTACGTGAACGCGGGCTTCGACAACTCAACGATGCTGCTGCTGGGCATGCACCAGCAGGTGCTCGCCCGGGACGCCCGGCTGCTCGCCCACCCGTTCGACGCCGCCGCAGAGACCATCCCCGCCGGCGCCACCGAGGACACGATCGCGACGGTGCCGGCCGGCGCCCCGCCCAGCCCGAACGGCTTCCCGCTCTACAACCGCCAGCTGCACGTGACCAACGGCCCGCAGAACGCCACCGACCCGAGCCCCGCGACCGGCGGCGGCGCGCTGACGTTCATCCACCCGTGAGCCCCCGGTGACGAGCCAGGCGACGGTCGGGGCGGACGCGACCCCACCCGCGACGAGCCCCGCGCGCCGGGTCGGGCCCCGCGTGCTCGGCCTGCTCGCGGGCGTGCTCCTCGCCGCGGCGGCGGTCGCGGTGGTCGTCTGGCTGTCGCAGCGGTCGTCGGCACAGGAGTCCGCCCCGGCGGCGGAGCCGGTCGCCGCGGTGTCGTGGGGACGGCCCGCCGTCACCGCCGACGAGCTGGTCCAGCGGAGCGGGGTCGTGATCACGGGCGTCGCTCTCACGGGCGGCGGGGGCCTGGTGGACCTGCGCTACCAGGTGGTCGACCCGGACACGGCGAACGCCCTGCACGACCCCGAGACGCCCCCGGCCGTCGTGGACGAGGAGACGGGGCTGGTGGTGCACGACCTGTTCATGAACCACTCGCACAGCGGCGCGTTCAAGGCCGGCGTCACCTACTACCTGGTCTTCGAGAACCCGAACAACTGGATCCACGAGGGCAGCGTCGTCTCGGTCCTCCTGGGGGACGCGCAGGTGGAGCATGTCGTCGTCGAGTAGCCGGGGCCCCGGCCGCCGGGCGCCGCTGCTCGCCGCGGTCCTCGGGATCGCCATGATCCTCGCGGGCGGTCCCGGCGCCGCCGCGGCGGGCCGGTCGGCCGTGCCCGCCGGCTCGATCGACCCGGTGCTGGCACAGCAGCTGGCCACCGCGTCGCCCTCCGACCTGCTCGACGTCGCCGTCGTCCTGACCTCGCACGCCGACCTCAGCGCCGCCCGCAACCTGCGGCGCCACGCTCGGCTCGGCGCGGTCGAGCGCGCCCTGCGCACCCACGCCGACCGGACGCAGCGGGGCCTGCGGTCGCTGCTCGCCACGCGGCAGGCGCAGCACCTCGCCACCGACGTTGTGCCGTTCTGGGTCACCAACGAGATCGACGTGCGCGCCACCCCGGCGGTGGTCCGGGAGCTCGCCGCGCGCGGCGACGTGGCGACGGTCCGGCCGCGGATCGTCCTGCACGCCTCGGCCCTGGAGCCCGTCACCACCGCGCCGAGCGCGGCGACGGAGCCGAACATCGACCGGATCGGTGCGCCCGCCGTGTGGGCGCAGGGGTTCCGCGGCCAGGGGATCGTCGTCGCCACCATGGACACCGGTGTCGACGCGTCCCACCCGGACCTCGCGAGCACGTGGCGGGGCGGCACGAACAGCTGGTACGACCCGAACGGCCAGCACCCCACGACGCCGACCGACGTCAACGGCCATGGGACCGCGACGATGGGGGTCATCGTCGGCGGCGCCGCGGGCGGCAGCTCGATCGGGGTGGCGCCCGCGGCGACATGGATCGCGGTGAAGATCTTCGACGACCGCGGGGCCGCGACGTCGACCGCCATCCACCGCGGCTTCCAGTGGCTCCTCGACCCCGACGGGAACCCCGCGACGGCCGATGCGCCGAACGTCGTCAACGACTCGTGGACCATGTCCACCGCGGGCTGCTCGCTCGAGTTCCAGGCGGACCTGCGCAGCCTGCGGGCGGCCGGGATCCTGCCCGTCTTCGCGGCAGGCAACGAGGGACCCACCGCGGGCTCGGTCCGCAGCCCCGCGAACAACCCGGAGGCCCTGGCGGTCGGGGGCACCGACAACGCCGACGCCCTCTACGCGGCGTCCGGCCGCGGGCCCTCGAGCTGCGCGGGCGCGAGCAACCCGACGCTCGCCGCGCCGGCGGTCGGCATCCGCACCACCGACCTGTACGGCCTCTACCTCACCGCCGACGGGACCTCACTGGCGGCGCCGCACGTCACGGGCGCGCTCGCGCTGCTGCTCGACGCGTTCCCGGACCTGTCGGCCGACCGTCAGGAGACCGCGCTCGAGGTAGGGGCGGTCGACCTCGGGCCCGTCGGGTTCGACGACGACGTCGGCTACGGACGCCTCGACGTCGCAGCCTCCTACCAGTGGCTGGCGACGACGCCGGACTTCACGCTCGCCGCGACGCCGACGTCCGTGACCGTCGCCGCCGGTGGCTCCACCACCGTGAGCCTGTACGTGGCGGCCGTGCGCGGCTTCACCGGCGACGTGGACCTGTCGCTGGCGGGTCTCACCCCGGCGCAGGGCGCCGGCACCTTCTCCCCCGTCCGCGTCGTGGGCGGGGTGGGCGGCTCGACGCTCACCGTGACCACCGACCCGACCCTGCCCGCCGGCTCCTACCCCCTCACGGTCACGGGGACCTCCGGCGCGATCGCGCACGCCGTCCCGGTGACGCTCGTGGTCCCGGCCGCCCCGTCGTTCACCGTCGGGGTCTCGCCCGCGACGGTCACGGCGCCCGCGGGCGGCTCCGCCACCGTCGCCGTCTCCGTCGCCTCGGTGAGCGGCTTCTCCGGCGACGTGTCGCTCTCGCTCGCCGGACTGGCGGCGCCGAGCGCGTGGAGCTTCGCACCCGCGGTCGTGACCGGCGGCGCGGGCAGCTCCACGCTCACGGTCACGACGGACGCGGCCCTGGCCGCCGGCTCCTACCCGTTGACGATCACCGGGACGAGCGGGACGACCACGCGATCGGCGACCGTCACGCTCGTCGTCCCGGCGCCGCCCAGCTTCACGCTCGGCATCGCACCCGCAGCTCGCACCACGAACGCGGGCGGCTCCGTGACCTTCACCGTCTCGGTCGCAGCGCTCAACGGGTTCGCCGGACCCGTGTCGCTGTCGTTCGCCGGCGTGCCGCAGGCGGCGGGCACGGGCACCTTCAGCCGTCCAGTGGTCACCGGCGCAGGAACCTCCGTGCTCACGATCGCCACGCCGACGACCGCGCCGGGCGGCACCTACCCGGTGACGGTCACGGGGACCAGCGGCGCCCTGGTGCGGACCGTCAGCGCGAGCCTGGTGGTGGTCGCCCGCGACTTCTCGGTCGCGGCGGCACCGTCCTCGGTCACCGTGACGCGCGGCCAGACGGCGTCGTCCGTGGTCACCGTGGCCGCGGCGGGCGGGTTCACCGGCCCCGTCTCGCTCGCCGCGACGGGCCTGCCCGCCGGGTCGTCCGCCACGTTCACCGTCAACCCGGTGGCGACCGCGGGCACGTCGACGATCCGCGTCCGGACGACCTCGCAGACACCGCGGGGCACGTTCACGGTCCGGGTCACGGGCACGAACGGCTCGCTCGCGCACCAGACCACCGTGACGCTGGTCGTGCGGTAGGCCTACCGCCGGCCCTCCACGGCCAGGTCGTGCGTGACCTCCACCGGCTGCGCGGCCGGTGCGCGGCGGCGTCCCGACCGCAGGTGGACGAGAACAGCGACGACGGAGGCGACGACCAGGAGCGCCGCGAGGACGTCCGCGTACGGGGCGAGCGGCCGTGCCTCGACCGGATCGGCCGGCGGGTCGACGCGCCACGCGACCGGGACGACGACGCGGGTGCCGGCGCGGTCCACCAGGGCGTCAACCCGGACCAGGCCCGCGGCGGTCACGTCGGCGGTGCCGAAGTACCGCTCGGCGGCGACCTGCCGGAGCACGACCTCGGACGTCTCCCCGCCGATCGCCAGCTCGAGCCGCACGGCGTCGATCGCGGCCGGTGCGGGCCGTCGGGTGCTCGTGACGGTCACGGTGAAGCCGTTGAGGCCGGGCCGGCTCGGCGTCGCGGCCAGCGTGACCAGCAGGTCCCCCACCGAGCCGCTGGCGACCTCGACCGATGCGGACGGCGGCACGGCCGCGTCGCCCCGCGGCGCGGTCTCGACGAGCAGGCCGACGGCCACGAGCAGCGCCGCGCCGACGCCGGCCTCGACCACCACCAGGCGGCGCGAGAACGGCCGCCCGCGGCCGAGCAGGCGCGCGCCGTGCAGGGTGGTCGAGTTGAGCAGCCCGAGCACGAGCACGACGGCCACCAGGGCCACCTTGACCAGCAGCGCGCGGCCGTAGGCGGTGCCGGTCAGGTCGTCGACCGACGCGATCTGGCGGCCGGCGCCGTAGAGCCCGGTGACGAGCACCAGGCCGACGCTCGCCAGGACCACCCGCGTGAACGCGGTCCGGCACTCGCGAGCCAGGGCCACGCCGCTCGCACCGGAGGCGTGCGGCCAGAGCAGCACGGCCAGCGCCGCGACCGCGCCCAGCCACAGGCACGCGCAGAGGATGTGCACGGCGTCGGCGACCACCGCGGTGGTCGGGTCGGGGTCCAGCGCCGCGGCGTGGCTGCCCAGCGCCTCGATCACCACGACGGCGAGGGCTGCCGCGGCTGCCGCACACGCGACCGCTCGGCGCGCGCGGGTCGATCCCCTCGGCGACCGCAGGGCGGCGAGGAGCACCAGCGCCGCGAGCAGCGCGACCTCGCGCCCGAGCCACAGCCGGCCCCACCGGGTGCCACCGAGCAGCCCGCCGGCCGTCGCCGCCCACGATCCGGCGGGCGGGCGCAGGAGTCCGACCTGCGCGGCCAGGTCCGCCAGGCCGACCAGCGCGCCGAGCGCCGCCGCGAGGCTCCCCAGGACGAGCAGACGGGCGCGCGCGGTGCGGGCGGTGACCAGGAGCGGCGCGGGCAGGCTCGGACGCCGGGACCGACCGACGACGATGCCGAGGACCGCCAGCGCCCCCACCAGCCCGGCCAGCGCGACCAGGCGCGCCCACCGCAGCGCGACGGCCTGCGGCGTCGGGCCGGTCGACGCGCCGACCGCCGGGCTCGGTGCCGCCGAGGCCGCCCCGACGGTGAACACCACCGTGCCCGACGACGTGTGGCCGTCGTCCTGCGCCAGCACCTGCCACAGGACCCCGTAGGTCCCGCTGCCGAGCACGGGCAGCGCCAGCGTGAGGACCTTCCCGTCCTCGGTCGGGACGGCGACCCGGGTGCCCGCGACCTCGCGTCCGCCGCCGTCGACCAGCCGCGCCGAGCTCAGCCGCGCGGAGATCTCCTCGTCGAACCAGAGGGTGACGGCCGACGGCGACGCGGTGAGCGCCGAGCCGCTGGCCGGGTCGGAGCGCACGAGCAGGGCGTGCGCCTGCGCGGCCGGTGCGGACAGGACGAGGGCGAGCAGCACGCCGGCGACGAGCACGCACGCCCGCACCGCGAGGACGCGCGCGCGACGGCGTGCGGCCGACGCGGGACGACGGCCGCCGACGGAGCCGATGGACGCGTTCACCGACGGATCCACCTTCCTGGCGATGGCGCACACACTAGGCGGGCAGGCTCGCGGGTGACGCGGGGATGACGAGACTGTCATCCGGCGGTCATGCGGACCGGGTCTCAGGCGATCCCAAGGTTCGCGCCGCCACCATGTGCCCGTGACGACCAGCGAGCCCACCGCCACCCGATCGACCACGAGCCTGACCGACGCGGCCAGCAAGGTGCCCGAGGTCACCGCGATCTTCTGGGCGGCGAAGGCCCTGACGACGGCGATGGGCGAGTCGAGCTCCGACTTCCTGGTCCGCGCCATGCCGCCCGAGCTCGCGGTGCTGCTGGGCGCCGCGGCGCTGGGCGTCGCGCTGGTGCTCCAGCTGCGCGCGCCCCGGTACGTGCCCTGGCGCTACTGGCTCGCGGTCTCGATGGTCGGCGTGTTCGGGACGATGGCGGCGGACGTGGTGCACGTCGGCCTCGGGATCCCGTACGAGGTCTCCACGGCGTTCTTCGCGGTGACGCTCGCCGCCGTCTTCGTGCTCTGGCACCGCACCGAGGGGACGCTGTCGATCCACAGCATCCGGACGGCCCGGCGCGAGTGGTTCTACTGGGCGGCCGTGATGGCCACGTTCGCGCTCGGCACCGCGGCGGGCGACCTGCTCGCGGTGACGTTCCACCTGGGCTACCTCGCCGCGGGGCTGGTCTTCTCCGTCCTGCTGCTGGTGCCGGCGATCGGGTACCGCTGGTTCGGGCTGAACGCGATCCTGGCGTTCTGGTGGGCCTACGTCCTGACCCGACCGGTCGGGGCGTCGTTCGCCGACTGGCTCGGGGTGTCGCCCGACCGCGGCGGCCTCGGCCTGGGCTCGGGGCGCGTCGCCCTCGTCCTGGCCGTCGCGATCGCGGCACTGGTGGTGCGGATGACGTCCGCGGATCGTGCGGAGCGTCAGCGGCTAGCGTGACCCGCATGATCGGACGCCGGCAGCTCTCCGTCCGGGCCCGGTCCGCGCTCGCGGCGGCGGGTGCCGTGACCCTGGCGCTCGTGCTCGCGTCGCTCGCGCTGCTGGTCGTGCTGCACGACTCCGTCGAGACCAATGCCGTGGCCACCGCGACCACCCGGGCGCACGACGTGGCGTCCGAGCTCACCACCGACGGCTCCGTGACCTCGGGCATCAACCTCACACCGGCCCCCGGCGACGTCGCCTTCCTCCAGGTCCTCCACGCGGGCGAGGTCGTCGCGTCGAGCCCCGCCGTCGCCGGGTTCCCGCCGCTGTCGAGCGTCCCGGCGACCGCAGGAACGGCCGTCGAGGTCCAGCCGGACGCGGTCGGACCGGGCGAGGGCCCGTTCGTCACCGTGGTGCTGGGGACCTCGGACGGCGTCGACGGCGCCGACACCGTGATCGTCCAGCAGTCGTACTCCGAGGGCAGCGAGACCGTGCAGGACGCCGCCCAGGCCCTCCTCGTCGCCGTGCCGCTCCTGGTGCTGGTGGTCGGCGCGATCACCTACCTGCTGACCGGGCGGGCACTGCAGCCCGTGGAGCAGATCCGCCGCCGCACGGCGCAGATCAGCGACGCGGACCTCGACACCCGGATCGACGTGCCGCGCACCGGCGACGAGATCGCGCGGCTCGCCGTGACCCTCAACGGGATGCTCGACCGGCTGCACGACGCGCAGCAGGCGCAGGTGCGGTTCGTCGCCGACGCCAGCCACGAGCTGCGCAGCCCGCTGGCGGCCGTCCGCGCCGAGCTGGACGTGGCGACGCGACGACCTCAGGAGGCGGACTGGGCGGCCACCGCGGCCGCCCTGCGCGGATCCACCGACCGCATGCAGCGCCTCGTGGACGACCTGCTGGTGCTCACGCGCACCGCGGAGAGCGGGTCGACGGACCGCGACCACGACGTGGACCTCGACGACGTGGTCGAGCACGTCGGCTTCGACGCGCACGCGCCCGCCGGCGTGGCCGTGGAGGTCCACACGACACCGGCGCAGGTGCGCGGCAACCCCCACGAGCTGGAGCGCGTCGTGCGGAACCTGACCGACAACGCCGTCCGCCACGCCGCCGGCCGCGTCCGGCTGTCGATGAGCGTGCACGGCGCCGAGGTGACGGTGCACGTCGAGGACGACGGGACCGGCATCCCGCCCGAGTCCCGCGAGGTCGTGTTCGAGCGGTTCGCGCGGCTCGACGAGGGGCGCGCGCGGTCCGCGGGCGGCTCCGGGCTCGGGCTGGCGATCGTCCAGGGCATCGTCGAGTCCCACGGCGGGCGGGTCGAGGTCGGCTCGTCGCCGCTCGGCGGTGCCGACGTCGTCGTCCGGCTGCCGCTGCGGCGCGATCCTCAGTCGTCGTCGGCCGCGACCCGGTAGCCCATCCCCCGCACCGTGAGGATGGAGCTGCGGGCGAACGGGGCGTCCACCTTGCGCCGCAGGTAGCTGATGTAGACCTCGACCACGTTCGGGTCGCCGTCGAACGCGGAGTCCCAGACGTTCTCGAGGATCTCCCGCTTGGTCACCACGTCGCCGCCGCGGCGCATGAGGAGCTCCAGCACGCCGTACTCGCGCGGCGTGAGCGCGATCTCGACCGCCCCGCGCGACACCCGCCGCCGGGCGGGCTCCAGCCGCAGGTCACCGGCGGTGAGCACGACGGGACGCTCGGGGGCCCCGCGGCGCACCAGCGCGCGCAGGCGCGCCAGCAGCACCTCGAACGAGAACGGCTTGGGCAGGAAGTCGTCGGCACCGCGGTCGAACAGGCTCACCTGCACGTCGTCGCCGTCGCGCGCCGTGAGCACGAGCACCGGGGTCCAGACGCCGCGCTCGCGCAGGCTCACCAGCACCTCGCGACCGCTGAGGCCGGGCAGCATGAGGTCGAGCACGATGGCGTCGTACGGCGTCTCGGTCGCGGCCCACAGGCCGTCCACCCCGTCGCGCATCACGTCGACCGCGATGCCCTCGCCCTCGAGCCCACGCCGGACGGCGTCGGCGATCTGCTCCTCGTCCTCGATCACCAGCACCTTCACGTGGGACCTCTTCCTGGCGCCGGACCGCACCGGACACCGTCCGTAGTCTGACCTAGTCGCGCGCCCCGACGCTCGGCCGCACCACGCCGACCCGGTCCGCCAGGAGCCGGGCGGTCACCACGGACGCCACGGACTCGGCCGCCAGGAGCCCGACGAGCACGAGCAGCTGCACCTGGGCCGCCTCCGCCGGCGAGGCACCGCCCAGCAGCAGCCCGACGAACGCACCGGGGAGCACCACGAGCCCGGCGCTGCGGGTCTGGTCCAGCGCCGGCACGAGCGCGCGCGCGACCGCCCGCCGCGCCTGCGGCACCACCGCCTGCCGCGGCGTGGCACCGATCGCGAGCCACCCCTCGACGGCGTCCCACCCGGCCGCGACGTCGTCCCGCAGCCGGATGCCGGTCAGCGACGTCGCGGTCATGGACCCGCCGATGATCTGCGCCGCGAAGGGCACCACGGTCTCCGCCCGCAGCGGCAGCGCGCCGCTCGCCAGGACCGGACCGGTCGCCGAGACGGCCCCGGCGGCGATGGCCAGCAGGGCGACGGGCAGGACGCCAACGCCCAGGCCGATCCGGCCGGTCGACGTCCACGCCGCGGCCGTGAGCATGACCGCGAGGTACAGGACCACGCCCCCGGGGTGCAGGAACACCCACGCGATGACGAGCGCGACGAGCGTCAGCTGCACCGCCGCGCGGGCGACCGCGACGATCGCGTCCCGCCGGACGTGCACGCGCGCGACGGTGAGCACCACGAGGGCGACCGCCACCAGGACGACGAGCGCGAGGGCGACCCGCGCGAGGGGTGCCGCCGTCATCGTGGGTCTGCGGGAGTGCTGGCGTGCATCGCTGCACCGTACGGCCTCCGGGCCCGTCCGTACGCCGACTCAGGGAATCTTCAGCGTCGCTCCCGGAGGCTGCGGGCATGACACTGAACCCGAGCGCCCGGCGCGCACTCAACAAGGTCCCCGAGATCACCCTCTGGTTCTGGGTGATCAAGGTCCTGGCCACCACCGTCGGCGAGACCGTCGCCGACTACCTGACCGGGACGATCGGCATGACGCTCACCGGGGCGTCGATCGCGGTCGGCCTCGTCCTCGTCGTCACCCTGGTGGCCCAGTTCCGCGCCGCCGCGTACGTCGCCCCGCTGTACTGGCTCGCCGTCGTCCTCATCAGCGTCGTCGGCACCCTGATCACCGACAACCTCGTCGACGTGGCCGGCGTCCCGCTGTGGGTGACGACCGTCGTGTTCGCGGTCGCGCTCGGCGCGACGTTCGCGATCTGGTACCGCGTCGAGGGCACGCTCTCCATCCACTCGATCACGAGCACCCGCCGCGAGGTCTTCTACTGGCTCGCGATCCTGTTCACCTTCGCGCTCGGCACCGCCGCCGGTGACCTGCTCGCCGAGGGCCTCGCGCTGGGGTACCTCGCCTCCGCGCTCCTGTTCGCCGGCGCGATCGCCGTCGTCACGATCGCCCACTACCGGTTCCACCTCGGCGCCGTCCTGTCGTTCTGGATCGCCTACGTCCTCACCCGGCCGCTGGGCGCCTCGATCGGCGACCTGCTCTCGCAGAGCACCGCCGACGGCGGCCTCGGCCTGGGCACCACGACCACCAGCGTCCTGTTCCTCGCCGCGATCGCCGCCACGGTCGTGTTCCTCACGATCACGCGACGCGACGTCGAGCCCGCGCAGCTCGACGTGCCCGACGACCTGGACGAGCTGGACGCGTACGCGAGCGACCCGACCCGATGAGCGTTCTCGCGGCAGCCACCGACCCGAGCACCCTGACCGGCGTCGCCGGGTGGGCCGTGCACCTCATGGACACCCTCGGGGTGGTGGGTGCCGCGATCGCCATCGCGCTCGAGAACGTCTTCCCGCCGCTGCCCAGCGAGATCATCCTGCCGCTCGCGGGATTCACGGCCAGCCAGGGCTCGTTCAGCCTGGTGGCGGCGATCGCCTGGACCACGGTGGGCTCGGTGGTCGGCGCGGCCGTGCTGTACCTCGTCGGCGCGCTCATCGGGCGCGAGCGGACACGGGCCCTGGTGGCCCGGATCCCCCTGGTGAGCCTCGACGACGTCGACCGGTCGGAGGCGTTCTTCGCCCGGCACGCCCGCACGGCCGTGTTCGTCGGTCGCATGGTGCCGGTGTTCCGCAGCCTGATCTCGATCCCCGCGGGGGTCGAGCGCATGCCGGTCGGCACGTTCCTGCTGCTCACGGCGGCGGGCAGCGCGGTGTGGAACACGATCTTCGTCTGCGCGGGCTACCTGCTCGGCGAGAGCTGGGGGGCGGTCGACCAGTACGCCGGCATCTTCCAGTGGCTCGTCATCGCGGTGGTGGCGGCCATGGCCGTGTGGTTCGTGGTGTCCCGGCTGCGCGCGCGCTCCCGGGCGACCGCCGGGGTCTGAGACAGCCGGCCTCCGGTGGGCGGGCTCGAACGCCTGGACGGCCCCGGCGGCCGCGGGTCGGTCGCCGCCCCGTCGCGGGCGGCCGGCTGGTCCGTCGCCGCGACCGCGGCGGTCCTCGCGCTCGCGGTCCGCTGGAGCATGGTGGGCGGCCGGGTCGGGCTGTACGGCTACCAGGGGTACGACGACGGCGTGTACTTCGCCTCCGCGGTGGCGTTCGTGCACGGCCAGATGCCGTACCGGGACTTCCTCCTGCTCCATCCCCCGGGCATCATGCTGGCGCTCGCGCCCTTCGCGGCCCTGGCCCGCCGGACCGGCGACGCCACCGCCCTGGCGGCCGCCCGGGCCGCGTTCATCGGGCTCGGCGCCCTCAGCACCGTGCTGGTGACGCGCATCGCCCGCCGGTGGGGGACGGCGCCGATGGTCGCCGCCGCGCTCCTGTACGCACTGTCGCCCGCGGCCGCGTACGCCGACCGGATCACGCTGCTCGAGCCGCTCGGCACGGTCACCCTGCTCGGCGCGGTCGTGCTCCTGGTCCGGGCGTCCGACACCGGGGCCCCGGGCTGGTGCACCTGGGTCGGCGGCGCGGTGCTCGGGCTCGGACCCGCCGTGAAGATCTGGAACGTCGTGCCCGTGCTGGTCGTCGTCGCCTGGCAGGCGCACGTCCGTGGCGTGCGGACCGCGCTCGTCGTCGGGTCGGCCGCGGCGGCCTCGACCACCCTCGTCCTGCTGCCTTTCGCGGTCACGGCGCCCGCGCGGATGCTCCGGCTCGTCGTGCTCGACCAGCTCGGGCGCGCGCGGACGCCGGCGTCCACCGCGACCCGGCTCACGGGCATCGCCGGCCTCGACGTGACCTCGGCGCCGACCACCGGTCCCGGCGGGGCGGCCCTGCTGGTCCTCGTCTGCGGCCTCGTCGTCGCCTGCGCGGCCGTGGCCTGGCACGGACGCCGCGGTCGCCTGTGGGTCGTGCTGCTGGCCGGGGAGGTCGCGGTGCTCCTGCTCTCGCCGTCCTACTTCGCGCACTACGCCGCGTTCTCGGCGGCTGCGCTGGCGCTGGTGGTCGCGGCGGCCGTCCCGGTCGTGCCCGCTCCGGCCCGCGTCGCGACCGCCGCCGCGCTCTGCCTCGCCCTCGGGGCCCTCGCCGTCGCGGTCCAGGCCCCCGCTCCCGTGCCCTTCCCGGCCGCCGAGATCCGCCGGCACCTGCCGGCGACCGGGTGCATCCGGTCGGACTCCCCGGGGGCGTTGGCGCTGCTCGGTGTCCTGTCGCGCGACGTGGCCCGGGGCTGCCCGGTCCCGGTCGACCTGTCGGGACAAACGTACGACGTCGGCAGCCGGGACCGGCACGGCAAGGCGGTGCCCCGGATCCTCAACCAGCGCTGGCAGCGCGACGTCACGCAGTACCTCACCTCCGGCGCGGCGACCGTCCTCGCGCGCGGCGTCGGCGACGGGTTCGACGCCGGCACGACCCGCGCGCTTGGCCGGCTGACGACCGTGGTGGACCGCCACGGGATCCGGCTGCTGCTCCCCCGCCCGGATCGCTCGCCCTAGGCCGGTCCTCCGGGCGGGGCTACGGTCGCTCGATGGGGTTCGACGTCGCCGCCGACGCGTACGGGCGGTTCATGGGCCGCTACTCCGAGCCGCTCGCGGAGCGGTTCGCCGCGGCTCTCGGCGTGTCGCCGGGCGCTCGCGCGCTCGACGTCGGCTGCGGGCCCGGCGCCCTGACCGCGCAGCTGGTGGCGCGCCTGGGCGCGGACGCGGTCGCGGCCGTCGACCCCTCCGAGTCGTTCGTCGCGGCCGCGCGTGCGCGGTTCCCCGGCCTGCGCGTCGACGCCGCCGGCGCGGAGTCGCTGCCGTTCGACGACGACGCCTTCGACCTGACCGTGGCGCAGCTCGCCGTCCCGTTCATGAGCGACCCGGTGGCCGGGCTAGCGGAGATGGCGCGGGTGACCCGGCCCGGCGGCGGCGTCGCCGCGAGCGCGTGGGACCACGCCGGCGCCGGCGGCCCGCTCCGCACGTTCTGGCGTGCCGTGCGCGACATCGACCCGGCAGCACCGGACGAGTCGACCCTGCCGGGTGTGCGCGAAGGCCACCTGGCGGAGCTGTTCCGCGGGGCCGGCCTCGAGGACGTCACCGCGTGGAGCGAGAGGGTCAGCGCCCACTACGGCGCCTTCGACGAGTGGTGGCAGACCTACACGCTCGGGGTCGGCCCGGCGGGCGAGCACGTCGCCGGGCTCGACGACGCCGGGCGGGACGCGCTCCGCGCCCGGTGCGCCGAGCTGCTGCCGTCCGCGCCGTTCGACGTGACCGCCGTCGCGTGGTGCGTGCGGAGCCGGGTTCAGGCCGGGTCGGTCGACGCCGAGCGCCGGGCGCGGTAGGCCGCGACGTGGGCGCGGTTCGCGCACCCGTTGACGTCGCAGAACCGGCGCGACCGGTTGCGCGACAGGTCGACCAGGACGGCGTCGCAGTCGTCGGCCTCGCAGTGTTGGAGCCGGTCGTACTCGTCCGTGCGCACCACGTCGACCATCGCCATGGCCGTCTCGACCAGGATCACGGTGGCCAGCGGGGTGTCCGGGCCGGTGGCGTGCAGGTGCCAGTCGAGGTCGTCGTGCCGCACCAGGTGCAGCACCGCGCCCCCGCGGTCGAGCATCTCGTTGAGCAGCGGCACGGCCGTGTCCCGGTCGACGTCCCAGAGCGCGGCGACCCGCGCCCGCGCGGCGCGGACCCCGGCCAGCTCGTCGGCGTCCTCGTCGTGCCGCACGGTGTAGCCCCAGCGCCGGTAGAACTCGGACAGGTCCTCGACCGTGGCCAGCGCGTCGCGCCCGTCCCGTCGGCGCGCCGTGTTCACCAGGTCGACGGCCGCCCCGAGGTTCATCTCGGTGTCAGGTGCGAAAACCACTTTGACTCCTGTCGATTCACTCGGCTACTGTCATGAGCGTACTCGCACTTGACTCATGACAGCCCTGACCGCGACAGGAGCGGCGATGTCCACGCCCGCCAGCCAGGACCGCGCCGTCGGCATCGTCGCCGGGCTCGTCGCCGCGGCCGCGTTCGCCACCAGCGGCCCCGTGGTCAAGCCGCTGCTCGTCGCCGGCTGGTCCCCCGGCTCCGCGATCCTCGTCCGGCTGTCGGTGGCCGCGCTGCTGCTGGCGGGGCCGGCGGCGTGGGCCCTGCGCGGCCGCTGGGACGTGCTGCTCGCCGAGTGGCGCACGGTCCTCGGCTTCGGGGTGCTCGGGGTGGCCACCGCGTCGACCATGTACTACCTCGCGGTCGACCGGCTGCCCGTCGCGGTCGCCCTGCTGGTCGAGTACACCGGGCCGCTGCTGCTGGTCGCGTGGCGGTGGGCCCGCGAGCGGCGGGCGCCGGCGCGCGCCACGCTGGTGGGTGCCGCGCTCGCCACCGGCGGACTCGTGCTGGTCCTCGACCTCACCGGGTCGCTCGAGCTCGACCCCGTCGGGCTGGTGTTCGCGCTGGTCTCCGCGGTGGGCAACGCCGCCTACTTCGCGTTCACGGGCCGCCGCACCGACCTGCCTGCCATCAGCCTCGCGGGCGCCGGCATGGTCGTCGGCGCGCTGACCGTGGCCCTGGTCGCCGTGCTCGGGGTGCTGCCGCTGGCTGCCCCCGACGTGCGCGTCGGGCTGCTCGGCGCGCAGGTGCACTGGATCGTGCCGCTGCTCGTCGTCGCCACAGTGCCGACCGCCTTCGCCTACGGCGTGAGCGCACTGTCCGTGCGGCTGCTCGGGGAGCGCCTGGCCTCGTTCCTCGCCCTGTCGGAGGTGCTGGTCGCCGTGCTGCTCGCGTGGGCGCTGGTGGGCGAGGCGCCGCTGCCCCTGCAGATCGCCGGCATGGTGCTGGTCGTCGCGGGGATCGCGCTGGTCCGGCGCGGGACGGACGTGCCCGAGGTGGTCGCCGTCGTGCCGACCCCGGCCGTGGTCGACGCGCGGACCTGAGCCGCGACACGTCCGCGGCCGGGTCCTAGCCTGGCCGGATGGGTGCGATCGACTGGCTGCTCGAGGGCGACCCCGCCATCCGCTGGCAGGTGCTGCGCGACCTCACGGACGGCTCGCCCGGCGCGGTCGCGGCGGAGCGGGCGCGCGTCGAGCACGAGGGCTGGGGCGCCCGCCTGCTCGCGCTCGAGGACCCGGACGGGCTGTGGGCGGGCGGCGCGTGCTTCCCGGCCGGGTACACCGGCGACGAGCCCGGGCAGCCGTGGACCGCGACCATGCACACCCTGCAGACCCTCCAGCTGCTCGGGCTCGACCCGGAGTCCTCCGCGGCCCGCCGCGCCATCGCCGGCATCGCCGAGCACGGGCGCTGGGAGCACGCCGGGCAGCGGTACTTCGACGGCGAGGTCGAGCCCTGCATCAACGGCCGGACCATCGAGGCGGGCGCGTACTTCGGCGTGGACGTCGCCCCGCTGGTCGACCGGGTGCTGGGCGAGCGCCTGGCCGACGGCGGGTGGAACTGCGAGGTCGAGAACGGGTCGGTGCGGTCGTCGTTCGACACGACGATCGACGTGCTCGACGGCCTGCTCGCGTTCGAGCGCGCGACGGGCGGGTCGGCCGCGCTGCGGGAGGCGCGCCGCGGCGGCGAGGAGTACCTGCTCGAGCGCCACCTGTTCCGTCGCCTCAGCACCGGCGAGGTGGCCGAGCCCCGGTACCTCGAGCTCGCCTTCCCCTACTACTGGCAGTACGACGTGCTGCGCGGCCTGGACTACTTGCGGGGCGCCGGCGCGGAGCCCGACCCGCGCATGGCCGAGGCCGTCGAGCACGTGCGGTCCCGGCGGCAGCCGGACGGTCGCTGGCTGCTCGACCGGGTCCCCACGGGTCGCGTGCACTTCGATCTGGAAGAGGGCGTGGGCAGGCCGAGCCGGTGGAACACGCTGCGCGCGCTCCGGGTGCTCGCGTGGTGGGACGCGTCGTCAGCGCACGACTGAGGGCTCGCGCGGCAGCAGCGCGAACACCGTGGTGAAGGCGTCCCACCCCGTGCCGACCTCCACCGGCCCCTGCCACTGCACGGCTCCCGTCGCGTACCCGTCGTGGCGGAACCACCGCAGCGTCCCGTCGGGCATCACCGCGTAGATGACGCCCGCGCCGCTGCTGAACACGCGGGTGACGTCCGCCCAGCCCCAGCCCACGTCGACCGGGCCGGACCACGCGCCCGGCGACTCGAGCCCGCGCCCGTCGCCGACGCCGTCGTGCCGGTACCAGCGCAGCGTCCCGTCGGGCATGACCGCGTAGATCACCCCGCCGCCGGTCGAGAACACGTGGAGCGCCGAGTCCCAGCCCACGCCGACGTCGCGCGGCCCCGACCACGCGCCCGGCGTCTCGAGGCCGTCGCCGGTGGCCACGCCGTGGTGCCGGTACCAGCGCAGCGTGCCGTCCGGCATGATCGCGTAGATCACCCCGTCGCCCCCCGAGAACACCCGGGCGACGTCGCCCCACCCGTGGCCGACCTCGCGCGGGCCGGCCCAGCTGTCGGGGCTCGCGAGCCCGGCGCCGGTGTTGAATCCCTTGTGCTCGTACCACCAGAGCCGGCCCTCGGGATCGATCGCGTAGACGACGTCACCACCACCGGGGAACACGTGCGGCGCCTGCCCCCACCCGACGCCGACCGTCGCCGGCCCCCGCCACGTGGCGACCCCGCCGCCGGTCTGGGCACCGTCGTGGCGGTACCAGAGCAGGTCGCCGTCGGGCTCGATGCCGTACACGAACGCGGGGACCACCGTCAGGCCGGTCGGGAAGTGCATCTGCTCCCGCAGGCACTCCTGGTACAGGGCGCTCACCCGACCCACGACGTTGACACCGGCCGCGCCCTGCCCGGAGTTGGCCAGCACGACGAGCTCCATGTCCTCCGGCAGGAAGAGCGCCATCGACTGCTGCGTGCGTGCGCCGTCGACCCACCAGCCGGTCTTCTCGTGCACGGTGCCGCCGCGCGTCGGGATGGGCGCATCCACCCCGAACCTCCGGTCCAGCATGGCCTGTGCCGCGTCGGGCGCCATGATCGTGCCGCCGCGGCGCAGGGTGCCCATGATCCGGAGCAGCTCGTCGACCGAGAGCACCCAGCCGACGCCGCCGCTCCACGCCCGCAGGTCGCCGCTGGCGAAGCCGGGGACCATGCGGGGGAACGGGTAGCCGAGCGCGTGGTCGTCGGCGTACGTCATGCCCACCCCGGACACCCCGGCCGGGGCGAGCACCTTGGTCTCGACGTAGCGCACGTAGGCGTCGATCGTCGCGGAGTCCCACAGCACGTCGTTCAGGCCGAACGGCACCGACAGCGACGGGTCCACGTCACCGTTGACCGTGGCCACGAGGATGCGGCACAGGCCAAAGTTCAGGTTCTGGTAGAGGTAGAACGCGTCGCCGACGCCCACCGACCCGTCGGCGACGCGCTGCTTCATCAGCGGGAGGTCCGACGCCGACACGGCCGTGGTGCCCAGCCCCGAGGTGTGCCGCATGAGGTGCGCGAAGGTCACCTGGCCGAGGTTCGGGCCCCGGCTCCAGTAGGCCGGCAGGAACCCCGCGACGGGGGTGTCGGGCGAGATGCCGTGCTCGGCGAGCACGCGCGTCATCGCGATCGCCGTGACGAGCTTGCTGCAGCTCGCGACGTGCATCCGCGACCGCGTCGACCACGGGACGGCCGGCACCCCCGCGGTCGAGTCGCCCGCCATCCGGGCGTCCTGGAACGAGCCGGAGAAGACGGTCTGCCCGCCGCGCCGCAGCTCGTAGGAGCAGCCGGCGACCGAGGCGGAGAGCTCGGTGCGCAGCGCCGCCTCGAAGGCCTGGACGTCGAGAAGGTAGGTGGTGGGCAGGGGCACGCGGACCGGCGCCTCGAGCGTCACCCCGGTCAGTCCGCGGTCGGCCACCTCGCCGACGACGTGCGGGCTGAGCTCATGCCGCGAGATCCGGTCGACGTCGAGCGTCAGCTCACCGAGGCCGTCGATCCCGGAGCTGACGAGCGTCCGCAGCTGCGTCACCTGCGCGTGGTCCAGCGTCTGTGCCATGGCCGACTCCTCTGGCGCGCCCGGCGACGGGGCGTCCGAGCCGGCACACCGGACGGGGCACGCTCAGGTGCGGTGCGCGGGAGGGCTCGACGACCTCCCGCTCATGCTCCGCCGGTCGGTCGCCGCGGTCCAGGCCATTCGGGCACCCCGGCCGGCGCAGGGCCGGCGCGGGGTGCCTCGAGGTGTCAGCGACGGCGTCCGGTGCCGGCGACGATCGCCACGCCGATGGCGGCGAGCACGACCTGGAAGATCAGCTCGATCCAGTCGATGCCGTTGGTGTCCTGCACACCGACCAGGCTGGCGAGCCACGTGCCCAGCAGCGCGGCGACGATGCCGACGATGATGGTGACCAGGATCGAGATGTTCTGCCTGCCGCGGACCACGAGGCGGCCGAGGACTCCGATGATCGCGCCGATGACGATGGCGGAGATGATGCCTCCGGGTGTCATGACAGTCTCCTTGCGTAGGGCGGACGAGAACGGCGTCAGCGAATCTAGGGGCGATCTGTCCGGTCCGCGCGCTGGACAGAACCCTGGTGGAGGGCGGGGCGACCCTGACAAGGTGACGGCATGGGACCACCGGACGGCATCGCCGGCGTCTTCGACCGCGCCGCGGACACCTACGACGACGTGGGGGTGCCGTGGTTCGGTCCGATCGCCCGCGGGCTGGTGGACGAGCTGGCCGTCGCACCCGGCGAGCGCGTGCTCGACGTCGGGTGCGGACGCGGGGCGGCCCTGGCCCCGCTGGCGCGGGCGACCGGACCGGCCGGCTACGCCCTCGGCATCGACCTCGCCCCGCGGATGGTGGACCTCGCGGCACGGGACCTGGCGGACCTCCCGCAGGTCGAGGTGCGGGTCGGCGACGCCCAGGTGCCGGAGCTGCCGCCGGCGACGTTCGACGTCGTCGCGTCGTGCCTCGTGCTCTTCTTCCTGCCGGACCCCGCGGACGCGCTGCGCGCCTGGACCAGGCTGCTGGTGCCGGGAGGGCGGATGGGCGTGACCACGTTCGGTCCGCAGGACGACCGCTGGCGCGCGATCGACGCGCTCTTCGACCCCTACCTCCCGCCGGCCATGCTCGACGCCCGCACGAGCGGTCGACGGGGCCCGTTCGCCTCCGACGACGGCATGACCGCGCTGTTCGACGCCGCCGGGCTCGGGTCCGTCCGCACCGCCCACCGCACCGTGGAGGCGGTGTTCCGCGACGCCGAGCACTACCTGGAGTTCTCCTGGTCGCACGGGCAGCGGGCTATGTGGGAGGCCGTGCCCGTGGACGCCCGGGACGCGGTGCGCGCCGACGTCGTCGCCGCGGTCACGGCCCTGCGCGACGGCTCGGGAGCCCTCCGGTTCGAGCAGGACGTCCGGCACACCCTGGGCACGGCGGGCTGAGCCGGTTTGCGCCTGCGGCGAACCGCGGGCATATCGGCGCCGCCCGGGCCGCTGTACCGGGCATGTCCGAGGAGCCCCTGGACGCGTACTCGCGCACCGTCGTCGCCGTCGCGGAGGCGGTGCTGCCCAGCGTCGCCAGCCTGACCGTCCGCACCTCGCGCGGCACGGGTGCGGGCAGCGCGAGCGTCATCACCACCGACGGCTACCTGCTCACCAGCGCGCACGTGGTGGCGGGGGCGACGATCGCCGAGGCCGCGTTCAGCAACGGCAGCACGCTGCAGGCGGACGTCGTCGGGCGCGACCCGCTGTCCGACCTCGCGGTGCTGCTGGCCCGGGGCGACGTGCCCGCGCCGGTCGAGCTGGGCGACGCCGCCGGGCTGCGGGTGGGCCAGCTGGTCATCGCGCTGGGCAACCCGCTCGGGCTGGCCGGGAGCGTCACGGCCGGCATCGTGTCGGCGCTCGGCCGGTCGCTGCCCACCGCCTCGGGCCGCGTGGTCGACGAGGTCGTGCAGACCGACGCCGCGCTCAACCCCGGCAACAGCGGCGGGGTGCTGGCCGACAGCGCCGGCCGGATGGTCGGCGTGAACACCGCGCTGGCGGGCATCGGCGTGGGGCTCGCGGTGCCGATCAACGCCACCACGCGGGAGATCATCACGGCCCTGATGACCACGGGCCGGGTGCGCCGGGCGTGGCTGGGCATCATCGGCTCGCAGGTGCCCCTGCCGCCGCAGCTCGCCGAGCGGATCGGCTCCCCCACCGGCCTGCAGATCGTCGGCGTCTCCCCCGGCAGCCCGGCCGCCCAGGCGGACCTGCACCGCGGCGACATCGTCGTCGAGCTGGACGGCAGCCGCGTGGTGAGCTCGACCGCCGTGCAGAAGCTCATGGTCGAGGACGCCATCGACCGCCGGATCGAGCTCACCGTCTGGCGCAACGGCGCCCTGGTGGACGTGCTGGTGTTCCCCCGCGAGCTCTCGCTGCCCTGAGGTGTCACGTCCGCCGCTCCTGCGCGGTCGAACGGGGGTGACCAGCGCACCGCTGCGTCGCACGGCACCCACCGGAGGTTCGCTCATGAAGATCGTCGTCGTCGGAGGCACGGGGCTCATCGGCTCGAAGCTGGTCGCGCTGCTCGCCGCGCAGGGCCACGAGGCGGTCGCCGCGTCGCCGGGCACCGGCGTGAACACCCTCACGGGCGACGGGCTGGCCGAGGTGCTGGTCGGCGCCGAGGTGGTCGTCGACGTCTCGAACTCGCCGTCGTTCGAGGCCGCCGCCGTGCTGGAGTTCTTCGAGACCTCGACGCTCAACCTCCTCGCGGCCGAGAGCGTCGCCGGCGTCGGCCACCACGTCGCCCTCTCGGTCGTGGGCACGCAGCGCCTGCCCGAGAGCGGGTACTTCCGCGCGAAGATCGCGCAGGAGCAGCTCATCGAGGCCTCCTCGATCCCGTACTCGCTCGTCCACGCCACCCAGTTCTTCGAGTTCCTCGGCGGCATCCTCGACGCGGCGACGCAGGACGGCACGGTGCGCCTGGCGCACGTGCTCATCCAGCCGATGGCCGCCGACGACGTCGCCGCCGCCCTGCGGGACGTCGTGCTCGGGGCACCCCGCCAGGGCCGCGTCGACGTGGCGGGGCCCGAGCAGTTCCGGCTCGACGACCTCGGGCGCCACGTGCTCGCCGCGCGCGGGGACGCGCGCACGGTGGTGACGGACCCGGCCGCGCCGTACTTCGGAGCGGTCCTGGCGGAGGACTCGCTCGTCCCCACCGGCGAGGCCGTGCTGGCCACCGAGCGCCTCGACGACTGGCTCGCGCGGTGACGTCCGGTCCTATCGTGTGACGGTGGCCAGCGACGACACCGACCTCACCGGCACGACCGACAACCCGGACGCGCCCGCCGCAGGGTGGAACACCAACGTCCCGGACACGGACGTCGACGCGTTCGAGGACGTGCGCCCCCGGCTGTTCGGCATCGCGTACCGGATGCTGGGCAGCGTCGCGGAGGCCGAGGACGTGGTGCAGGACGCCTGGCTGCGCTGGCAGGGCACGGACCGCAGCGTGGTGCGCAACCCGGCCGCGTTCCTCACGACGACCACGACCCGGCTGGCCATCAACGCGGCCACCTCCGCGCACGCCCGCCGGGAGACGTACGTCGGGCCCTGGCTGCCGGAGCCCGTGGACACCGCGGCGGACCCCGCGCTGGGGGCCGAGCGGACGGAGGCGCTCGGGCTCGCGGTGCTGCTCCTGCTGGAGAAGCTGACGCCGGCCGAGCGGGCCAGCTACGTGCTGCGCGAGGCGTTCGACTACTCCCACCGCGAGATCGCCGACGTGCTCGACATCTCCGAGGTGAACGCGCGGCAGGTCGCACGGCGGGCACGCGAGCGCCTCGACTCCGAGCGGTCCGCGCCCGTCTCCCCGGCCGAGCAGCGCCGGCTCCTCGAGTCGTTCGTCGCGGCCGCCCAGGCCGGGGACCTCGACGGGCTCGAGCGCCTGCTCGCCCGGGACGTCGTGGTCCGGCCCGACGGGGGCGGGGAGGTGCACGCCTCGCGCGTCGAGCTGCACGGGTCCGCACGCACGGTGACGTTCCTCGACAACATCCTGCGCAAGTACTGGCAGGACTCGACGCTGCGGGTCGTCGACGCCAACGGCGGCGCCGCGCTGCTGGTCACGTCGGCCGACGGCGAGCCGCAGGCGCTCGTCGCCCTCGACGCCTCGGACGAGGGCATCGACCACCTCTTCATCCAGGTCAGCCCGAGCAAGCTGCGGCAGTTCGCCCCGGTGGCGTGAGATGTCACGTCCGGGGCACCCACGCGGTCGAGAGGGTGTGAACGAGACGAAGAAGGACATCGTGGTCGTCGGCGGTGGCTATGCGGGCTTCTACGCCGCCTGGAACCTGGAGAAGACGCTGCGGCCCGACGAGGCGCGGATCACCGTGATCGACCCCCGCCCGTACATGACGTACCAGCCGTTCCTGCCCGAGGTCATGGCCGGCTCCGTCGAGGCCCGGCACGCCGCGGTGTCGCTGCGCCGCCACCTGCGCCGGACGCGGATCGTGGCGGGCAGCGTGACGAGGGTGGAGCACGCACGCAAGACCGTGGTGGTGCGGCCTCCGGACGGCGACGACGTGGAGCTGGGGTACGACGTCGTCGTGATCACCGCCGGCGCCGTCACCCGGACGTTCCCCGTGCCGGGGATCGCGGAGCAGGCCATCGGCATGAAGCACGTCGAGGAGGCCGTCGCCATCCGCGACACGCTCCTCACGGCGTTCGACCGGGCCGCCCTGCTGCCGCCGGGGCCCGAACGTCGCCGGCTGCTCACCGTGACGTTCGTGGGCGGCGGGTTCTCGGGGGTCGAGGGGTTCGGCGAGCTGTTGTCGCTGGCCACGTCGCTGCTGCGCGCCTACCCGGAGCTGACGGCGCAGGACGTGAGCTTCCACCTGGTCGAGGCGGCCGGCCGGATCCTGCCCGAGGTGACCGACGGTCCCGGGCGGTGGGTCGTCCGGGCCTTCGAGGCTCGCGGCGCGCACGTGCACCTGAACACGCAGGTGCTCTCGGCCGTGGGCGGGCACGTGGTGCTCTCCACCGGGGTCGAGTTCGACTCCGAGCTCATCGTCTGGGCGGCGGGCAACGCGGCCAACCCCGTGGTGGCCCGGCACACCGACCTGCCCGTCGACGAGCGCGGCCTCGTGCGGGTGCGGGCCGACCTGCGGGTGGGCACCGAGGACGCCCCCGTCGCGGACGCCTGGGCGGCGGGTGACGACGCCGCGGTGCCCGACCTCGCCACCGACGCGCCCGGCCGCCGGACCGTGCCCAACGCGCAGCACGCCGTGCGGCAGGGCAGGCACCTGGCGGCCAACATCGCCGCCGTCCTGCGCGGCCAGGAGCCCCGGGACTACCGGCACGCGAGCCTCGGCGTCGTCGCGACCCTCGGCCTGGGGCAGGGCGTGTTCCAGTACCGGCGGATCGTCGTCACCGGCTTCCCGGCCTGGGTCATGCACCGCGGGTACCACGTGCTCGCGGTGCCCACCTGGGAGCGCAAGGTCCGGGTGGCGGCGGTCTGGGTCTCGGCCGTCCTCTTCGGCCGGGACATCGTGTCGCTGGCCAGCGTCCAGCGACCGCGCGAGGCCTTCGTGACCGGCGGCGCGCCCCGGCCCCGGTAGCCCGGGAGGTATCTCCGCCCGGCCGGGCCACCCCTGACCTTCATGGACGTCGCCGTGGAGTACGTCGGGCTCCTGGCCTCGGTCGGCTCCCTGACCCTGTGGTGGCCGCAGGCCGTCCGCCTCTGGCGGCAGCGGCACGACGCGGTCGCGCTCGTCGGCCTCTCGATCACGACGCAGGTGGTCCTGCTGGCCACGGAGACCCTCTGGGCCGCGTACGCGCTGCTCACCGCGTCGTACTGGGTCGGCGTCCCCGCCATGGTGAACATCCCGCTGTCGGTCCTCGCCATCCGGCTCCTGCGCCGCGCGCGCCGTGCCAGGTCGTCAGCCCCGCCGATGCACCGGCACGCCGCGACGGCACGCCGCTGAGAGGCGCCCGGAGCGCGGCCACCCTGCCAGGATGGGTCGGTGACCCCACCGGCGACGGTCCTGACGGCCAGGCGATGGCGCAGCCGCCGGTCCGCCGCGGTCGCCGGCATCCTGTTCGCGGCGCTGCTCATCGCCGCCCTGGTCATGCTCCGCGTCGCGATCTCCGGCGAGACGGTCGAGTCGGTCGACCTCGACCCGACCCGGCGGGCGCTGGTCCGCGTCAGCCTCAACCTCGTGCCGTTCGCCGGCATCGCGTTCCTGTGGTTCATCGGCGTCGTCCGGGACCAGCTCGGCGAGGTCGAGGACCGGCTGTTCTCCACGGTGTTCCTCGGCAGCGGCCTGCTCTTCCTGGCCATGCTCTTCCTGGGCGCGGTCACCGCGAGCACCCTGGTCGAGATGGCGCCGGGCGGTCACCTGGACACCGGGATCTGGGTGTACGGGAGCGGCAGCACCGAGACGCTCGTGTCCGTCTACGCCATGCGGATGGCCGCGGTGTTCACGCTGTCGGTCAGCACGGTCGCGCTCCGGACGGCGACCGTGCCTCGGTGGATCGCGATCTCGGGCTACGCCGTCGCGCTCGTGCTGCTGGTCGTCGCCGGGACGTACAAGTGGGCCCAGCTCGTGTTCCCCGTGTGGGTGCTGGTGCTCAGCATCGCGATCCTGGCGACCCCGCCGGCCCGGCGGCCCGACCGGCCGGAGGCCTGAGCGCGCGGCCGTCCTACGACGCCGCGCCCGCCTCGCGCGCGGCGGTCTCGAGCCGCTCGCGGTAGGCAGGCCAGTCGACCTCGGGGATGTTGGGGTCGTCGGGGCGGCTGCCGACCGCTCCGTCGATGAGCTCGCGGACGATGTCCGCGTGGCCCGCGTGCCGCGCGGTCTCGACGCACATGTGCACCATGATCTGGCGCAGCGTCACGTGCCGCTTCGCCTCGCCCCACCACGGCACCTCGCCGGGGGCGTCGAGCGGCAGGGCGGCGATCGTGGCGTCGCTGAGCGCGGCCGAGTACCGGTGCAGCTCGACGATCTCCTCGCGCGTCTGGTCGGCCGGCGCCCACATGTCCGCGTTGACCTCGGCGTCGTCGGCGAACCACGGCAGCTCGCGGTCGGCCGGCCGGCCGAACACCTCGCCCAGGTAGCCCATCTCGACGCTGGCCACGTGCTTGACCAGCCCCAGCAGGTTGGTGCCCGTGGAGGTCATCGGTCGACGGACGTCGTACTCCCCCAGCCCGTCGAGCTTGCTCAGCAGGCTGTCGCGCTGGGCCCGCAGGTAGCCGTGCAGCATCTCTTTCTCGTCCATGCCCGCCACTATGCCGTGCGCGCCCAGTACTTTCCCTGGGTGACCTCGACCGAGACCGTCCGCTACGGCGCGCTGCCCGACCAGGTGGCCGACGTGACCCTCCCGGCGACGACCGGGCCCGCCCCGCTCGTGGTCCTCCTGCACGGCGGGTTCTGGCGCGTCGCCTACGACCGCGCGCACGTGCAGGTGGTCGCCGACGCGCTGGACCGCGAGGGCTACGCCGTCGCGAACGTCGAGTACCGCCGCGTCGGCGGCGGCGGGGGCTGGCCGACGACGTTCGAGGACGTCGCGCGCGCGATCGACACGCTCGAGGAGGTCCTGGCCGGTCGCGTCGACCTCGGCTCCGTCGCCTACCTCGGCCACTCCGCCGGCGGCCACCTCGCCCTGTGGGCGGCGCTGCGCGACCGGCTCCCCGCCGGCGCACCGGGTCGCGCGGACCGGCCGCCGCGCGTGCGCGGCGTCGTGGCGCTGGCGCCCGTCGCGGACCTCGTCGCGGTCGACCGCCTCGGGCTGAGCCGCGGCGCGGTCGCGGAGCTCCTCGGCGGCGGTCCGTCCGAGGTGCCCGAGCGCTTCGCCGCGACCGATCCGGCCGCCCTGGGCGCCCCCGCCGCGAGGACCCTGGTCGTGCACGGCCGGCTCGACGACACCGTGCCCGTGTCCGTCTCGCGCGGCTACCGCGACCGCACCGGCGTCGAGCTGGTCGAGGTGCCCGGCACCGGCCACTTCGAGCTGATCGACCCCGCCTCGGCCGCGTGGCCGGTGGTCGTCGGCGCGATCCGGTCGTCCCTGCACCAGGGACCCGGCGCGAGCGCCGGGTCCCTGGGTCTCACCTGATCACCGGGTGACTAGCGGGTGACCTTGATCGCGACCGGCGCGATCGACGTCGTCCGCAGGAGGGGCGAGGTGAGCTGGGCGGCCAGCGTCCAGGTCCCCTTGCTCACGCCCGTCGCGGTGTACCCGAAGGTCACCGACCCGCCGGGCGTCGGAGGCGCCGTCGTGACGACGAACTGACCGTCGGCGACCGGCGTGATGTTCGCACCGCTGGTCCCGTCCCGGTTCTCCGCACCGGCCCCGAGCGGCGACGTGATCGGGCTGAGCGCGCCGTACGCGTACGACACACCCTCCGTGTCGCCGGTCTGGATCCAGATCTGGAACGAGTTCGGCGCGTTGGTGCCGTACTCGGGGACCGAGTTGTAGTCGACCACCAGCCACGTGGAGACCCCGTCGGACAGGGTGCCCACCCGGAGCGCGGCGGTACGACCGGCGGCCGGCGTGAGGTCGAGGTCCGTCCAGTACGGCGCCAGGACGTTGTTCGGCCGCGCCGGGTCCGGGAACGTCTGCACGTTGCAGCAGCTGTTGTCCTCGGACGAGCCGCCGCCCACGATCACGTAGCCGTTGGAGTCGACCCCGATGCGGGTGTAGGTCTCGGAGCCGTACTTGAAGGCCGGGACCGTGAAGTTGGTGATCGTCTCGTCACCTGCGCCGGCCACCGGGGCGATCCCGAAGAGCGACAGAGGCAGGTAGCCGCCGCCGGGCGTCTCCCCCGGCACGATCGAGGTGATCGTCGGGGCGAGGGCCGGGCTGAGCGTGCCGTTCCACACGGCGCCGAGCGTCGTCTTGCGCGCCGGTGCCGTGACGGACCTGATGGGCAGGCCCGACAGCGACGGGACGACGATCTTGGCCTGCGCCTCCACCGGCAGGGTGTTGGTCGCGGTGACCGTGCAGCTGGTCTGGGCCCCGATGCGGATCGCGGTCGGGTCACAGGTCTGCGCGAGGGTGATCGCGGCGTCGCCCGTGTTGACCACGACGGGCAGGACCGCGGCGTTGCCCCGGGTGGGCTTCACGGTGATCTGTCCCGAGTGCCAGCCGGCCGTCGTCGCCGTGCCGTCGACCAGGACGGTCAGCTTCTGCTTGTCGTTCTGCCGCAGCGTGAACGTCGACGGGGAGACCACGATCTTGAGGCCGTCGGCGCCGGTCGCCGTGACCCGGTACGTCTGGGTGGCTCCCGAGACGTTCTTGGCCACGCGCGTCGTGGTGACCGCGCCCGGGAGCGGGTTGACCGCGATGCTCGGCAGGTTGAGGTCGACACGGTGCAGGGCGTCCGTGACGACCCCCGTGATCGCCTTCGTGCTGTAGCCGAACGTCAGGCTGGGCGCGACCGCGCGGTCGGCCCGGATGGAGCCGGCGCCGCGGTCGAAGACCCCGGCGGGGCTGCCGTCGACGTTGACCACCGACTGCAGCGACGACGTCATGAGCGCCGACTTGACCTGCGCGGGCGTCCAGCCGGGGTGGGCGGCACGCACGAGCAGCGAGACACCGGCCGCGTGCGGGCTGGACATCGACGTGCCGGCGATCGCCTGGAACAGCTGTCCGGGCGGGCCGGACGCGATGTCGACCGGCGTCGGGGTGTTCCCGGCCAGCACCTGCACGCCGGGGGCCGTGATGTCGGGCTTGAGGAAGTCACCCAGCGGGCCGCGCGAGCTGAACCCGGCCATGACGTCGCCCTGGCTGGCGACCACCTGGCCCGTGGCCCACGTGGCCGTGATGCCCGGGTGCCCCGCGAGGAACGCGAGCAGGTCGGTGTTCGGGCCCTCGAGGTGGATGGCCGGCAGGAAGTGGTTGTCGGTCTCCGTGTCGCTCGCCGTCGGGTTGAACAGGATCATCCCCGCGGCGCCGCCCTGGAACGCGTTGAAGCCCTTCTCGACGCGCCCGTTGGTGCCGCGCTGGCACACCACGACCTGCCCGGTGAGCGAGCCCGCCGCGAACGGGGTGAGGCACAAGGCCCCACCGGTGTAGCCCGGCACCGACGCGGCCAGCACGACCGGCACGCCGGTGACGCCCGTGGTGATGGTCGAGCCCGCCTTGCTGTAGGTCGCGCCGTCCGACGAGGTCAGCGTGAGCGTCGAGGAGAACGCGCGGTCAGACGTGGACGCGCCGACCGTGGTGACCCACGGGCCGGCGTGGTTGGCCGTGCCGGCCCCGGGGCCGTCGTTGCCGGCGGAGGCGTTCACGCTGATGCCGGCCGCGGTGGCGTCGAGGAACGCGAGCTCGACGGGGTCGGTGTACGCCGACTCCCCGCCGCTGATCGAGAAGTTGATGACGTCGACGCCGTCGATGATCGCCTGCTGGATCGCCGCGACCGAGTCGGACGAGTAGCAGCCCGCGCCGGCCGAGCACACCTTGTAGGCGATGACCGACGCTCCGGGCGCGATGCCGCTGACGGGCCCGCGGTCGGTGCCGAGCATGGGCGCGCTGGCCACGTAGCTGCCCGCCGCCGTCGTCGCCGTGTGCGTGCCGTGACCCTCGGCGTCACGCGCCGAGCAGCGGGCGGCCGAGACGCAGTACTCGCCCGCGCCGACGCCGCCCACCGAGAGGTTGGTCGCCAGGAACGTGTACGCGCCGATGAGCTTGTTGTTGCAGGTGAACGCCGCGCCGAGGTCCGCGCCGCCGTCGCCGAACTGGCAGGCCCACGGGCCACCGGCGGGCTTGGGCAGCCCGACGTCCGCCAGCATCGGGTGCTCCGGCCAGATGCCGGTGTCGATGACGCCCACGATCTGGCCCTGGCCCGCGTGGTCGCGGCCACCGAGCGACGGCCAGACCTTCTCGGCGCCGATGAAGCCCGAGGTGCCGTTCTGGGGGGCCGCGGCCGTGAGGACGGACGGCGCGCCGGCCGCCACCGGCGAGGAGGTCACGTCGGTCTGGACGTGCTCGACGGAGTCGACCTGGACGGCAGCCACGGCCGGGATGGCCAGCAGGTCCTTGGCGCTGCTCTCGGGCAGCGTGACGGCCAGGCCGCCGTACGCCACGTTGAAGGTGCCGGTCACGCGGGCGGACGGCACCGCGGCGCGGATCGCCTTGGCGGCCGCGGCGGCGCGGCCGTCGAGGTGCTTGAGGTAGGTCGACACCGCGGGGTCGCTCGTGCGCAGCGTGGTGCCGGTGACCTCGGGGCTCGTCGCGGCGAACCCGTCGACGCCGCCCTCGTAGGCGGCGGCGGCGTCGTAGTCGAGCTTGACCATGATCGTCGTGGGCGTGGAGTCCGTGCTCGCGAGCAGTGCGGGGTCGCTCTCGGCGAGCTTCGCGCTGGGCGCCTTGGCCGTCTCGATGACGTCGCTGTCGGGGGTCAGGGCGGTCGCGGTCAGGCTGTCCGGGTCGGGCGGTGGAGCGGCGAAGGTCGGGGTCACGGCCGCTGCGGTCACCAGGACCGTGGTGGCACAGATGGTCAGGACTCGAAGTCGCCCGCGACGGCCCATCGGAGATCTCCTCGCTGTGGGTTACCGATGCGTACGTTGTGCGCACCTGCGGCGCAAACTACCGCTATCCGCCCAGAGACGACATGCCTTGAAATATCCGGCTCTGACTGGGAAAGATAGAGGGCTCACTGACCCCTCCCCCGGACGACGCGTCGGCGCGAGCCTCCTGCGAGCGATCTGCGAGCACCCGGGTCCAGCCTCGTGGCACGGACTCGGCGGGTTCACCCGCCTCGACGAGCGGGAGGAACCATGAGCGCCACGACGTCGACCAGCACGGCCGGCACCAGCGACCTGTTCGAGACCCCGGACCCGGACGCCGGCGTCGACGTCTTCTCCGCGCGGGTGGTGGCCGCGACGATCGGCGTCATCGAGTCGTTCGCGCTGCACCTGGGGAGCACGCTCGGCTGGTACCGGGCGCTCGTCGACGAGGGGCCCCTGACCTCGGTCGAGCTGGCCCACCGCACGGGCACCCAGGAGCGCTACGCGCGGGAGTGGCTCGAGCACCAGGCGGTCAGCGGCTGGCTGCTGGTCGACACCGACGACGCGACCGTCGCGCCGACCGAGCGCCGGTTCCGCGTCGCCCCGGGTGCCGTGGCGGTCCTCACCGACCCCGACAGCCCCGCGCACACGGCTCCCCTGGCCGGGTTCGGCGTCGCGGTCGGGCGCCTGTTCGACGACTACGTCCAGGCGTACCGCTCCGGCGGGGGCGTGAGCTGGGCGCAGCTCGGGCCGGACGCGCGGACGGCACAGGCCGCGATGAACCGGCCCCTCTTCCTGCACCAGCTGGCGCAGGAGATCGTCCCCACCCTGCCGGCGCTGCACGCGGCCCTCCGCGGGCCGGCCCTGGTGGCCGACGTCGGGTGCGGCGAGGGCTGGTCGTCGATCGGCCTGGCCACCGCGTTCCCCTCGGCGCGGTTCGAGGGGTTCGACGTCGACGAGCCGTCCGTGGCGGCGGCCCGGCGGCACGCGGCCGCGTCCGGCCTGCACGACCGGGTCACCTTCGCGTCGGTCGACGCCGCCGAGCTGCGCGAGACCCGGGCCGGCGCGTTCGACGTGGTCATGGCCTACGAGTGCGTGCACGACATGCCGGACCCCGTCGGGGTGCTGGCGGCGATGCGGGCGATGGTCCGCGACGACGGCTACGTGCTGGTCATGGACGAGCGGGCCGAGGAGACGTTCGGCGCACCCGGCGGCCCGGTCGAGCGGCTGCTGTACGGGTTCTCGATCCTGTGCTGCCTGCCGGACGGGCTCTCGACCCCGGGCAGTGTCGGCACGGGGACGGTCATGCGGCCGAGCGTGCTCAGGGGCTACGCCGAGTCCGCCGGCTTCTCCCGCGTCGAGGTGCTCCCCGTCGAGCACGACTTCTTCCGCTTCTACCGGCTGCACCTCTAGGCACGGCGGGCCGGGGGTGGTGCCGCCGTCGGCTCCGACCCCACGGGCGCCGTCGGCAGGAGCCGCGAGAAGTAGAGCGCGAGGGCGGCCACCATCGCGAGCACCGCGAGGCTGGCCCGGAGGGCGTCGATCCGGGCCGCCTCGTTCTCGTCCACGATCGCCGCGACCTCGTCCGACGGCAGGCCGGCGTCCGCGAGCGCGGTCTCCAGCTGGGCGTCGGAGACGAACGGGACGCCGCCCGCGAGCGCCACCTGCGCGGTCGCGCTGACCTCGGCGCTGACCTGCGGGTTGTCGCCGAGGCCCACCAGCAGGCTGGACGTCAGGGTCGCGACGAGGATCGATCCCGCGACCGCCGTCCCCAGCGAGGCCCCGAGGTTGGTCATCGTGTTCTGCACGCCCCCGACCTCGCCGCTCTGCTCGTCGGGCACCGCCGACACGGTCACGGCGCCCAGCTGCGAGGCCAGCGCGCCGACGCCGAAGCCGGCCAGCAGCAGCGGCACGGCGACGATCTCGGCCCCGGCCCCCACCTCGAGCGCGGCCATCAGCACGACGATGCCGAGCAGCATCGCCACGACCCCCCAGCGCACCACCTCGCGCGGTGAGGCACGGGGGAAGAAGCGCGGGATGCCCACGGCGGCGACCAGCAGCGAGACCGAGAGCGGCAGGAGCCGCACGCCGGTCTGCAGGGCGGTGAGGCCCAGGGCGATCGACAGGAACAGGGGGACCACGAAGAACAGCCCCGCCTGGATCATGAACTGGAAGAAGAACATGGTCAGGCCGCCGACGAGCCTCGCGTTGCGCAGCATGGCCAGGCGGAGCAGCGGCTCGCGGCCGGCCGCCTCGACCCGCTGCTCCCAGGCGACGAACAGGCGCAGCACGACCAGGCCCGCCAGCACGAGCCAGACGGTCGGCGACAGCCCCAGCCAGGACGGCCCACCGGGACGCGTGAGCACCCACCCCCACTCCCCGGACCGGAGCACGCCGAACACCGCCAGCCCGAGGCCGAGCGCCGAGAGCGCGGAGCCGACCAGGTCGAGCGGGAACCGTTCCTCGGGCTCGGCGTCCGCGATCCGGCGGGTGAGCGCAAGGATGCCGATCACCAGCACGACCTCGCCGGCGAACACGTAGCGCCACGTCCAGTAGGTGGTGACGAACCCGCCGATGAGCGGCCCGGCCGCGACCGCGATCGCGCCGGCGGAGGCGACCAGGCCGTACGCCCGCGGCCGGTCGGGCGTCGCGAAGTTCGAGGCCACCAGCGCGACGATCGCCGGCATAATCAGCGCCGCACCGAGCCCCTCGAGCACCGACCACCCGATGATCAGCACGGTGAGGCTCTGCGAGATCGAGGTGACGAACGACCCGCAGGCGTAGATCACGCAGCCGATGGCGAACGCCCGCCGGCGGCCGATCAGGCTGCCCACCTTGCCGCCGGTGATCATCATCGTCGCCATCACGAGCGTGTAGAGCGTGATGGCGGTCTGGATGCCGGTGACGGTCGTCCCGACGTCGTTCGCCACCTGGGCGATGGACACGTTCATCACCGAGCTGTCGAGCGTCATGAGGAACTGGGCCGTGGCGAGCGTGAACAGCACGAGCCCGGCAGCTCCACCCGCACGACGAGCCATGGGCACCGCGTCCCTCCTCCGGGCGACGACCAAGGAGTACCACCGACCGGTGAGCCGCCGCTACGCCGTCGCGGTGCCGGTCCCCATCGCCGCCAGCGCGCGCCGGGCGGCGGGCTCCGGGGCGAGGGTGCCACCGACGTCGGCGCGCTCGGCGAACCGGTCGGCGCCCAGCCGCGCCTCGAGCTCGTCCCGGGCCCGGTCCAGCCGCTCCCGCTCCGCCCCGAAGCTCACCGACCCACCCGTGGCGACCGCACCCCAGAGCTCGGCCGCCGCGTCGTCGGCGCGCAGGCGCACGAGGAGGTCGACGAGGTTGCGCAGCGTGGTGACCAGGTGGGTCCGGTCGGCCCGCACGAGCCACCACCGGACCACCTCCTCGAACGCGGCCACGGCGGCACCGGGATCGCCGTGCCGGGCCAGCACGGACGACGCCGAGACGCGCGCGATCCCGCCGAGGAACAGGCAGCCGGACGCCTCCGCGAGGGCGACCGCGCGGTCCAGGTGCGCGAGCGCGACGGCGGGCCGGCTCTCGACCTCGATCTCTCCCGCCGCGTACTCCAGGTTGCCCCGCACCGTCGGTCCGAGGTCGGGGTACCGGGCCAGCTCCTCGCGCGCCACCGCCAGGAGCTCGCGCGCCTCGTCGAGCCGGCCGGAGTACGCCGCGCGCAGCAGCGGGTAGCTCAGGCCGGCCAGGTGGTAGTGGGCGTCGCGCCGCGCACGGGCGATCTCCGCCATCCGGGTGCCGATGGCCGCGGCGTCGTCCAGCCGGCCGTCGTACAGCGCCACGTCCGCGACCATCTCGAGCGCGGTGAGCCGCGTCGCGTCGTGGGTGGTGACCTCCAGCGCGCGCCGCGCGCGGGCCTCGGCGGCGCGCAGCTCGCCGCCCAGCACGAGTCGCGACGCGACGGCGACCTGGGCCGGGGCACCGTCGGGGTCATCGTCCGCGAGCACGGGCCCGAGCCGGGCGCCCCACCCGAGGATCTCGTCGTTCATGGTGCCCAGCGCGTGCACGTGCAGGGCTCCCGAGAGCCGCGCGGCGAGCGCCGGGTCGGCGCCGCGGGCCCAGGCGTGGGCCGCGCGCAGGTCCGCCACCTGCACCGACAGCAGGCGGCACGCCTCGGGCTCGGCGGACGTCCGCAGCGCGGCGTCCGCCTCGGTGGCCACCCGCAGGAACCACTCCGCGTGCCGGGCCCGCAGCGCCGGTCGGACGGGGGCGGCCTCGAGCACGGCCGAGCGGACGGTCTGCAGCATCCGGTAGCGCGTGCGGCCGTCGCGGACGTCGAGCGCGAGCAGCGACCGCCGCACCAGGTGGCCCGGCACCTCCGCATCGGCGTCGAGCACCGCGACGGCGTCGACCGGGCGCACCGGCCCCGCGAACACCGGCCAGTCCTCGAGCACCGCGCGCTCCTGCGGGGGCAGCAGCGCGCGCGACCACGCGATGACCGCGCCGAGCGAGCGGTGCCGGTCCGCGACCGCGCGCGCCGGGTGGGACAGTGCGGCGGCGCCGGCCTCGAGCTGGTCGCCGAGGTCGGCGAGGCCGACCGTGGCCACGCGGGCAGCCGCCATCTCGATGGCCAGGGGCAGCCCGTCGAGCTCGCGCACGACGCGGTCGAGCGCCGCCTCGTCGGGTTCGGTGGTCCACGCCCCGGCTGCTCTCGCCCGGTCGACGAACAGCCTGCGGGCCGGTGGGTCGTCGCCGTCGACCGGCAGCGGGGCCACGGCGTGCACCCGCTCCCCCGCGACCTCCAGCCGCTCCCGGCTGGTGACCAGGACACGCAGCGGGCCACCCGCGGCGAGCAGGTCCTCGACGACGGTCACGACCGCCTCGATCACGTGCTCGCAGTTGTCGAGCACGACGAGCAGGTCGAGGGTGCCGGCGCGACGCAGCAACGCCGATGAGCTGCCTCCGTCGCCGGACAGGCCGAGGGCCGCGACGGTGGCCGGCGCGACGGCCGCCGCCTCGGACAGCGTGGCGAGCTCCACCAGGCGGACGCCCGCCCGGTGCCGCGCCGACCGTCCGCGGGCCACCTCCAGGGCCAGTCGCGTCTTGCCCACGCCCCCGGGCCCGAGCACCGTCACCAGCGGCGCCTGCGTGACCAGCGCGTCGACCGCGGTGAGGTCCGCCTCCCGGCCGATGAACGTCGATGCCGGGGCCGGCAGCGACGGCGGTGCCGACGGCGCTGGCCGTCGGTCGTCGCCCGCGCGCAGCGCGTCGTGCTGGGCCTGGCGCAGCGCGGCAGATGGCCGCAGGCCGAGCTCGTCGAGGCTCCTGGTGGCGCGGGCGACGGCAGCGACCGCCTCGGCGGGGCGGCCGGCGGCCGTGAGCGCGCGGGTCAGCAGCGTCCACGCGGTCTCGCGGTACGGCTCGTCCCCGACGAGCTCCTCGAGCACGGACAGCGCGTCCTCGAGCCGCCCCTGCGCGCCCAGCGCGGACGCCAGGTGCTCGCGGGCCGCGCTCCGGGCCGCCTCGAGCCGCACCGCCTCACCCCGCACCGCGACCAGCTCCGCGGCCCGGCCGAACGCCGGCCCCCGCCAGAGCGCGAGAGCCTCGGTGAGCAGGCGCGCGGCCACCGGCGCGGGCTCCCCGGCCGCCTGCGCGACGAGCGCGTCGAACCGGGCGGAGTCGAGCCGATCGGGGTCCAGGTCGAGCACGTACCCGCCGTCGACGGCACGCAGCGCCAGCCCCTGGGTGCGGCGCAGCCGCGAGGCGTGCGTGTGCAGCGTGTGCGTCGCCGTGGCCGGCGGGTCGTCGCCCCAGAGCGCCTCGACGAGCACCTCCGCCGGCGCGACCTGCCCCCGGCGCGCCGCGAGCACCGCGAGCAGCGCCCGCTGCCGGGCGCCGCCGACCGGCACGCTCCGGCCGTCGGCGCGCAGCTCGATCGGGCCGAGAACCGCGACCTCCATGCGCCCGATGCTACGAGTACGTTCGTGACAGCAGGGACGAACCGGACATCGCCGCCCCCGTGCCGGGGCGCTGCGTCGAGGAGTCGAGGTGCCCATGGTCGACGAGCCGCAGGCGACGCCCGCCGAGACCGGCTGGTACCGCCACCTCGACCTCGTCGCGACCGTGGTCCTGGCGGTGGCCACGGTGCTCACGGCGTGGTCGGCGTTCCAGAGCAGCCAGTGGAGCGGGGTGCAGGCTGCCGCCTACAGCGCCGCCTCGCGCGAGCGCGCGGAGTCGAACCGCGCCCAGACCCTCGCCGGCCAGCAGTCGATCATCGACGTCATGCTGTTCACCGACTGGCTGGACGCCCTGCACAGCGAGGGCGACACGGTCGTCGTCCCGGACCCCTACGTGCCCGACCCGACGGTGTACTCCGGCTTCCTGTTCGAGCGGTTCCGCCCCGAGTTCCGGCCGGCCGTGCACGCGTGGCTCGCGGAGGAGCCGCTGACCAACCCCGCGGCCCCGCCCAGCCCGTTCGCCATGGACGAGTACGTCCTGGCCTCGGCGCAGGAGGCGGCCCGGCTGGAGAAGGCCTCGGACCGGTCGGCCGCCACGGCCCGCCTGGCCATCGAGCGCAAGGACAACTACGTGCTGGCCACCGTGCTGTGCGCGTCCGTGCTCTTCTTCTGCGGCATCGGCTCCAAGCTGGGCTCGCCGCGGCGCCGCGCGGTCATGATCGCGATCGGCGGTGCGGTGCTGCTGGCCACCCTCGTCGTGGTCCTCACGTTCCCGGTCCACTTCTGAGGCGGCTCACCCCACCAGCGGGCTCCCGGGGTCGCCGCGGAGCTCCGCGGGCCAGCTGGCGGACTCGTCGCCGAGCGTGACCGTGATGGTGTCGGGCACGAGCCCGTCCGGGTTGGCGAACGCGAAGTCGGCGACCGCCGTGACCGCGATCGTCTCCAGGTGGTAGTACGCGCCGGGGTCCGGCGCCTCGAGCACGGGCAGCTCCTGGTCGCCAGCCCGGAGGCTGACCGCGACAGGCTGGCCGCTCAGCTGGTCCACCTCGCCGACCGCGATGCTCACGTGCAGCCGGGCGACACCGCCGGTGTTGCTCTCCAGGGTGGGCAGCACCCAGTGCCCGCCCACCCTCTGCGCCTCGTTCATCAGGCCGTCCCTCCGCAGTTCACCGACCAGTCGGACCGTCTGAGCACGAGCGGGTCACCCGCCGAGTCCACCGTGGCCGAGTCGACCGCGTCGCCGTGGAAGTCGAGCTGGACCACGACCACCTTGCCCGTCGGTCCGGGCCAGCCGGGCCGGTCCCTGCCCCGGAACGAGCACCCGGTCTGGGGGTCCGGCGTGTACTCGCTGTTGCCGAACTGGATCCCCCGCCGGTGCCCGTAGTAGTACTGCTTGCCGTCCTCTTCCTTGCCGTCCTCGAGGAAGTTGTCCGACGTCGACCCGGCGGGAGGGGTCGGCCGCATCGGTCGGGGCGGACCGCCCAACGGGTCGGCCAGCAGGTGCTCCTTGACCTCGCCTCCGACCGTGAACTGGCCGCGCACGTACTGCCGGTACTCCCCCACCGCGCACGTCGTCGGGTAGGGCGTGCTCTCGAACTCCACGGCCATCTCGAAGTACTCGCGGAAGTACGTGCCCCCGGCGATCGGCGCGGCCTCGCAGCCGCCCCGGGCCATCGGCACCCGGAACCCGCCCGCGAGCGCGTCGGCCATGGGCCACTCGACGGCCGCGCTGATCAGCATCGGGAACACCCCCGGCCACCCGGCGGTGATGAGCTTCGGGTACCCCGGGTCGAGCGCCTTTGTGGCCTGGTCCAGCCGCCCGTAGCAGTCGTCCTTGAACCAGTAGACCTTGCCGTTGCCCCAGTTCACGGCCGCGTCGATGCCGGGCTCGAAGATGGTGCCGGCGATGCCCGTCCAGTTGCCCTTGACCGGCTTCGGGTACCCGGGGTCCAACATGTCGTTGGCGATGTCGTGGCGGATGTACTGGCCGCCCTTGAACAGGTAGACCTTGCCGTTCCCCCAGTTCACGGCGGCGTCGACGCTCTGGTTGAACGGCTCGAAGGCCGGGTCCGCCGCGTCCGTCCACGCCCCCTTGATGTCCCGCGGGTAGCCGTCGTCGACCTTGTCCAGCAGCACGTCGTACCGGTAGTAGCGCGAGCCGCTGAAGAAGTAGACCTTGCCGTTGCCCCAGTTCACGGCCGCGTCGATCTCGCCGGGCAGCCCCGGCCAGCTCGACGCCGTGTCCTTGGGGTACCCCGCCGGCACCGAGTCGCCCGGGTGGTCGAACCGCGAGTAGCTCGGCCCGCTGAAGAAGTAGACCCGTCTGGCAGTCATCACGCCCCCCTGCGTGCCGGTCCTCAGACCATCGGGAAGTCGCCCGGACCCTGGTCGCCGGCCGGGAGCTCGGCGGGCCAGGTGGCCGACTCGCCCCCCAGCGTCACCGTCACGCTCTCGGGCGTCAGGTTGTCCGGGTTGTCGAACGCGAAGTCGGCGATGGCCGTGATCGCGAGCGTCTCCAGGTAGTACCAGGCACCGTCGGCCGGCGCCTCGCTCACCGCCAGCTGCTGGCCGCCGGCCTGCAGGGCCACCGTGACCGGCTGGCCCGTCAGCACCTCGGTGTCCTCGACCGACACGCTGACGTGCAGCCGGACCGTGGTGCCCACGCTCTCGATGGTGGGCAGCGTCCAGCGCCCACCGAGCATCGTCGAGACGTTCATCAGGCGGTCCCCCCGCAGCTCACGGACCAGCTCGACGTCTGCAGCACCTCGGTGCTGGTGGCCGAGTCCACGGCGTCGCCGCGGAAGTCGAGGTTGACGGACAGCACGTTCCCGGTCGCCGAGCTGATCCCCGGGTTGTCGATGCCCCGGAACGCGCAGCCCGTCGGGAAGTCGGGCGTGAACTGGCTGGTGGCGAACACCTGGCCGCGCCGGTGCCCGTAGAACAGCTGGGCGCCGCCGGCGGGCAGCTGGATCCCGTCCTGCTGGAAGTTGTCCCCCGCGGCCCCCACGGCCGGCCGGGGCAGCATCGCCGGGGCCGGGCCGCCGCGCGGGTCCGCGAGCAGGTGGGTCTTGACCGCGCCGTTCACCCGGAACTCGCCGCGCACGTACTGCCGGTACTCGCCCACGGCGCAGGTGGTCGGGTACGGGGCGGCGTCGAAGTCGATGTTCATCTCGAACCGCTCACCGAACCGCGACCCCGCGCCCGTCGGCACCTGCTGGCAGCCGGCCCGGTTCTCGGGCACGCGGAACCCGGCGGGCTGCACCGCGGCCATGGGCCACTCGACCGCCGCGGTGATGCCCGTCGGGAAGACCCCCGGCCACGCCGCGCTGATGAGCCGCGGGTAGCCGGCGTCGAACGACTTGGTCCCCTGGTCGACGCGGGCGTAGCTGTCGCCCTTGAACCAGTAGACCTTGCCGTTCCCGAAGTTCACGACGTCGTCGACGTCCTTCTCGAAGATCGTGCCGTCGACGCCCGGCCAGTTGCCCTTGATCGGCTTGGGATAGCCCGGGTCGAGCGTGTCCTTCGCGATGTCGTGCCGGATGTACTGGCCGCCCTTGAACAGGTACGCCTTGCCGTTGCCCCAGTTCACCGCGGCGTCGATGCCGGAGTCGAACGCGCTGGTCGCGGCGTCGGTCCAGGCCCCCGCGATCGGCCGCGGGTAGCCCGGGTCGACGGCGTCCAGGAGCACGTCGAACCGGTAGTACTGCGCGCCGCTGAAGAAGTAGACCTTGCCGTTGCCCCAGTTCAGGGCCGCGTCGATCGTGCCCGGCAGGCCGGTCCACGACGCGGCGGTGTCCCGCGGGTAGATCGGTAGCACGGTGTCGATCGCGGTGTCGAAGCGGGAGTAGTCGGTCCCACTGAAGAAGTACACGCGCTTGGCTGTCATCACGCCCCCTTGCGAATCCGAGTCAGCGCGTCCAGTTTCGACCCGTTTGGGTGATGTTGGCCACCACCTCGTGGGTGGTAGTCCGGGTGAATCGCCGTGCGCGATGCTGAGCGCGTGCCCGGCGACGCCTTCCCCACCGTGACGGTGCTGGACCACGGGCCGCCCGACCGCCGCTTCGACGTCGTCGTCCTCGCCGACGGGTTCGGGGCGCACGAGCTCGACGCCTTCGCGGAGGCGGTCCGCGCGTTCGTCGCCGAGCTCCTGGCCACCGAGCCGTTCGGCCTGCTGCGCGCGCTGGTCAACGTGCACCGGGTCGACGCGGTGGGACCGGGCACCTCCGTGCTCGACGGCCGGCTGGTCACGGTCGACGAGGACGCCGCCCTACGCCTCGCGCGACGCCACGTGCCCGACGCGGACGCGGTGCTCGTGCTGGCCAACCGCGAGGAGTACGGCGGCTCGGCGGGGTCCGTCGCGTGCCTCACCCGGCACCCGTGGGCCGCCGCGCTCGCCGTGCACGAGCTGGGGCACGCCGCCTTCGACCTCGCCGACGAGTACGGGCACGAGGGCCGCCACCCGGGCCCGGAGCCCTCCCGCCTCAACGTCACGCTCGAGCGCGACCCCGCGCGTGCGCCGTGGGCCGGGCTGGCCGGCACCGGCTGCGTCGAGGGCGGCGACCGCTACGCGTCCGGGGTCTACCGGGCCCAGGCGACGTGCCGCATGCGCACCCTGGGCGAGCCGTTCTGCGTGGTCTGCGCCCGCGAGATACGGCGGGTCCTGCTCCTGCACGCGCGCGGCGAGGGCCGTACCGCATACACGGACATTTCGCCCTCCCCCAAACGGGTGGTCGGGGATAGATTCGACGAGGCGTGACCTCCGGCGACGTCGCCGGACCGGGTCCGTCGCCGACTTCAGGGGGGCCTGATGCAGTCGATTCCGGTGTTCGACACCATCGAGGGAATGACCGTCTTCCGGGACGATGACGACTTCGCGCACTTCTACTACCTGCCGCGGACGTTGCGCATCGCGACCGGCCCGGACGGCAAGCCGATGTTCACGTTCCTCAAGTACCAGTTCCCCGTGGAGCACACCGGGGACGACGAGAAGGGCGGGGGCTACCTCGTCTTCACCACCGAGCTGGTGGAGGACCCCAAGTTCCTCGAGACGACGGTCCGCCCCAAGCTGCTGGACCGCATGCGCGCCGAGCGGCCGAACGAGCCGAACATGCCGCCGCCCAAGCTCACCTCGATGGACTTCATCGCGGGCGAGGTGCGCCTGCTGATCATGAAGGACGACAAGTTCGTCGCCGAGGTCCAGTCCGGCAAGCCGTCGCTGTTCGCGCAGAACACCGCCTCGTACGCCGTCGAGCTGAAGACGCTGGGCGCCGACCTGTTCTACCAGGCGCTCAAGAAGGGCGCCGGCGTCGGGATCGTCGAGTACTCGCTCTCGTTCGACACCCGCCTCCCGGCCGTGCACGTCTACGCCCACTGCGACTCCAACGAGGTCAAGGACGTCGTCATGACGTACACGACCTCGCAGGTCACCGACGGCAGCGTGTGGGGCGACGACACCTCGACCGAGGCCCACCGCACCTCCATCAGCGAGACGATGGAGTCGCAGGGCCTCATCACGCTGAACATCGACAAGGGGTCCAGCCAGATCAAGGACGAGGACGTCGAGGCGCTGCGCAGCTTCGCGTTCGGGCGGATGGACGAGTGGCTCAAGGACCACTTCCTCAAGGGCGGCTCGATCGCCACCGACAAGGACCGCGAGAACCAGTGGATGAGCTTCATCCACGAGGACATCCACCAGGTGTTCAACCTCGACCTGGTCCAGCGCGACGTGGTGGTGCGCCAGTACAACCCGAGCGCGACCATCGCCCCGTCGTTCATCGGTGCGCCCGTCGACGACGTGATCCTCGACATCGACCTGGGCACCGCGGAGTGGTACTTCAACACGCTCACCGTCAACGTCGACACCAACCTCGACTTCGACGTCTACGGCGACCTGGTGCACAGCGTGGTCGGGCACATCTCGTACACGGGCCAGAAGGACGGGCGTGACATCTCGAAGCGCGAGAGCTTCGCGTTCACCAAGGCCGACCACGCGCCCAAGACCTTCACCACGCGCCTCGCGCAGGTCAGCGCCGACACGTACACCGTCGACGTCGACGTCAACTACACGTCGGGCCCGGTGACCACCGCGCGGCTCTACTCCGAGACCTCGCACCTGCGCGACTACACCCTGCGCGTGCCCAACCCCGGGGTCATGGCGCTCAAGGTGGCCGCCAACGACAAGAACGCGTTCGACACCCAGAAGCTCACGTCGATCGAGGTCGAGATCGCCTACGGCGACACCGCGCACAAGGTGCCGGAGGTCGTGGAGAAGGTCATCCTCACCAAGGACGCGCCCGAGGTGGACTACCGGCGCGTCATCTACGCGCCCTGGACCGAGCCGTACCGGTACCGGTTCACGTACGTCACCGCCGACGACACCTCGGGCAGCCAGCGGATCACGACCGACTGGTACACCGCCGACCACGACGACAACGCGCAGTCCGCCTACCTGTCCGTCTCCACCCCGTTCGACGACGGCTTCCACCTCTCGGTGGTGCCCACGGTCGACTGGTCCGAGGTGCAGACCGTCATCGTCGACCTGGCGTACGAGGACAAGGCGCACGACTACCAGCAGACCCGGTCGCTCCAGTTCTCCGAGTCGACGCTGGCCGCCCTCGCTCCCCCGCAGTGGCGGTTCCTGCTGCGCGACCCCGACGCTCGCGCATACCGCTACAGCACGAAGATCGTGGGCAAGGACGGCTCGGTGGTCAGCACCGAGTGGGCACCCGTCGAGTCCGACGCCTCGACCCTGGTGGTGGGCAACGCCCGCGGCGGCGTGGTCAAGGTCAGCGTCGACCCGTCCGACACCGGCGTCGGCACCGCGCTGCGCCGCGTGATCGTGCGGCTCACGTACGACGACCCCTCCCACGCGATCCACGACACGCAGGCCCTCGCCTTCTCGGCCGCGACCCCGCAGGTCTGGTCGGTCACGCGGGCCGACGCCGCCGTCTCGGCGTACACCTATGACATCGAGTACGTGCCGGCCGTCGGCGAGCCCGTGTCGGTCAAGGGCCTGACGGGGACGCTCAGCGGCGCCTCGGACTTCCTGTTCCTGCCGGCGCCGCCCGCCCCGCCGACCCCGCCGACGCCGCCGGTCGTCGAGACGCCCACGCCACCGGTGCCCGCACCGCCGACACTCCCGGTGGTCCCCGACCCCGGCCTGCAGCCGGCTCCGCCCGCGCCCACGCCCCAGCCCTGAGCCACGGTGCCGCCGTGCTCTCGCTCGAGCCGCCGTACCCCGTCGTGGACGGGTACGCCCTGCTGCCCGACCATGCCGACCCCGGCCTCTGGTACGTGCTGCCGTCCGCGCCGCAGCTCGCGGTGCACGACGGCGTGCCCGCGCTCTCGCTGACGCAGTACCTGGGCGGGGGCGCCGGAGCCGCGAAGGTGTCCGGCGGGATCCTCTCGCTCACCACGCAGCTGTTCGTGCCGCCCGACGTCCTCGACGACCTGCCCGCGCGCCTGGCCGACGTGCGCGGCGTCGCCGGCTCGCGACCCCGCGTGGTGCCCGCACCGCTCGACACGGGCACGGTCGAGCTGGTGGTCCTCGGGCAGACGAGCACGCCGCCGAAGGAGGGGTCCGCCGCGCCGGGCGGCACGTTCGAGGTCCGGTACGCGGGCGGCGGGCGGCCCTCGATGGGCGCGACCCAGGACGCCACCTTCCAGCTGGTGCTCAACGAGGCGGCCGCCGAGATGATCGGCGCCTGCCTGGACCTGCCGGAGCAGCCGGTCATCGTCACCTACGCCATGACGTTCGCGGCCCTGCGCCCCGCGTTCACCATCGACATCCACGCCGACTGGGCGAAGGTCTACTCGTCCCTCAAGAGCAAGCTGACGACGAACGCCTGGTACGTCGCCGCGGACGTCGAGACCGCGATCTCGTCGGCGTTCGAGGAGTCGGGCGTCCAGATCGACACCGTGATCGAGGGCACGGGCGAGGGCGCCCGGGCCGCGGCCGAGCGGACCCGCACGCAGCTCACCGACTGGGTGCTGGACAAGCTGTTCCAGCCGATGATCCCGCCGCCCAGCACGGGCGAGACCGTGGCCGCGGTGGTCGACGACGTGGTGTCCAGCCTGACGCGCGCGATCATCCCCGGCGCGTCCTTCCGGCTGAAGGCCGTCGACGAGAACCAGGTGCGCCGCATGGACCTGCGCGCCCGCGAGCGGGTCGCCGAGGTCCGGGACCTGCGCCCCCAGGGCACGCTCGGCGGCCTGCTGAACGCCCTCCGGGTGGACGAGAAGGGCAAGGAGCGCCCGACGTGGCCGGCGGTGCGGTCGCGCCTCGTGCAGGAGGTCGAGCTCAGCGGGTTCCCGCGGCTCGAGGTGGGCGTCGAGGTGGTGGACCGGTTCGCGTCCGACCGCCTGCGGTCGGTGCAGGTCGAGGTCGCGCGCACGCCGGTCGAGGCCACCGCAGAGCCGACCCCCGACGCCGCCCTGACGTTCACCGCGCCCGGCCAGCACCGGGACTGGGTGGTCAACCTGCTGGAGGAGGCGCAGCGCGAGCGGGTGTGGGACCGCCCCTACGTGTACCGCGTGTCCGCCGACTTCGACCCGTCCTCCCCCGTGCGCCCGCCCGGCCCGGCGGTCTCCGCGTGGCGGACGCGGCAGTCGACGGAGCTCGTGGTGGACCCGCGCGAGGCCTACGCGGTGACCGACGTGACCGTCACCGTCGCGCCGCTCTTCTCGTTCGCGCTCTTCCCGGCCGTCACGGTCGAGCTGCACCCCGGCTCCGCGCAGGACGCGCCCGCGACCGCGCGCGTGCAGCTCGACGCCGCGAACCCCCTGCAGCACTGGCTGTTCGCGTCGCTGCCCGACGACGTGAGCTGGTCGTGGCGCGCCACCTACCACCGGCCCCCCGAGGCCGGCGGGGACGTGGTCTCGCCGTGGTCGTCGGCCGTCGAGCCGTTCTGCTCGCTGCCGGACCCGATGCCCGAGAAGCTGACCGTGACGTTCTTCGTCGACCTGCCGTGGGCCGACCTCGCGGCGGCGCTGCTGCAGGTCCGCTACGAGGACGAGGCGGCCGGCGTGCGGTACCCCGAGGAGACGGTGCGGCTCGGCGCGGACACCCCGAACCTCACCCGGACGTACTCCATCGCGGCCGGCGGGTCGCGCGCCCTCGCGTACCGACTGACCCTGCAGCCGCTGGTGGGCCCGCTGGTCGACGGGTCGTGGCGAGCGGCGACGGACGACCGCGTCATCGTCGACCGCCGGCTGGTCGAGGAGCGCCAGGTCCAGGTCAAGGTGCTGGGCACGCTCGCGCAGCGCAAGCTCCTGCGGGCCACCCTGCGCCTCGAGGTGCGGGACCCGGTGGACCAGCACGTGCGCGCGTCGAGCGACCTGACGATCACGCCCGGCGCGGAGGCCGCCGGCGTCGCGCCCTTCGTGTACCGCCTGGGCGACCCGCCCGTCCGGCAGGTGTGGTGGCAGCTGACCACGGTCGACACCAACGGGTTCGTGGCCGTGCAGCCCTGGGCGTCCGGGACGAGCGACCTGATCGTGGTCGACCTCCGCTCGACGACCGTGAGCGGGTGACCCGGTGCTGAGCCTGGAGAAGCCGCCGACGAGCGTCGGCACCCTGACGATCTTCGCGGACCACGCCGACCCCGTGCAGTTCTACTACGCGGCGCCCGAGCCCACGATCGCCCGGACCGGCGGCCAGCCGATGTTCGACCTGTTCACGTACGCGGTCGAGCTGGCGCAGTCCCCCCTGAAGGGCACGACGATCCCGGCCGAGCTGGGCGCCGGCTTCCTCACCATGGGGGTCGAGTGCACTCTCTCCGACGACAAGCACGCCGCCGCCGTGCAGAAGCTCGGCGGCCTGCTCGACCGCGACCCGGACACGATCTCGCTGTCCCCGATCCCCTACGTGCGCGGCTCGGTCTCGGTCATCGCGCTCGACCTGGCCACCGTGGTGCCCCCCGGCGGTCCCACGATCACGCCCGGGCGCCCGCGGTTCGTCGAGAGCATGGTGGGCGGCGGCACCCCGTCGCTGCTGGGCGGCCTGCGGTCGATCTTCTCGTTCGGCCTGAGCCAGGACGGCGCGACGTTCCTCGAGGCCCTCTTCAAGGACGGGGCTGCCCCGGTCGGCGTCGTCTACGACCTCACGTTCCTCGGGCTGCGGCCGAGCGTGCAGGCGCACGTGCACGCAGACGTCTCGCAGGTGTACCGCGAGCTCGGCGGGTCGGCGTCGGTGGGCTGCCCCTACATCCGCGCCGAGGTCGAGGGAACGCTGAGCGACCTGGTGCAGAAGGGCGTCGTGACGATCGAGCTGACGTCGCAGGCCATGGGCGAGGAGGCGGCCCGGAGCAAGGAGCTCGCGCTGTCGCTGTTCAAGGACAAGATCATCCAGGAGCTCTACCAGCCGTCCCCGGGCATGCCGAACCTCACGATGCCGGCGATCCCCGGGATGCCGCCCGCGCAGGCCCCGAAGACGTCGATCGTCACGCTCTCCCTCAAGGCCAAGAAGGAGGAGGAGCTCCGGGTCGTCGACTACGACTTCTCCGAGCGGTCGCCCGAGGAGCGCACGCACGCGCCGCAGGGCTTCCTGGCCACGCTGCTGAGCAAGGACGAGGTGGCCGCGCGCACCCACAAGGTGGACCTGGCCAGCCCATTCTTCGAGCTGCTCGAGGTGCTGGTCACGGGCCCGTCCCCGGAGGAGATGGCGGCGCTCTCCCTGACGAGCGTCACCGTCGACCTGGCGTACGGGAAGGCCGGCGACGCCGTCGCGCCCGAGACCGGGAGCCTGGTGTTCCGCCGGGGCGGGCCGACGGACCTCACCTGGGCCGTGCGCCGCAAGGGCCGGTCCACGCTGGCCTACACCGCGGCCGTCACGTACGAGTTCACGCGGTCGGGCTCGGTCGACGCGACCTCGCTCACGTACACGACGGGTCCGCGGCCCGAGAGCGGACGGACGCTGTCGGTGCGCCCGTACGACGACCTCGGGGTGCTGGACGTCGAGGTGGACACCGGGCACCTGGGCGCGGGCGTCACCGACGTCGACGTGACCCTCGACTACGCCGACAAGGCGTCCGGGTTCACGGCCCACCAGCAGATGCGCCTCGCCGTCGACCCTGTCACCCCGGTCGAGCAGCGCCGGTGGCAGGTGCGGACGGGGCCCGACGCCGACCGCCACTACACCGCGGCCGCGGTCCTGACCTTCGACGACGCGAGCGCGCTCACCCTGCCGCCGGTGGTCACGGACGACGCGCTGCTGCGGGTCGACGGCCCGTTCCACGGCACCCGGTCGCTGCTCGTCCAGCCCAACGTCACGACGGAGGACGTGTCGGCGGTGACCGTCGAGGTCACCTACGACGACGACAAGGCGGGGTACCACCGGCGGTTCTCGCGCACGCTCGCGCCGACCCCGCCGCCGCCGGCCGTCGAGGGCCAGCCCGCGCCCCCGCCCGTCCCCGTCCCGCTGCGGTGGCAGCCCGTCACGCTGAGCTGGCCCGTGCTCGACGCGGCGGCGCAGGAGATCCGCTACCGCGTGACGACCGCCGCGGGCGGCGTCATCGACACCACCGACTGGGAGAAGACCACGGACCCGTCGATCCTGGTCGGCAGCACCGGCAGCCGGATGCGGTCCGTCGAGGTGCGCCTGGTCGGGCCGCCCCTGGCCGAGGCCGGGCTGGACGCGGTCCAGGTGCGCGTCGCGGTGGCGGGAGCGCCGGACGACACCGCGAGCAGCGCGTTCTTCGACCCCACGACGCCGGTCGCGCAGACCCTCAGCCTGGCCGCAGGCCCCGACGCCGCGCCCGGCTTCCGCTCGCAGACCACGAGCTTCCGTGCCGACGGCACGCAACGCCAGTCCGCCTGGACCGACAGCACCGGACCGTTCATCGCGGTCTCCACCCGCACGGTCTGATCGAAGGAGAACGTCATGCTGGACCTCGAGAGCAGGCAGGAGATCCTCGGCATCACCGTGCTCGCGGACGCCGACGACCCCACGGCCTTCTACTACCTGCCGGGCAACCCGAAGATCAGCCGGGACGCCAACGGCCCGCTGTTCGACCTCTACGCGTTCCGCAAGGGCGGCGAGGCCTCCCAGGCCTACGCGGGCGGCTTCCTCGCGATGACCGTCGACGTCGGGCTGGGCGGCCTGCACGGCGCGATCCTGTCCAAGCTCAAGGCGCGCGCCGGCGACGACGTCACCCTGACCAGCGTCCCGTACTCCAGCGGCGTGGTCCGCGTGGTCGGGCTGCAGCCCGGGCCGACCGTCGGCGCGGGCGCTCCGGTGGCGGCCGGGCCGCGGTTCGTCGAGGAGATCATGAGCTCGGGCACCGCATCGCTGGACGGCGACAACCGCTCGATCATCTCGATGAGCCTCACCGAGGACGGCGCCGCGTTCTTCCTGGGCGTGCTGAACTCCACCGCGAACGCGCTGCCGATCGGCGTGGTCTACGACCTCGAGTACGTCGGGCTGCTGCCGGCCTACAGCCTGACGGTGACCATCGACATGAAGTCGTCGTACGAGTTCATGGAGAAGCGGTTCACCGCCGGCACCATCTTCTTCAAGGCCGACATCGACTCGATCACCGAGGAGCTCACCAAGAACCAGAGCATCACGATCAAGGAGACCGCACGGCTGCTCGAGATGTCGACGCCCGAGGGCATCGCCGCCCGGCAGCGGCAGATCGCCGACCTGGTCGCCACGCTGTGCAGCGGCGCCCTGTTCCAGCCGACGCTCGTCCCCGGCCAGCCCGCCGTCGCCGGCAACCTCATGACCGCCACGCAGCCGAACCCCCCGATCACGACGCCGACGACCACCACCGGCACGACGGGCACGACGACCGGGACGACAGGGACGACGACCGGCACCACCGGGACGACCACGACCGGCACCACGGGCACCACCACCGGAACGACCACAGGCACGACGGGAACGACCACGGGGACGACGACAGGCACGACCGGGACGACCACAGGGACGACGGGGACGACCACGGGGACCACAGGCACCACGGGGACGACCACCGGCACCACGGGGACGACCACCGGGACCACCGGGACCACCGGGACCACGTCCACGGTCTCGCCGAAGGACCCGCCGCCCCCGCTCGAGGACCTCCCCAAGACCACGACCACGACCGCGACGACGAAGCCGGCCACGACGACCACCACCGGCAAGCCGGCGACCACGACGACGCAGCCCGCGACGACCACCAAGCCGGGCACCACGACCGCCCCCGGCCAGCAGGCACCGGCCTCGGGCGCCACCGAGGTCTGGGACAAGATGGGCCGCCCGCAGGTGGCGTTCGCCATGAAGTCGGTGAGCCAGTCGGAGCGCAAGACGATCGTCTACAACCTGGAGCAGGTGACGGCCCAGGCGCGGCACGTCGCACCGCAGGGGCACCTGGGCACCATGGGGAGCCTGGGCGAGCTCGCGCAGCGGGTGCACGTCATCGACCTCAACAACCCGTTCTTCGAGCGGCTGCCCATCCACATCGACTGCGCGGACGTCGACTTCGCGGCGCAGGGCGTCAACCAGATGACGGTCGAGGTCCGGTACGGGCAGCGGCCCGACGGCACGGCCCCGAAGGACACGGCGTCGGCCATCCTGCGGGCGTCCACCGACGTGAAGGACCTCGAGTTCTTCGTCGACGACAAGCGTGACCTGTCCTACCAGTACCGGCTGATCGTCGACTACAAGGCGGACTTCGGCGTGGGCGTGCGCCAGACGCACGTCGAGGGGCCGTGGACCACCACCGAGCTGCGCAGCCTGTCGGTGCACCCGCGCTGGCTCGGCGTCATGGTGCCCGCGACCGTGCAGCTGGCGCCGAACACCCCCGACGACGTCACCGAGGTGCAGGTGGCCGTCCGCTACCGGCGCGCGGACGCCGGGGTGGACGACGGCGCGCAGCTCACGCTCAGCCCGAGCAACCGCAGCGAGCTGGTCAACCTCCGGCTCGTCGCGGCGGGCGACCAGGTCACGTTCACGCCGACGGTGTTCTACGCCGATGGCACGCGCGAGGACCTGCCGGCCGTCGTGCTGCCCAACGCGCAGGCCGAGGACGCGCTGGTCGTCGGCGTGCCCAAGGCCGACCGGGTGGACGGCGACGTCATCCTCGTGGACGCACTCGGCGAGCTGGCGCGCGTCGTGGTGGACCTCGAGGTCGCCCAGAAGGGCAAGGTCGTCGAGTCGAAGAGCCTCGAGCTCACCGGGGCCGCCGGGCGCACGCCCTGGTCGGTCCGGCTGCCGGACCGGGAGGTCCCGGCCACGGTCCGCTGGCGCCAGCGCCTGACCTACGCGGACGGTGGCGTCGAGACCGGCGAGTGGGTCGACGCGACCACCCCGGCGATCGTGGCCGGCATCCCCGCCGAGGGCGTGCTCAAGGTCGAGGTCCGGTACATCGGGCCCGTCCCGTCGCAGCTGGGGCTCGCGGGCGTGGTCGTCGCCCTCACCTACGCCGACCCCGGCGGGGACCCGGCGTTCACGCAGAACGAGTCGCTGTTCTTCGACGACGCCGCCGCGGCGCAGCCGCAGGAGTGGCGCGCCCGGCTCAAGGACCGCTCCGCGCGGACGTACGGCTGGTCGGTGACGTCCCTGCTCGCGGACGGTTCGCAGAAGGCGACCCCTCCGGCGACGGCCGACCAGGACCGGCTGTTCGTCGTCCCGCCGGGGCTGCCCGCGCCGACGACGCCGACCACTCCCGTCGCGACGCCGACCCCGGTGGCGCCGGTGGCCCCGGTCCCGGTCGCGCCGACGCCGCCGGCGCCCGACCCTGGCGGCACCCCGTGATCGACCTCGCCGCCCCGGTGCCGGTCCCCGGCACGGCCGCCCGCGCGTGGCGCGACGACACGGACGCGGGCCGCGTGTGGGCGTGCGCGGACGGTCCGCGGTGGACGGTCGGTGCCGACGGCGGCCCCGAGGCCTCCCTGGTCCTCTACCGCCACGGCACCGGGCCGGTCGAGGGGGGTTCCGCGACGATCGGCGTCGACCTCGCGCTGACCGCCGCCGAGCGGGCCG